>DFNY01000162.1:0-274 GCA_002376595.1 Jonesiaceae bacterium UBA3555 | reverse complement strand
AAGACAACATGTTCGGCCTTAAGCGGACCGCGAGCCAAAGCCGCCTCGCTAGCAGACTCATTCAAGAACTGCGCCACAGCCTCAGCGATATCCGCGTTTCCCATATCTGGATAGCGGTTGATGTCATTCGCAGCATCAGAAATTACCGACACTACCGACGGCAAAGGCGGATATGGATTCTCGTTGGACGACACCTTATAGGCAGAAGCCCCAACTGGAATTCGGGCTCCCGGAACATAAGCCGGAAGCGCAGTGATCGCTGCCCTGAGTTCTA
>DFNY01000125.1:257-9518 GCA_002376595.1 Jonesiaceae bacterium UBA3555 | reverse complement strand
CGCACAGTGCCACACATAAGTAAATCGGCCAATGGTGCGCAGCTACAGCCCCACTGATGAACAACACGTAGAGGGTTATGCACCCCACCATAAAGAGCACAGATGCTGCTGCAAAGGCGCGTTCTTTTCCGGTTCGAACTGCGATTTTTCCCCACAACGGTGCACACAGCAGAGCTGGCGCAATCAGCGCAACAAACAGGAAAGTGATGGCTGTTTTATCTGCCATAACCCACGTGGCAACATACTGCGCGGCCGCAAGCATCATGCCCGTGGCAAGTGCCTGTGCAACAAACGTGAAGAACAAACTCCTAAACGCCTTGTTGTGCGCCAGGAGTTTCGCACCGGCTTTGTAGGACTGCCCAGCTCGAGTCCATACGGACGTCCTCGNNTTCTGGGGCGCGTTCGATGTGCTTCGTCCCGCACTCGATGTGCTTTGTGGCGCGCACAGCGAAGAGATGTAGAAACCAACAGCCATGGCCAGTCCGGCCACCAACGCCATAATCAGGTACCCGAGCTGTTCGTTTGCACCGGCAATGTCCCGCAGCGCAGGCCCACCACCGCCAAAAGCAAGGATTGCCAACGACAGCACCACCACGCGCCACGTAAGCAGACGCGTACGTTCGTCATAGTCTTGGGTCAACTCAGCTGGAAGCGCAATATAGGGCACTTGGAACAGTGAGAACGAGGTGGCACTCGCAATGAAAGCAACGAGCACCCACAACGCCCCCACATGAGATTCCAGCGAGTGTGGAACCGCGAACGTCAACACAAAGAAAACCGGTAGAGCCACCGCCCCAATCCTCATGAACAGGGCTCGAGATCCAGTTTTGTATGCCGATGCGTCTGACAGTTCACCAATGACCGGATCGATCAACACGTCCCAAACCTTGGCAACAATCACCACGAGACCCGCAAGGAGCGCAGACACCCCCAGGGAATCGGTGAGGTAGTAGACCAGTACCAGGCCGGGCAAGGTTCCAAACCCACCCGTTCCTACTGAACCCACCGAGTACAGCCCAATTGTGCGACGTGGAAGCCGCTGACCTGCTACGACTTCGCGCACACGCGCAGTGTGTGACCCCATGCGCGAAAGCATATTGCCTGTTTGGCTATCGCGTCATGTGGAAGTTCAGCGGGTGAGAAAAAAGCTCGTTCTTTTCACCCGCGACTTTTCTTGGCGCGCAACTCGATCACTAGGTCATCGCGGTGCACAACAGCGCGATCGTAGCCGTCACCATGCAGTTCACGGAGCTCGACCGTTGATTTTCCAAGCAGAACCGGTAGGTCGGCGGAGCCGAAGGCCACCAGTCCCCTGCCAACTACTACCCCCGCAGGGTCAACGAGTTCAACTGGGTCGTTCGCGTCAAAGTGGCCTTCCACGGCCGTGATTCCCGCGGGCAACAATGATGCCAAGCCGCCCAATACTGCCCGAGCTGCGCCTTCGTCGATAAGCAATTTGCCGCGAGTTTTCGCGGCATACGCCAACCACAAACGTCTACGTGTCATACGCTTGCCAGTGACCGAGAACCAGGTGCCAACGTCTTGTCCAGCCAGCGCCTGCGCAACATTTTTGGCCATGGTGAGCACCACGGGAATGCCCGTGGCTGTTGCGATTCGCACCGATTCCAATTTGGACACCATGCCGCCAGTGCCCACGGAAGAACCCTTGGTGGTCACCTCCACTTGGGAGATCTGCGCAAAGTTCTGCACCCACGGGATGCGGGCTGAACCAGGGAGCTTTGGCGGGCCGTCATACAGGCCGTCCACGTCGGTGAGGAGGACCATGGCGTCGGCTCGCACAATGTGGGACACCAGCGCAGCGAGGCGATCGTTGTCACCGAATCGGATCTCGTCGGTGGCAACGGTGTCGTTCTCGTTAATAATGGGCACAATACCCAACTGCAACAGCTTTTCCAGCGCGCGTTGCGCGTTACGGTAGTGGCTTCGACGCATGGTGTCTTCTGCGGTCAAAAGTACTTGCCCCACTCGAATTCCGTGCCAGGCGAACTCTTCCGCATACCGAGCAACGAGGAGCCCCTGGCCCACTGAAGCCGCAGCTTGGGCGGTGGCAAGGTCCTTGGGTCGGGCCGTGAGACCAAGTGGCGCGATGCCCGCAGCAATCGCTCCAGATGTCACCAGTACTACGTCACTGCCCTGCTTCTTGCGTGCCGCAATGACCTCAACCAAAGCGTTGAGATTACCCACCGACAATTTGCCGTCTGGGCCAGTCAACGAAGATGAACCGATCTTGATAACCACCCTGCGGGCATTCGCAATGGGCCCTCGAACCTCGGTGACGTTATACGGCTGGGAAAACGCGGGCACACCTGAATCCATAGGTGCGTTGTCAGCAGTGTTGGCAGCGTTTTTCGACGAATGGGTTGCGTCTTGTTGGGTGGTCACCTCACTATTGTCCACCACCTGTGAACCAACCAGCGCAGGGGTCCGCAAAGTGAGGTGACCGCCAACANNCGATTCTAAGTGCGTTCGTTAATGCGCAGAGAGACTTAGTTGTCGTCTTGGCTTGGGTCAGTCCAGTGACCTGAACCGCGTTCCATCCACAGTTCCTCACGCGCAGCAGTCTTGGCGTCCATGCGTTCAGTGTGTTCACGACGCTTTTCAGCACGCGTTGGTCGGCTGTTCTCTTCCATACGCAGGTCAGTTCCGCGAGGGCCAGCAAGCAGTTCGGCGCCAGTGGACATGGTTGGCTCCCAGTCGAAGACCACAGAGTTGTCCTCGCCACCGATTCGTACTTCACTGCCAGCTACAGCGCCAGCCTTGAACAGAGCCTTTTCCACACCGAGCGTGTTGAGGCGGTCCGCCAAGTAGCCCACGGCTTCATCGTTGTTGAANNGAACCCAGCGTTCCGGCTTGGTACCGCGAACTTGGAAGTAGATTTCACCGTCGAAGTCAGTGCGCTTAACTACTGTGAACGGCACGTCGGTTGGGGCTTGCTCAACGAGGTGCACAATCTGACGCTTTGCTTCAGGCTGTTGCGCACGGGTGTGCTCAACGTACTTAGCCAACGCGTAGCTTAGTTCCTTGAGGCCCTCGCGGGTAACAGCGGAAACTTCGAACACGCGCATACCGCGTTCAGCGATGGACGGCTTAATAAACTCAGCGAGCTCACGCCCGTCTGGAACGTCAATCTTGTTCAACACAACCAACTGCGGACGGTCGTGCAATGGCACGCGTGAACCCTCAAGTTCGAGTTCCTCAGAGTAAGCGCGAAGTTCCTTCTCAATGAGCTCTAGGTCAGTGATTGGGTCGCGGCCAGGTTCCAGAGTTGCAGTGTCAAGGACGTGCACAATCACTGCGCACCGCTCAATGTGGCGGAGGAACTCAAGTCCGAGCCCCTTACCTTCGCTCGCGCCCGGGATGAGCCCTGGCACATCTGCGATGGTGTAGCGGGACTCACCAGCGACAACCACACCAAGGTTTGGAACCAATGTGGTGAATGGGTAGTCAGCGATTTTTGGGCGAGCAGCAGACATTGCCGCAATCAGTGAAGACTTACCTGCACTTGGGAACCCAACCAATGCAACGTCAGCAATGGACTTGAGCTCTAGAACAACGGAGTTCTCAAAACCTGGTTCACCAAGAAGAGCGAATCCAGGAGCTTTGCGGGCCTTGGTAGCTGNNGTCGGCGAGTACGTTGCCGCGTTTGTCTTTGACAACAGTTCCATCTGGAACACGCAAAACTAGGTCTTCGCCGTTAAATCCGTTGCGGTAATCCCCCATACCTGGTCCACCGTTTTCACCGTTGCGGTGTGGTGAGTGGTGGTATTCAAGGAGGGTAGTTACTTGGGTATCTACGCGCAGGACTACGTTTCCTCCGCGTCCACCGTTACCGCCATCAGGACCAGCCAGTGGCTTGAACTTCTCACGACGAATAGAGGCACAGCCATGTCCGCCATTGCCCCCTTGAGCATGGATCGTCACGCGGTCTACAAAAGCGGCCATGTTGCACCAATCATTCTAAGAAAAAAACTAAACTCAATAAGCGCNNAGTCCCTCAGCGTTGAAATGCGTTGCCTGAATCAGGCAGAAGCCTCGACGATGTCGATGACCTTGCGTCCGCGGCGCTTGCCGAACTGGACTGCACCAGCGGTCAAAGCGAAGAGGGTGTCGTCGCCACCGCGACCAACGTTTTCACCTGGGTGGAAGTGAGTTCCACGCTGGCGAACGATGATTTCTCCGGCCTTAACAACCTGACCACCGAAACGCTTTACACCAAGACGCTGCGCGTTAGAGTCGCGGCCGTTCTTGGACGAACTTGCACCTTTTTTGTGTGCCATGACAAAACCTGTCTTTCCTAAGTATGTGTTGCCCTACGTGCCTTTTCAGGAACGAGGAAAAGTCACTTGATGCCGGTGATGGTAAGGCGGGTCAACTTCTGACGGTGACCCTGGCGCTTCTTGTAACCAGTCTTGTTCTTGTACTTGAGGATGCTGATCTTTGGACCCTTCTCGTCACGGAGGATCTCAGCGGTGACCTTAACCTTTGCAAGCTTTGCTGCATCGGTGGTTACCTTGTCACCATCTACGAGGAGGATTGCTGGAAGCTCAACGGTGGAGCCAGCGTCGGCCGAGATACGGTCAACTACGACAACGTCGCCAACGGCAACCTTTTCCTGGCGTCCGCCAGCCTTAACGATCGCGTAAACCACGACTGTTCTCACTTTCAAAAGTGTGGACGTGTAGTACTGGAAAGCAAAGCTCACCTTCAGCGTGACACCACGTCCATCCGTNNACACCACGGTTAGGTCTTTCCTTACGCTCTGCAAGGGCCTAACCAAACTGTCAAACAACGTCGGTTTACTCGTCCGTTCCGTCGTCAGCAGTTATTTCTAAACCACGAGGAAACCCACCGAAGTGAACTTCTCTTGAAGTCGTAGCCAGAACTAATGCCATACGGCTTCCAACCCTTGCTCCTGCGCATTACTGCTTTCACAAAGATCAGGTATGCAGGCTGGTTCTCACCCTTTACCCAAAGGTAACTGGCAGCTTCCGCGACCTGCCTTCCCCGTTTCCAAGATGTGCCACAAGTGGTTTCACCACAAGAGGTCATCCGAGCACCGGAAAGATTTTCGCGAGCGTCACTAAAGACACTCACGGCTATCAAGTGTACTAGTTTTTCCCCGTTACGTGGGACACATTGGGACAAAAAACAACGTGATCCCGCTTACCCACAGAGCCCAGGGGAAGCTCACATGAGAGAAAGACAGCGTGACTCCCACTCTTCGCGAAGAATCCCGTACACGACCGAATCAAAATACTCGCCTCGAACGATCCGAGCGTTCCTGAACCGAACTTCTTCCACAAACCCGAGTTTCCTGCCTACAGTCACCATCGCATGATTTCCGGACCATGTTGCATAGTCCAGTCGAACCCACGGCGTAGCGCGAAACAGAAAAGTGGTCCAAAGCTTCAGTGCTTCAGTGCCAACACCTTGTCCACGGACCTGCGGATCAAACACGGTGATTCCCATGCGGGCCCACTGTGTTTCTTCCGACTCCCAGTACCAGCCCACTGTGCCAACCATAGAGTTGTCTGAGACACGTGCGATCACAAGTTTGTGGGGTGGCAAGGGCGCTATGCCCGGCTGCTGCCCGGGCTGCGATGCTATAGCTTCTTGGACTTCTTGGACTTCTTGGGCTTCAATGCGCGCGGTCAGAGCTTCTATTGCACGGTCGATTTCTTCGGCTGTTGGCCGCGGATAATACGGCCCGTCCCACAGATGCCACTCGNNTCCAGTGTCGGTAGCTCTCTAAATCTTGCCGTTCGAAGGCACGTAGGCGAATTGTCGCCCCTTCACATGGAAGGGACGGCAATTCAATACGTTCAATGTGCATCAGTTCTTGCCGGAGTCCTTGAACCCAAACTCAGCGAGCACGTCAAGCACAGGGACGGTGGCACTAGCCTCTGGAGCCTCTGGAGCCTCTGGCGCAGCGTCTGCTTGGCTGCTTACTGAAGCTTCAGACACAGTGCTTTCATCGGCTTTCTCGTTAGCTTCAGAAACTTCAGGGGCTGTCACTACATCAGACTCACTGGTAGCAGGCTCGACAACTGGCGCAGTCTCTTCAATGGCTTCGGTTTGAGCAACTTCAGGCTGCTGAGCTTCGGTTTGAACAACCTCGGCTGANNGCCTCAATAGTCGCTTCAGATGCTGAGCCTTGCGCCTCTACCGACTCTGCGGTGTCAGCGGCTTCGATGCCTTCTGCTTCGTTGCCGTCTTCGGGGCTGTGAGCATGCGCAGCTGCGGCAGCAATGGTTGCCAGTTTTGCCTTCACTGCGTCGCGTGCTTCTTTGTCACCGTCCAACTTTGACACTGCTTCGGTAGACGCCGCCTGCTCGGTCGCTTCCTTGGCGGCAGCTGAACGCTTACGGCGCGAACGCTTCGATTCTGGCTGCTCTCCCCCGGAAACGACAGGCGAGTTGTTGTGAGCGTGCTGGCCTTGCTTTTCGTTTGGTTCTTCATGAACCACAAAGCCGCGGCCGTTGCAGTGGTCACAGGTGGTTGAGAATGCCTCAACCAAGCCCTGGCCTACGCGCTTACGGGTCATCTGAACCAGACCAAGTGAGGTCACTTCAGCAACCTGGTGCTTGGTGCGGTCGCGTCCAAGGCACTCAACAAGGCGCCGAAGAACCAAGTCGCGGTTAGATTCCAAAACCATGTCGATGAAGTCGATAACGATAATTCCACCGATGTCACGCAGACGAAGCTGACGCACGATCTCTTCAGCCGCTTCCAAGTTGTTCCTGGTCACGGTTTCTTCAAGTGTTCCGCCTGCTCCGGTGAACTTTCCAGTGTNNAGAAGGCAACCAGACCTTACGGTCCATTCCCTTGGTGAGTTGCTCATCAATGCGTGCCTGGCTAAAGATGTCCTTCTCTGAAGTCCACCGTGAGACGCGGTCGGCTAGATCTGGAGCGAGTTCCTTAACGTATTCAGAGATCTCGTTCCAAGCACCATCACCCTGAACCTTCAGCGAAGTGAAGTCATCATTGAAGATGTCACGAACCACACGAATGGCTAGGTCTGGTTCACCCTGCAAGAGCGCTGGTGCGTTAGCAGTCTTCGACTTCTTCTCAATGGCTTCCCACTGAGTACGCAACCGCTCGATGTCTGCAGTCAGTTCTTCTTCACTAGCGCCTTCGGCTGCAGTGCGGACGATAACGCCTGCGCCCTCAGGAACCACTTCGCGCAGGATTCGCTTGAGCCTGTTGCGTTCGGTGTCTGGAAGTTTGCGCGAGATTCCGGTCATTCCGCCGCCTGGTACAAACACCAAGTAGCGTCCCGCCAGAGTCACCTGCGAGGTCAGACGTGCACCCTTGTGGCCAATAGGGTCCTTGGTCACCTGTACTAGAACCGAATCGCCTGACTTAAGAGCGTCTTCTATGCGTCGTGGTTGACCGTCAACGCCGTGGATGTCCCAGTTCACTTCACCGGCATAGAGCACTGCGTTGCGGCCCTTACCAATGTCAACGAACGCAGCCTCCATTGATGGCAGCACGTTTTGTACGCGTCCAAGGTAGACGTTTCCGGCCATGGAGGCTTGGCTTTGTTGCGATACGTAGTGCTCAACGAGCACGCCATCTTCAAGCACTGCAATTTGGGTGCGGCCGTTGCGCTCACGGACAACCATGGAGCGTTCTACGGATTCGCGGCGGGCAAGGAACTCTGCCTCGGTAATGATGGTACGGCGGCGACCGGCGTCACGTCCTTCACGGCGACGCTGACGCTTGGCTTCCAAGCGAGTGGATCCCTTGAGAGCCGTGACTTCGTCGGAAGCGGTGCGAGTACGTGAATCCGAGTCATCTGAGTTGCCGCGAGTGCGACGGCGACGCCTACGGCGACGGCTCGACGAATATTCGTCGTTGTCGGAGTATGAGTCGCTATCTGAGTCTTCGTCAGTGGTTTCCTGTTCGGAAGTCTCGTCCTGCTCGTCTTCAGACGAGGAATCCGAGTTCTCTGATGAGTTGCGGTTGCGACGGCCGCGTCCACCGCGGCGGCGGCGACGACGTGGAGAGTCAGAATCATTGTCTGAGTCCGATTCGTCTTCGGTGTCTACTTCTACAGGTTCTTCAGCGTCAGGTGCTGCCTCTGACTTAGGCGCGACTCCTGCTTCGCCGTCGGTTGCCACGGCTGAGCGACTGCGGTTTCGGTTGCGGTTACGGTCACGCTTGTTAGTGCGGACAGCTGCTTCCTTGGTTTCCTCAACTACCTCAGCATCCAGTTCGGCGCTGGTTTCCTCGGTTTCTTCTACGTCAGGCTCAGCGATTTGGGNNGCCTGGAATAGGAGGGCAGTGGTAGCCAAACGTGGGCGTGACGGCGCAGCAGTCTCCGCTGGAGCCTTTTCTTCTGGCGTTCCCGATTGTGCATCTGAAAACACGTTAGATCTGCGTGAACGAGTTCGAGTGTTGCTTGACTTTCCTGCGGTCTGCTTTGGAGTTTCCACCTTTTCGGCAGTCTCTTCAACCTCAGTGGCTGCAGAGTCTTCGGTTTGCACGGAAGCTGCTTCGCGGGCGGTGGTGGCACGCCTGCGGTTGCGGGTGCGGTTTGCAGTACGAGGTTCAGCTCCGCCTTCGCGCGCAGGTTCTTCTTGCACTAATTCAGGTTGCTGTGTGGCTTGCGTGGATGCGTTAGTTGCTTCTTCTGCACGCTTCTTGCCGCCGCGCTTCGCTGGCTTCTTAGCCGCACCTTCGAGTTCGCCAAATACGTCTAGTTGTGGTTGAGCTTCAGCGCTCAGCTCTGAGCTGTCAGCGTTCTTAGTGGACTTGGCTGCTGATGCTCCAGCCTTCTTGGTGCCAGACGCCTTCTTGTTGCCGGCAGCTTTCTGGTTGGTCGAGCGCTTCTTTGTCTCGGCAGNNTCAGTGGAGGCGGGAGTCGAGGACTCTTTCGCAACGACGGTTTCCTGCTGTGCGCGTTCGTTAGCTTCGGTGGCTAGCTGGGCAATTTGCGTTGCTGTGCCGGAAACTGCCACTGAGGTGGTGGCTGCTTTACCGGAGGAAACAACGCGACGTGAGCGACGAGGCGCGGCTGGGGTTTCTGGTGCTTGGACGCCAGAAACTACCTCTGCGTGCCCCACTGTGGTTTTTGGCGCAACTTCTTGTGCTGGTTCAGCTTTGAGGAACTGCACTGGTTCGATCTTTGGTGCAGCAGTGGTCCTAGTAACGCGGCGACGCGCTGGCTTTGCTGGCTGAACAGGTGTTGATTCGTTTTCGAGCGTCATTCTGGTGCTCCATCTCGCACATTAACGC
>DFNY01000125.1:0-158 GCA_002376595.1 Jonesiaceae bacterium UBA3555 | reverse complement strand
CCTGTTCGTTGAAACCTGCGGCGGCGATCCGCGTTCGCGGTTACCCCTGGGCATTCGAGGCGTTTGGGAGTGTGGATACCCACGCCTTTACTAGTATCGCACAGTGGGCTCGGGATTACGGTATTTTCTGCTGTTCACGAAAGCCAGCGCGGAGCGCC
>DFNY01000130.1 GCA_002376595.1 Jonesiaceae bacterium UBA3555 | reverse complement strand
TCTGGTTGCTCGGGCGCAGGGAAAGCGAGTGCTCTTTTATGGCACTTCTCCGGTGAGTGATATGGCTATTTCCCAGGTGACCCAAACTGAAGGATCCTCAGGGATTTCCTATCGGGTCAAATGGCAGCCCACCGGCGATGACTTCTCTAGCTATGGGGAATTCGAAGGCATAGTAGAACTGCAGTTGCCTGGCCTCCACAATGCTCTGAACTCTGCTGGTGCATTTGCGTCGCTGGTTGCGTTGGGCGCTAGGCCAGAGCAAGTGGTGGAGGGGTTAGAGGCTTTCATTGGTACGGGACGTCGGTTCGAGTTGCGTGGTACGCGGGGAGATGTGCGCGTCATTGATGATTACGCGCGNNGGTTGCAGCGCTGCTCAATGCAGCTCGGGTGAGCGCTGGTGCAGGACGAGTGGTGGTGCTTTTCCAGCCCCATTTGTTCTCCCGAACAAGGATTTTCGCTTCCGAGTTTGCACAAGCGTTGGATCTCGCCGACCAAGTGGTGCTCACGGGTATTTACGCTGCGCGTGAAGACAACGATCCACTTGTGACATCTGACTTGATTGCTCAGCGAATGACAACTTCGGTCTCAGTAGTCGACGATCGTTTTGAGGCGGCACGCGAAGTGGCCCGTTTGGCCCGTCCTGGTGATTTGGTGCTAACCGTGGGCGCTGGTGACGTTACGGAACTGGGCCAAGTCATTCTTGACCACTTGGCTGATTGAGGTGTTTGAGTGAAACCACCGCCGCGCCTAGCNNACCGCCGCGCCCACGATATCCCAAGAAACCTGACTCACCTGGTGACGGCAGGGCGAAGGACCCTGGGCAATCGCAGAGCGGTTCTGCTGCAAAGTCCAGCGGATCTACTGCCTCTCCTGTTGGCGGATCAGTACACTCCGGTTCGGGCGAGCAGGTTCGTAAACGCACCCGCATTTCGTCCAGCAACGGTGGTGCGATCGCTCCAGCCACGCCGCGCCAATCCTCACAGCTCAGCCAATCTGGTGTTCGCCCCAGCGAACAGGCAGCGAACCGTACGCCCGCCTCGACTGGCACTCGAGTGTCTGAGGTGCGGAGGCGGATTTCTTCTCAGCCTGCCGTAGTAGGTCGAACTTCGAGGCCAGATTCCGCCCCCGCTTCGGCGAGCAAGGAAGTCTCTAGCCCCAGCCGAACAGGCACTGAGCTAGGCGAGCAAGGAGTTTCGAAGCCCAAGGTGCCGGTGCTTTCAACTGGGATGGCTGACAGGCTCGCCGAGCGCGCCGCTATTGAGAAGCATGACCGACGGAAGAAGCGGGGCATCACACTAGCCGCGATAGTGGTGTTGCTTGGGGCCGTGTGGTTGTTTGGCTTTTCTTCGCTATTTGCCTTGGACCGTGAATCGGTGCGCGTGATTGGTGCTACTCAGTTCGTGAAAGAAACTGAGGTGCTCCAAGCGTTGGACTCGCACTACGGCACGCCTCTGACTCGCCTGGATTTGAACGCGGTCAATCAGGAGGTTTCCAAGATCGCGAATGTGAGGAGGGCTGCTCAAACTCGACGGTGGCCACATGGTGTGACCATCACAATTGAGGAGCGCGTGCCAGTGGCTGCGGTACCTAAGGACAAGAAATTTGTGTTGCTGGACATTAGTTCAGTGCAAGTTGCCACTGTGGACAAGGCACCTTCGGGCCTTCCCGTAATCAAGATTCCTATGACTGGCGCGCATGAAAAGACTTTGACCACGACACTGGAGATTCTTGATGCGATTCCGGCGGAACTGCTGTGAGACATCGGATCGATTAATGCATCGAGCCAAGACAACATTGTCTTTACTTTGCGTGATGGGGTGAAGGTTCAGTGGGGCAACTCGAGTGAGACTCTCTTGAAGGTTGAGGTACTCAAACGTTTGAGGCCAGTGGCTGAAAAAGAGAACAAGAAGACCATCGATCTTTCGGCACCTAAATTCCCGATTATTCGCGGGTAACGGCCGGGTGGATTGTCGCTATGGGAAAGATTATTTTCGGCGACACACGATCGATAACGTTGATAGCGACGACGGTTCAACATGNNGAGGGTTCGCAGTTTCGGACATCGATCCAGGATCGGAAGGCAAGAGCGTGACAACTCCGCAGAACTACCTAGCAGTCATAAAGGTGGTGGGCATCGGTGGTGGCGGTGTGAACGCCGTCAACCGGATGATCGAAGTTGGGCTCAAGGGTGTTGAGTTCATCGCGATCAACACCGACGCTCAAGCCCTCCTAATGTCGGATGCAGACGTCAAGCTAGACGTTGGCCGCGAACTCACTCGTGGACTCGGCGCAGGCGCTGACCCTGAAGTGGGTAAGAAGGCTGCCGAAGACCACGAAGAAGAAATTCAAGAGGTCCTGCGCGGCGCCGACATGGTGTTTGTGACCGCAGGTGAAGGTGGTGGCACCGGTACTGGTGGTGCGCCAGTCGTGGCACGAATTGCAAAATCGCTCGGTGCGCTCACCGTTGGTGTAGTCACCCGCCCGTTCTCGTTCGAAGGTCGCCGTCGTGCGAACCAAGCAGATTCCGGAATCGAAGCGTTGCGCAACGAAGTTGACACGCTCATCGTTATTCCAAACGACCGCCTGCTCTCCATGGCAGATCGCTCGGTCTCTGCGCTTGATGCTTTCCACTCGGCTGACCAAGTGCTGCTTTCAGGTGTTCAAGGAATTACTGACCTCATCACGACCCCAGGTCTGATCAACCTTGACNTTGCTGATGTTAAGTCAGTTATGCAGGGCGCTGGATCTGCGTTGATGGGTATTGGTTCTGCTCGCGGTGAAGACCGTGCCGTACAGGCAGCCGAACTGGCAATCTCTTCTCCTCTGCTCGAAGCATCTATCGATGGTGCCCACGGTGTGCTTATTTCGATCCAGGGTGGTTCAGACCTTGGGCTGCAGGAAATCAACGAGGCTGCTCGCCTTGTCCACGAAGCAGCGCACGCTGAAGCGAACATCATCTTCGGTACCGTTATTGATGATGCCCTTGGCGACGAAGTCCGAGTGACCGTTATCGCGGCCGGTTTTGATGGTGGTAACCCTCAGCCACGAGCCGACATGCGCGGCTACGGGGCACCTGCTGCGGTTCAAGCTCCATCGGCTCAGCGTGAACTCGGCCAGGCGTCTCGTGCCGAAGAGCCAGCGCCTTTGACATCAGGGATGCGGGCACTGAACCGTCCTGTGGTACCGCTAGACGAACCACGCGAAACGTTGCCACCAGTGGCTCCTAGCCACTATGCAACGCCAGCTTCCGCTCAGCCGGTTCCTCACTTCATTAACGAGCAGTCTGCACGTTCGGCACACGAAGAAACTCCCACCCAGTCTCAGCTGGAGGTGCCACGAATCTTTGATGAAGAACCTACTCGCAGGCGCCCTATCGACGATCTTGATGTTCCGGACTTCTTGAAGTGACAGATCAGTTTCACACAGAAATCCCGGTGACTGAGGTTGACCTCGGTCCCGGGGTTTTTGCTTTCTTCACCTCTGCAAAGGGCGGGGTGTCACGCATGCCTTACGAATCGCTCAACGTTGGTTCCATGGTGGGTGACAGCGCCCAGTCAGTAGAGAAAAACAGAGGTTTGTTGGAGCAAGTGACCGGCAAACCAATTGTTTTTGCACGCCAGGTGCACTCAAATCACGCTCAAGTTGTTTCCTCAAGTACAGCGGCGTTGGAGCCGCAACCGGAAGCTGACGCCTTAGTTACCGCCGAGGAGAGTTGCTCGTTGGCCGTGTATGTTGCCGACTGTGTGCCTGTTCTGCTGGCTGACGCCGACGGTGGTGTGGTTGCCACAGCCCACGCCGGGAGGCCGGGGTTGCTCTCGCGAGTCATTACCTCTGCCGTTGAGCAGATGGTGGCGCAAGGCGCTGAACTAGGAAGAATTCACGCAGCAATAGGTCC
>DFNY01000128.1:4210-9859 GCA_002376595.1 Jonesiaceae bacterium UBA3555 | reverse complement strand
TGGCGAGCGCATCAACAAGTACAACCAGCTCCTCCGTATCGAGGCTCAGCTTGGTGACGCAGCAGTTTACGCAGGAAAGTCCGCTTTCCCACGTTACAACGGCTGATATCCGGCTTGTTAGCGTGAGGCCGGCAGGAAGCCTAGCAACCTGTCGGATCACCTAAAGAAGTGGGTCCACTCTTTTGGGTGGGCCCACTTTTTTGTGGTGATTTTGTGCGGCGGCCCACGGGTGCGGCGTGGCGTAGAGGTCCCCATGGTCAGCGGCTGACATGATGGCAATATGTCTCCCCAACGCCCACCGTCACCTNNGTCCTGGCGGTTCTTCGGGTCGCAGCACCCGTCCGGCAAGTGGGCAGGTTCCTTCGAGCACTGATCCTCGAAAATCATCTACAACTGGTCGTGGGACCGCTCGCGGTTCGGCATCACACGAATCCGGCCCGCGGCCTAGCGGTAAGCCGTCCGCAACTCAGAACGCGCAGCGGCCATCGGCCGCGCGCCCAAACTCGCAAAAGCCTGGAAGCGGATCAGCTACACGCCCTCGCAGCGCACCAGCCCGAACTAGCGCCGCCGGAAAAGGCGGTTCTAGGCCAACTCGGGGTTCGTCGGGAAATAGCACTTCACAGCGTCAAAGCGGTCCAGATACCCAGTCAGTATCCGCCTACTCGGTTGGTGCGCCACTGAACCGTAGCTTTGGTTTCCTCCAAACGACTGGTGCCCGGGTGGTCACGTTCATGATCGTTTTGGGGATCTGCGCAATTATTCTGACGCCAGTTCTGCGCAACTACTTCAAGCAGTACAACGCAAACAACGCCATCAAGGCTGAGATATCCAAGCAGCAAGCCATCAACGAACAGTTGCGCAATGAACTGGACCGTTGGAAAGACGACAAGTACGTCATTGCTCAGGCACGCGAACGCTTGACGTCTGTGTTTCCGGGGGAGTCGCCCTACCGCGTGATGGGTTGGGATTCCAAAGAAATTGAGGAACTAGCTGAGTCCTCAGGGCCTGCGTTGTTCCCTGACCAAGACATGCCGTGGTACGAGAATCTGTGGCAGTCGGTACAAAAATCAGGCAACCTTTCCGACGAGACCACAAGTGCCGTCACAACCGGCTCGGAATCGGGAAGCAAGCAAGGTTCGAAGGACGAGGACACCGGGAATTAGCCGCGAGCTTTTTTGAGTGGGGGCTGGATGTGGTGTGACCAAGATGCCGCGCCATGTGCCTAGATTTTCTGGGACAATAGCCGAGGTGAATTTCCCGAATTACGCAAGGATTGAACGTGACTAAAACTGTGGGAACCGACGCATTCGCGGTGACCGAATCCGACCTCGTAGCGCTCGAAGAGCAGCTCGGTCGTGTGCCTCGCGGAGTTGTGGGCATCGCAGCGCGGTGCGCCTGCGGTAGGCCACTGGTGGTTCAGACTGCTCCTCGTTTGGAGAACGGCGAGCCGTTCCCTACAACTTTCTATCTCACGCACCCAAAGGCCACCTACCACGCTAGCCGNNAGCCGAAGGCGTGATGAAGGAAATGTCTGAGCGGTTGCTCGTGGACGAGGAACTCGCTGCGCGGTACCTCTCGGCGCACGAACACTACCTTGCATCACGGGAAGCACTGGGCCATGTAGAGGAAATCGCAGGTATTTCCGCAGGTGGTATGCCTGTGCGCGTGAAGTGCCTGCACGTACTGATCGGCCATGCACTGGCAGCTGGCCCAGGAGTGCAACCACTAGGCGATGAAGCACTTGAAATGATCAAGGGCGAGTGGAACCCAGACGTCTGCGACTGTTAAGACGACTATGTTCCGCGCGCCGGTGTGTGCGTTACCGAATTAAGTATTTTGTGCGGCACTGTCCTTTGAGTGTCGTACGTGAGTGGGAAAGTGTGTGCCATNNTTTGAAATTCCGCAGGCCATCCCTGCGTTGCCTGCCGGAGCAACCCGAGTTGGAGCCATCGATTGTGGCACCAACTCCATCCGTTTGCTTGTCGCTGATGTTGACCCAGTAGCGCACACACTTGTAGATCACGTCCGCCTCATGGAGGTTGTACGGCTTGGCCAAGGCGTAGACAAGACTGGCAGGTTGGCCAGCGAGGCGCTTGCTCGGACTTTGGAAGCTACCGCCCGTTACGCAGAAATCTGCAGCGCGTACGGCGTATCCAAGATCCGGTTCGTTGCAACCTCAGCCACCCGTGACGCTGAGAACCGAGATGAGTTCGTGGCTGGTGTACTTGCCGCTATTGGGGTGGAACCTGAAGTGGTTTCAGGCGACGAAGAGGCTGAGCTGTCGTTCCATGGCGCTGTGAGCGCTCTTGATAGGTCTGCGCACCAAGGCCCCTTCCTTGTGGTTGACTTGGGCGGTGGCTCTACTGAACTAGTGCTGGGCACGCAATCGCCGGTGGCAGCCTATTCCATGAACGTGGGGTGTGTTCGTATGACCGAACGCCACCTGCAATCTGACCCTCCTACTGCCCAAGAAATCTCCGCGGCTGCTCTTGATATCAATTCGGCCATTGATGAAGCAGCCAAGGTGGTGCCTATTGGTCGTACCGCCACACTCGTTGGTTTGGCTGGATCAATTACTACGGTCACTGCGCATGCGTTGAAATTGCGCCAGTATGACCGCAATGCCATCAACGGTGCAACGCTCACACTCAAGCAAGTGCAAGAGTCATGCGCAGACCTTTTGGCTCGCAACGTGGCTGAACGAGCCGCACTTGGATTCATGCACCCAGGACGCACCGACGTCATTGGCGCTGGCGCTCTTGTGTGGTCAACAGTTGTGGCCCGAGTGCAAGCGGCAGTGGCTCAAAACGGCGGAAGCCTTAAAACCACAGTTACCTCGGAACACGACATCCTAGACGGCATCGCGATTTCCCTAGCCTGATTGCGACGGCGCACATTTACGCCCTTTGGCAAAGATCTGGCAAAGCCTTCCTTGAACTGCGTGGAACATCCAAATTCGGCTAAAATCTGCGAAAAAATCATGGGATGTGCTGGTTATCACGCGTCCAAAATGATGCCGGACCAAAGTCCCAGACGTAAAATTAAGGTATGCCACAGACAACCATTACCTCCGATTCCCCTGTTGTTGATGAGCAGGCTAGCAAGAAGCCACGCTCACGCAAGGTTCCTCGTATTGTTGTGCTCGGTGGTGGATCCGTTGGACTGTATTCCGCGCGCCGTTTGCGTAAGCGTCTCGGCCGCCGCGAAGCAGCGATCGTAGTTATCGATCCTCGCCCATACATGACCTACGCGCCGTTCCTGCCAGAGGTTTCTGCAGGTTCTATCTCTNNGTAGTTGCTCCGCACAACCGTGCGTTGAAGAACATCGACACACTGCAGGGTAGCGTGACTGAGATCCGCCACAACGACCGCACTGTCGTTGTGACTCCTTCTGTTGGAGACTCCTACGAAATCACTTATGACCACTTGATTGTTGGTCTTGGTTCGGTTTCCCGCTTGCTTCCTATTCCTGGCCTTGCTGAGGTTGGTATTGGTTTCAAGAACGTTGAAGAAGCTATCGCTGTACGTAACCACGTGCTGGACCGCATCATCGTTGCGTCGGCCACTTGGGACAAGAAACTCCGTGAGCGTCTTTTGACCTTCACCTTCATTGGTGGCGGTTTCGCAGGTATTGAAGCTATCGCTGAAATTGAAGACATGGCTCGTGCTGCTACAAAGCAGTACTCCACCATTGAGCCTTCGGATCTTCGTTTCGTCATGATCGAGGGTTCGGACCGTATCCTTCCGGAACTCACCCTGGAAATGGCTACCTACGCTCTTGATGAGATGAAGGCTCGTGGCATTGAGTTCCACTTGTCAACCTTCTTGTCCTCGTGCGAGGGCGGCCACGTCAAGACTTCCACCGGTGTTGAGTTCGAGTCGGACACCATCGTGTGGACTGCAGGCGTGAAGGCCAACCCTGTTGTGACTGAGTCTGACCTTCCAACTGAGCGCATGGGTCGCGTTACTGTAAACACCAAGCTTCAGGTCATTGATGAAGATGGCAACGTAGTTCCAGACGCTTACGCGGCTGGTGACTGTGCTGCGGTTCCTGACATCTACGGTGGAATCCACGGTTTCTGTGTTCCTAACGCTCAGCACGCGGTGCGTCAGGCGAAACTCCTCGGAGACAACGTTGCGGCTGCTCTACGCTCTGGTGAGCTCAAGGAGTACT
The DNA here is from genome assembly GCA_002376595.1 of Jonesiaceae bacterium UBA3555. Classification (GTDB taxonomy): domain Bacteria; phylum Actinomycetota; class Actinomycetes; order Actinomycetales; family Cellulomonadaceae; genus Timonella. Next base: position 5,686 of record DFNY01000128.1, on the reverse strand, counting down.
CGCACAAGAACATGGGTACTGTGGCATCGCTTGGCTTGCACAAGGGTGTTGCAATCTTGTTTGGAAAGTTGAAGTTGCGTGGCTTCCCAGCCTGGGCTGCACACCGTGGATACCACTTGATGGCAATGCCTACGATTTCTCGTAAGGTCCGTATTGCTACTGGTTGGACGGCTGCGTACCTGATGCGTCGTGAGTTGGTGCCACTTGGCCCACTGCACGACCCTCGCGCAGAGTTCCGCAAGGCTGCAGTTCCACCAAAGCCTAAGGCTGAAGCTGCACCAGCTGAAGTGAAGACTGAAGCTAAGTAGTCTGGTTAGTTTTGCAACTCGCGAAGGGGTGTTCGTTTTTGAACGCCCCTTCGCGGTATCCTCTATAGGTCCGGTTTTCACCGGGCGCTTGAGGTTTGTTTTCCGACGATTCCCATAGTTGGTCCAGTGCGTCTAGTCGCGCTGAAGATAGCGATGGAAGTTTCGGAAGTCTAGCCCCCATAGCCCAATGGCAGAGGCAACCGACTTAAAATCGGTCCAGTGTCGGTTCGAGTCCGACTGGGGGTACGGCAAAGGTCCACACTCTGTGTGGACCTTTTTGTTTTGCGTGAGCAACGGTCATCTTCATGAGACTGTCTCAGCAGACACTACCTTTCAGAAACCCCGCAGTGGGACCGCCTACGGCGGCGTTAGTCACCTGATCAAACTTGCTATCGTGGTCACCCTCGACAAGACCAACAAATCAGTCGGAAATGTCAGGTCGAAGCAGGCGTTACGACAATGCTCGAACGGATGGTGTTACAAAAGTCAGGAATTTGGGTTTCAGGTATGGGCGAAGAACAAGCGATTCCCAAGCCAATGGCATGAGATATAGAGTGAAGTTGATGATTTGGGATATTCCACGTTTCGCGGACCGGATGATCCACGAGGGAGAGCACTACCTGAAAAAGGGAAACTGAAGTGATTTCAAAGATGAAGAAACCGATAGCAGTTTCACTTGCGACCCTATTTCTATGTTCAACACTTACTTCATGCAGTTCGGCTCCTGATACCTGCGAAGAAGTGGCGAGTGTGGGTATTGACGAGATGAAGAGCATTTTGAATCGCTACCTCGGTCCAACCGAAATAGATCTGGAGATTTGTGACGACTCGACTCCGGCCATTGGGGTAACTATCGATTTCCCAGAACCTATCTCCTGGACCGAAATTACTCGCAAACTAGAACCTGATTGGACCCTAGGTGAAGATGTGCTCTATCTGGACGAGAAACCGTTGACCTATTACGTGGTACTCGAAAGAGGACAGTCGGTAGACGAGGAAAAGACAGGGTTTCTTGGGTCAATTGAAACGATGGCGAACTAAGCCAAGAGCACTCCTAAGTCATTCGAATACGCTCGACTTCTGCCGCTATTGACTACGCTCTTTGGTGGCAGCAAGTAGCAAATGGCAAGCTGCAAAGTCACACACTCTGTGTGGACCTTTTTGTTTT
>DFNY01000128.1:0-4106 GCA_002376595.1 Jonesiaceae bacterium UBA3555 | reverse complement strand
CCTTCGGGTCTTAGAAGACAACCCCGGTGCGGTTGTCGCACTGGGAGCCGGTCACACGTCATTCCAGAACCAGCAACATTTTCAAACGGTTAAGGAAGCGCTAGGGACACTACCGTGTGTTCTGCTGATTTTGCCTTCGCAAGACCGCGAAGAAGCATTGACTGTGCTCCGTGAAAGATCGATTGCTTCGAAATCGACGGACTGGATTAGCGCAGGCCATGATTTCCTTGCTGAGTGGATCGATGATCAAGGGACGCGGAGTTTGGCAACCGACACCATGGTTACTGGAAGTGAACTGCCTGAAATAACCGCCGCGAGAATAGTCTCGATGCTTCAACAGCGCAACGACTCTTGATTCACTCAAATCGTGACAGGCCATTGGGAACAAAATAAGTTTCCCCAAAGCCGCAAAACGTGCAATTCTAATGCTGTTGTGTTCCCTTTGAACCCAGATGCCTAGTGATCGGATCAAGCCGCTGTGAGCCCAGTTGTATGGTGTGTTCTGTTGATTGTTTGGGGAGTGTTGGCATTTACCCGGCCACAGGCCATTTGGGAGATCACGGAGCGGTGGACTTCGAATGAAGGAGTAACTCCTTCAAAGCTCTACCTCAATATCTCACGCGTGTCTGGCGTTATTTCTGTATTGGTTGGCCTGTGCTTCATGGTCTGGCACTTGCGCAATCCAGAGGTTGAAGTCCTGGGAGCGTTAGTGGCAACCTTGGTTTAGCGTTTCTCCCGAGCCCGCCACAGAAGCCAAACAAAGTATGGTGCGCCGATGATCGCGGTGGAAATCCCTGCTGGAATTTGAGCTGGAGCAATCACAGATCGTCCAATAGCGTCTGCGACTACAACCAACAACGCGCCGACTGTTGCTGCCATAGGAAGGAACCAGCGGTGGTTCTTTCCAATAAGCATCCGGGCGGCGTGCGGTGCAACCAAGCCAACAAATGCGATAACACCAACGGTTGCGGTAGCTAGCGCGGCCAAAACGATTGCAATTGAAATGTGCAAGAACTTTGACCGATTCAGGTTCACGCCAAGAATGCTTGGCGTGAGTTCATCAAGCGCAATAATGTCGAGGTCGCGCGCGGTGCGAGTGAGCACAACTGCAACCACCACAAGAACTAGAGCGAGTATCCACTGTTGACTAAATGCTGCTCCAAAGGTGGAACCTCCAAGCCAGGTGATGGCTTTACTCTGGTTCCACGGATCGGTCTGAACAAGTAGCAGGGTGGTTACGGCACTCGTGCCGGTTGCCACACCAACACCAACCAAGATCAGGCGCATGGTGTTCAAACCGCCGCGGGATGAGAGCCCAAAGATCACGATTGCTGAGACCGCAGCGCCGATTAATGCTCCTGCGAACAGCGTGGTGAAGCTGGTGGACTTGAGAACAATCAGTGTGATGACGGCGCCCAAGCCTGCGGAGTTGGAAACACCCAAGATGCCGGGGTCGGCGAGCGGATTGCGTGTGAACGTCTGCATGATTGCGCCCGAGATTGCTAGAGCCGCGCCAGCGAGTAGCGCAGCTGTAACGCGTGGAACTCGAGTGTCAAAGATGATTTCCAAGCGAATTGAAGCGACTCCCTTAAGCCAGTTCACAAAGTCGCCTAGTAGCACCTTTTGGTCACCCACAAGCACGCCGGCTGCGATGGCCGCCAGCAGCAGGACCACACCAATCAACAAAATGACCCACGGGAAGCGGCGGGCAAATGCCGAACCCGCCTTCATCGTCGATAAGCCACCCTCAGAACCGGATGCGGTCAAACGACGTGCCAGCACAATTAGCGCCACCGCTCCAATGAACGAGGTGACCACACCAGTGGGCACAGACACGCCGCTCGTTGGACCAAACACTGCTCGCACCGCAACATCAGCGGTCAGGACCAACGCAACACCACACACGGCTGAGGCGAGAATGAACGGTACTTGTTTACGTAGCGGGCGTAACCACGAGGATAGTAGACGCACCACTAACGGGGCACACAATCCCACAAACCCGATGGGACCCGCCACAGTAACCGAGGCCNNATCGCACGGGTGGAAGCGATGGGAACGCCAAGGCTCCGTGCGCTGTCATCGCCCAACTGCAAGATATCGAGCCTGCGCCCTTGGGAAAGCAGAACGAGCAGTGCCACAATCATTACCGGAATCACGGAAACAATGGCGTCCGAGCTGTGTTGCGAAAGCGACCCTGCACCCCACGCAAACAAGCCCTGAGTCTCCCACGGGAGCAACAGGAGCACCACCGAAGTAATGGCGTGAAGGCCAAGAACAATTACCGATCCAGCCAGCACCAATCGAACCGCTGCTTGGCCGCCCATTCCCGAAACACCAAGAACAAGGGCAGCGGCCAGCAAACCACCAACGAATGCGATCCCGGTCGATGGAAGCGGGCCAAATGTGATACCGAATCCGGCAGCGAGCGTCAGGAACAGGTAAGCTCCCGCGTTTACTGCGGTGGTATCCGGTGATGCCAAAGGGTTACGGGTCACTGACTGCATTGCGGCGCCAGCAGCACCCAAACAGATTCCGACTACTAGAGCAGCGCCTAGACGCGGCAATCGAGATTGTGTGATGACCAGTGCTTGTTCGCCCACTGTGTTTCCGGTGAGCATGTTCCAGAGCTCTGAAAGGCCAACGTCTGCCGTGCCTTGGGTGAGGTGAACTACCGATGCGACTGCAAGCCATGCGCAGAGTATGAGCGCAGCCATGAGGAGTTCGGCGGCGTTGCGTCCACGTGACAAAGCAGGTGTGAGCGCTGTGGCTCCTTGCGAACGTCTCGCAGTGGAGGGTTCGTTCGAGTCTGTGTTCCCACTGATGTTTGACCGCTTGGCGGGTTGTGGGGGAGTGTGCAGGTCAGTCACTGTTGGTCCTTTGGCACGTGTATATGTTGTTGCCTGCCGAAAGCCGCTTTCTGTTTCAAACGGCTCAGATTCGGCTTAGGGATATCGCTCATACAAGCGCATTAGCGAGCTACTGGTTGCCCAGNNCAAGTCGTTGGCCCATGCGGTCATCGATGCCGGGCCTCCGTAGGCCCAGATGCCAACCGCTCCACGGTAAACGTGGTCTTGCTTCACAAACTCGTAGTTCTGCCACAGTGGGCTCTTTTCCAGCAGCGCGAGGCTTTCATCATCGGCCTCTGCACCGTTGCCCCAGTAAATAAAGCGGGTGTCTGCTGGAAGCTTGGAGAGTCCTTCAACGTCGGCGTAGGACAATCCCCAGCCATCGTCACCTGGATCTTCCCATCNNGCCAACTTCGAGGGCTACTGCTTGCATGGTGGTGCGTGGCCCGTGCATGCGGATTTGTACGTTTGCACCATCTGCGTATGGGGTTGCGAGCACAACAGGTGCTCCCGCGAGGTCAGCAGCCGCAAGGGCTTCCTTTGCAGTGGCTACTGCTGCGTCGTATGTTGCAAGGACCTCTTCGCCTTCAGAGTCCTTACCAAGAGCCTTGGCAATCTGCTGGAACTCGGTGGTCATAAGCCCGAGCTGGTCGTTGGCGTCTGAGCCCTTCATCAGCATGATTGGGGCGATGCGCGACATCTGCTCCATAGCGGAGTCAGGAATCGAACCGATGGAGCCGATGATGAGGTCTGGCTCAAGGGTTGCAATGGTTTCGATGGATGGTTCTTGACGCACACCAACATCAGTTGGTTCGGTGCGGAACGGAACGGCGGTGCCCACCCATGAGGTGTATCCGGCAACGTCCGATGCGCCAATTGGATCAACGCCTAGCGAAACTACGGCTTCGGTCTGCTGCCATTCAAGAGTCACAACCTTGGTTGCTGGCGCCTCCAAGGTGACCTTTTCTCCGCGGCCGTCAGTGACTTCAATGGGGCCTGAGGCAGCGGCTGAGGAACTGCTTGCCGACGAAGTGCTTGGTTCTGCAGCAGGCTCGGTAGTTCCGCAGGCTGCTAGGAGGGTTGCCGCACTGGCAACGAGGACGGCAGTCAAGCTGCGGCGTCTTTGGGTGGAACGCATGGGTGACCTTTCAGGGTCTTATTGGCGGGATGAAACTTAGAATGCGGCGCTTGGGACTCGCTTGAGATTCAAACTGTGAGGGGTGGTCACGCTCAGCGCTCCGTGCTCGCCTTGGTGTACTT
>DFNY01000146.1:4055-4416 GCA_002376595.1 Jonesiaceae bacterium UBA3555 | reverse complement strand
GACAGGCTCAGCCGTCTAAAAGTCCCCTTAACCCCAACGACAAAGGTTAAGAGCTTAGCTATCTAGATGACGCCAGGATCCGGGGCGATAGCAACCCCGGGCTGACGGACTTCATGTGGCTAATGCGCTATCAAGCAGCAAGAGCGAAGTCGGTGCGCTTAGTATCTGCACCTATTGTTTTGTGAACATCGTTAACGAGATAAGCTCACATCCTCGGCCCGCTTCCCCTCGAAACACGATCACCGTCGAAACCGATCGCCCCCAGGAGAGTTTGAAACATCTATGTAGTTGTCAATGTGCGTGTCTGGAATTCCAGACTGATCTGGCCTTTCGGCTTTCTCATTGTAGACGATCCGCTGTA
>DFNY01000146.1:371-3937 GCA_002376595.1 Jonesiaceae bacterium UBA3555 | reverse complement strand
TTGTCGTATTCCTTCTTGCCTCGGGCAAGAGCGATTTCAAGCTTGGCACGACCATCAAGCCAGTACATCTGTAACGGAACAATTGTCAGACCCTTTTCAGAGGCCTTGTGCTCCAAACGGATGATCTCTGACTTGTGCAGCAGGAGCTTACGCTTACGGCGTGGAGCATGGTTATTCCAGGTGCCGTGGCTGTATTCGGAGATGTGGGCGCCTTCAAGCCACGCTTCACCATTCTCCACATACACCCAGCCCTCCACCAAGGAAGCGCGACCAGCACGCAACGCCTTGACTTCAGTGCCGCTCAACACCATCCCAGCTTCATACACGTCTTCAATGATGTAGTCGTGACGGGCTTTCTTGTTCTGCGCAATGAGCTGACGCACAGAGCCAGAATCAGCGGCCTTTGCCTTCGGCTTGTTGGCGTCGGGCACGTTATACATTTTTCCCTTAACCATCTTGCCTCCTAAAGCCGATGCGGAATTGGTCAGTAACAACACTAGGCGTTCTCACCAGCAGCGAAACCGCCGCACGGAGAACGCCTAGTTAGCGTATTCCACCAGCACCACAATTAGCCAATGAAATATGCCGAGCCTACTGTGATAACTACTTCATCTTGGTCATCGGGTCGATAGTGGACCCGTTGATGTACACCTCAAAGTGAAGGTGGCAGGCACCAGACAATCCAGTGTTTCCGGCGTATCCCAACAACTGTCCAGCAGAAACCTTACTTCCAGCCCGAGTAGCAAAAGAAGTCAGGTGATTGTACGAAGTCATGACGTTGTCACCACTAATGGTTCCGTGGTTCACCAAAACCTGGTTACCAAAACCAGAGTTCCACTTTGCCCACTGGACCGTTCCCGAGCGTGCCGCGTAGATGGGAGTGCCACAGTATGCACGCATGTCTGTACCGGCGTGAAGCCTGTAGTAGCCAAGCACTGGGTGCAAACGCCAGCCGTATGAGGAAGTTACAACTCGGTAATCGGTTGGCCAGCCGAACCAGCCTCTGCTCGAACCGCCCGATCCCCCGCTGCCGGAACCACCGGAGCCTGAACCTGAACCTGAACCTCCGCTTTNNGCCAGATCCCGAGCCTGAAGAACCTGAGCCGCCGGATCCCGAGCCCGAAGACCCTGAACCAGAACCGCCGTTGGAAGAGTTGTTCTTCTCTTCCTCTTCCTTCATCTTGCGGTCCTCTTCTTCTTTCTTCTTGCGCTCAGCTTCTTTGCGTTCGCGTTCCTTACGCTCTTCTTCTTTACGCTTGTCCTCTTGCAAGCCCGCAATCTTGCGGATCTCGTCAGATAGCTTCGCGCTGTTTTGGTCAGCGGTAGCCAGGTTCTGCTTCACCGAGACCAGACGGTTTTCAATGGTCGCGGTTGCAGACTCCTGAGCAATAATCAGGTTTTGGACTGCTGCCTTCGCACTTGCGGCCGCTTGCTCCTTCTGTCGAGCATCTTGGACCTTCGCGTCTGCATCCTTCTTCAAGGAAACAATCGCATCATTGAGCGCGTCCAAACGAACTTGCGCATTGCGAGACACTGCCTGAGAAGCGCGCAAACGATCCAACGACTTTTGCTGGGTACGCAAAGCCGTAGTGTTCATGGTGTACCGGTCAACGAAATCTTCGGTTGACTGGGATCCAACAATGAGGTCGAGCGACGTCATGTCCAAGTCGCCGCGTGCCGCTTGACGTGCCATCTCGGCTATACCGCTTCGAGCAGTTTCCATCGATTCATCGTTGGCAGCAATTTGGTCCTGCAGCGAATCACGCTCAGCCTGGGCATCTTCTAACTTCTGGGCAAGTGCGTCGGCTTCGCGCTGAGCCTTCTGATACTCCTGAGTAGCAATCGACAACGCAGCTTCCGCAACAGGAAGTTCAGCCTCAACCTGGCGGAGCTTCACATAAGCGTCAGACAGCTGCTTGTCAGTCTCCGAAAGGTCACTCTCAAGACCTTCGATCTGCTTCTTCACCTGAGACTGCTTCGCCTTGGCCTTAGCCATTCGGTCATCAAGATCATCCGCCTGTGCCGCCGTGGTAGACAGCGACACCACCAAGAGCATCGCCAAAAGGGTCGCGCACAACGTTGCGCAGGCTCGCACGAATGGAAGTTTGAGGAGACTACTCATAATCAGACCTTCGTGTATCGGCTCAGGGTGACTATTGAAGATATTGCTGCCAGCAAGAACGCCACCGCAATCAGCACTGGAGCGAGCATCAGAACGTCGCCGGTGTCTACATATGGGATCCAGGTCATGGACTGCTCCAGCCAACCCTCCACCATGTACTTCACACCAATCCACAGCCCTAGGACGGCTAAGACTGCACCGATAGTGGCCGCTATCGCGCCTTCGAGCATAAACGGCAGCTGGATAAATAGAGTTGAGGCTCCAACAAGTCGCATGATGCCGGTTTCCCGGCGCCTGGACATCGCAGAAAGCCTAATAGTTNNGGTTGTAGTAATGAGCAGCACCGCCGCGAGCAACATGACGCCTGCAAGACCAGAAGCAATCAACGTTGCCTTGTTCAGCACATCAAACAGCGGCTCATAGACCTCACGCTGATCATGAACCTTTTCCACACCAGCGCGACCGGTCAGCACCTCATAGATCACCTGGTACTCTTCTGGATCTGTCAGCTTGATACGGAACGCAGCATTCATGTCATCAACAGTGACCGTTGAAAACCACCACTGATCTTCAAAGTTCTTCTGGAACGGTACCCACGCGTCCTGCTTAGATTCGAAGGTCACCGAACGAATCTCCGGGCTCACTTCTGGTGAAGCAAGCACCGCCTCAATATCGTCGATCTGCTCTTGAGTAGCTTCCCCGTCTGCACAACTCTTCTGTTCAGAGTCCTTGGCACACAGATACACGGTGATTTCCACCTTGTCATACCACTCACCTTTGAATTTCTGGATCTGAGATTGAGTGAGCACCGCGGCACCCACAAAAGTCAAAGAAACAAAGGTAACGAGAATTACCGAAATGGTCATGGACAAGTTACGACGAAGACCAATCCCGATCTCCGAAAGAATGAACTGTAAGCGCATGTTTCCCCCTACCGAGATGATCCGTATACACCGCGTGACTGGTCACGGACCAAGTCACCGGTTGACAACTCGATAACGCGTTTGCGCATCTGGTCAACGATTTCNNCATCATCGTGGGTTGCCATAACAACTGTGGTGCCGGTGCGGTTAATTCGATCCAGCAGACGCATGATTCCCAACGACGTTGTGGGGTCAAGGTTTCCTGTGGGCTCATCGCACAACAGAATAGATGGGCGGTTCACAAACGCACGTGCGATTGCCACACGCTGCTGCTCACCACCCGAGAGTTCATTGGGGCGTCGCTTTTCTTTTCCAGCGAGCCCAACCATCTCCAGCACTTCCGGAACGGTGGTCATGATGTGGTGCTTTGGCTTGCCAATTACTTGAAGCGCAAATGCAACATTCTCAAAAACAGTTTTGTTTGGAAGTAAGCGGAAGTCCTGGAACACTGCGCCGATTTGTCTGCGCAAGGCAGGGACACGCCAGTTAGACAACGAGGTGAGGTCATTTCCGGCTACCTT
>DFNY01000146.1:0-260 GCA_002376595.1 Jonesiaceae bacterium UBA3555 | reverse complement strand
AAGGTACTTGGGGTAGTGGCCTTTGATGTAAGTCATCACATGTCAGGCCACATTACAACTTGTTCGAGCCTAGGCAGTTCTCCCCTTGGTAGTCACAGTGACACGCCGCCAACGGCATTATCTTCACATCCAGCAACCCAGTGCGCGTGCTACGGCCAGCCCTTAGGCTGTGAATATGGCACTTGGATTCCAAATCACTGTGGACTGCGAAAACCCTCATCCTCTCGCTGCTTGGTGGGCACGAACCCTTGGGTGGGAGG
>DFNY01000089.1 GCA_002376595.1 Jonesiaceae bacterium UBA3555 | reverse complement strand
CTACAAGTTCTCGACCTACGCAACCTGGTGGATTCGTCAGGCGATCACACGCGCAATGGCAGACCAGGCTCGTACCATCCGTATTCCAGTACACATGGTTGAAGTCATCAACAAGTTGGCGCGCGTGCAGCGTCAAATGCTCCAGGAGCTCGGCCGTGAACCAACCCCAGAAGAGTTGGCTAAGGAACTCGACATGACCCCTGAAAAGGTTGTCGAAGTTCAGAAGTACGGACGTGAGCCAATCTCGCTCCACACCCCACTTGGTGAAGACGGTGACTCCGAATTCGGTGACCTCATCGAGGACTCCGAAGCAGTTGTTCCTGCAGACGCAGTGAGCTTCACCCTTCTTCAAGAGCAACTACACCAAGTGCTCGACACCTTGTCGGAACGTGAAGCTGGCGTAGTTTCCATGCGCTTTGGTCTCTCAGACGGACAACCAAAGACCCTTGATGAGATTGGAAAGGTCTACGGCGTTACTCGCGAACGAATCCGTCAAATCGAATCCAAGACCATGTCCAAGCTACGTCACCCAAGCCGCTCGCAAGTGCTGCGTGACTACCTAGACTAAACAGCTCGGATAGCACTGAACTACACAGGGCCGAGAACACCCAACGGTGTTCTCGGCCCTGTCATTTGCAATGAGCTGCTTGTCAGGTGGGTTGACCAGGCAAACTTTGTAGACACAAGAATGGGAGACAACTTAGTTGTCTCCCATTTCAAACCGGACTGCCGTGCATGAAGTTGTGTCTAATCTGGGTGCTGTGCTTCATTGAAGCACTGCAGGAAGTCGACAATGATCTCTTCGGGTCCGCTAATAAGCTATCTGCACTCGTAGAGATGATGCTTACGCTACACCGAAGCCTTGGCGCCGGAACCGTGTTCCGCGAACAGACGGTCGGTTTCGTCGTGAATTTCAGACGCAATGGCGGTGAACTTGTCTGCGTGAGCACGAGCGTGGTGAGCGCAGAAGAGGAGTTCACCATTCGCAAGTACCACACGTACGTAGGCCTGCGCGCCGCAGCGGTCGCAGCGGTCGGCAGCGGTGAGGGTGGCCGTGGTGGTTGCGTTTGTCATGTCTTCCATACTGATATCAAACCATTAGTGCCTATGAATATGTTCCTTTATTTAGGCAGGTTCACTGTTGGCGTAGCGAACCGCACGAGATCACACTTTGAAAGTTCGGTGTTCGTATAGAGAAATGAGCGATGGAGACATCGATTCTCTGGAGTGGACGAGTGGATGTAGGAAAACCGGCTGAACCAACCTTTTGCCAGTGATAATGCGGCCGAATTCACCAGCGCAGGAGCCCACGAAATCCGCGGAATTATGCGTCCAACCCATTAAGATTGACGATTGTGACCTCTGTATCTACTGAATCCTCGTACTCGGCCCGGCACCTATCTGTGCTGGAAGGACTTGAAGCTGTCCGTAAGCGTCCAGGTATGNNCGACTCGCGCGGTCTGATGCACTGTGTCTGGGAGATTATCGATAACTCTGTAGACGAAGCTCTTGCCGGGCACTGCGACAAGATCAGCATTGTGCTGTATGCAGATGGTTCGGTATCAGTTGAAGACAACGGACGAGGCATACCAGTTGATATTGAGCCCAAGACCGGATTGAGCGGCGTTGAAGTCGTGTACACCAAACTACACGCAGGTGGAAAGTTTGGTGGCGGCTCCTACACTGCATCAGGTGGTTTGCACGGAGTGGGTGCCTCGGTAGTAAACGCGCTGTCGTCCCGTTTGGACGTTGAAGTGACTCGCTCCTCCAAGATTCATGCAATGTCATTCCGGCGGGGTGAACCAGGGGTATTCGCTGACGCTGAAAGCAAGAGCCCAGATTCGCAGTTCACTCCATTTGTGGACACCTCGGAACTTGTAATTGTGGGCAAAGCGAAGCGCGGAGTCACCGGAACCAAGGTTCGCTACTGGGCAGACCGTCAAGTGTTCCCTAAGACTGCGGTGTTCAACTTTGATGAGCTCATCGCACGAATCCGTCAGACTACTTTCCTTGTTCCTGGACTGTCCATCACTCTTCGTGACGAACGCGGAATTGCGGGCACCCCAGGTGAGAACGGACCACACGAGGAAACCTACGTAGCCACCGGCGGCTCTGTGGACTTTGTAGAATTCCTTGCACCAGACGCTCCAGTGACCAACACGTGGCACTTTGTGGGCTCGGGAACTTTCAAGGAGACCGTTCCAGTTCTTGATGACAAGGGACACTTGGTTTCACAAGAAGTCGAGCGTACGTGTGACGTGGACATCGCGTTGCGATGGGGCACCGGGTATGGGACCACCGTCAAGACTTTTGTGAACATCATTGCCACACCAAAGGGCGGAAGCCACCTGTCAGGTTTTGAGGCTGGACTGTTGAAGTTCATGCGCAAGGCTATTGAGCAGAATGCTCGTAAACTCAAGATCACCGCCAAAGACGGCGCTGAGCGTGTAGAAAAAGACGATGTCATGGCAGGACTGTCTGCGGTGCTGACTGTTCGTCTAGCCGAACCACAGTTCGAAGGACAAACCAAGGAAGTTCTTGGAACCGCTCCGGTACGAGCAATCGTGTCCAAGGTGGTGGAGAATCAGTTCAAGGAACTCTTTGGATCATCCAAGCGTGATGACAAGACTCAGACCTCGCTGTTGTTGGAGAAGATCGTTTCCGAGATGCGTGCCCGCGTCTCGGCGCGAAAGCAGAAGGAGATTTCTAGGCGCAAGAACGCGCTGGAGACTTCATCGCTTCCGGCCAAACTTGCTGATTGCCGCACGGATGATGTGGAGAAGTCAGAACTCTTCATTGTGGAGGGTGACTCGGCTCTGGGCACAGCGAAACTTGCTAGAAGCTCGGACTTCCAAGCGCTGTTGCCTATCCGAGGAAAGATTCTGAACGTACAGAAAGCTTCTGTCTCGGACATGCTGCGTAATGCTGAGTGTGCCGCCATTATTCAGGTTATCGGTGCGGGTTCAGGTAGGTCCTTCGATATCGAAGCTGCCCGCTACGGCAAGATCGTCTTGATGACTGATGCTGACGTTGACGGCGCGCACATTCGAACCCTGCTACTCACGCTGTTCTTCCGCTACATGCGACCGCTTGTTGATGCTGGACGTGTGTATGCCGCTGTCCCACCGCTCCACCGTATTGAGGTGATAGGTGGNNACCTACTCCGAAGCGGAACTCACCTCAACTCTGGCTAAGCTGCGTAAGGCCGGCAAGCGCTACAAGGAAGACATCCAGCGCTACAAGGGTCTAGGCGAGATGGATGCAGACCAACTGGCGGAAACAACCATGGACCCGCGTCACCGAATGTTGCGACGGGTAACTGCCGAGCACGCTGCGAGAGCTGAGGAAATCTTTGAGTTGTTGATGGGTTCAGATGTTGCACCACGTAAAGACTTCATTGTGGCTGGCGCAAGCAACCTCGACCGATCACGAATTGATGCCTGACTCCAAGTAGCGAACTGGCTGTATCCACATGTCAGCAATGTAAATTTTGGGGCGAAATTCGGGTCCTAACCAGTAAATACTCGGCGTCTCTCACCCGTTGTGTGTTTAGATCGAGAGATGGAAAGCTTCTCAACTGTGCCGCCGCTCTCTCAAAGAGTAGAGGAACGTGAACTCCCAACCCTGCCACAGGACTTGGGAATCACTTGGCGTGCGTTGAAGCGAGAAGACGCGCGGAAACTTCACCAACTCATCGAAATTGTTGAACAAGCAGACGATTCACCCTTCCGGACTTCTTACGAAGAAACGGAAGAATTGTTTGATGGTGACTGGAAGAACTTCGACACAGACACCGTTGTGGGAATCAACGCACAAGACGAATTTGTAGCCTACGGGCTTTTGCACATGCCGCCCGGTGACGAAACTGCAACCCGCGTATTCATCGACGGGGGAGTGCATCCCCAAGCACGAGAAGTCGGCATTGGGCAAGCCGTGGTCAATTGGCTAACTGCGCGCGCCCACAACATGCTTCGTGAGAAAGACACTCAGCTTCCGGGACGCATTGCATCGTATCTGCAAGATAACGCCCAATATAGTTGGGCTCTGTTTGAAAATGCAGGTTTTGAAGCGCGCAGGTTCTACAAGGCGTTGCGGCGCGATCTTACCAAGCCCATCGAGCAAGTAAACCTAGCCCCAAACCTAGTCATCCACGCATTCTCCGAGGAACTAGACGAATCCATCAGGGCAGCGCACAATGATGCGTTCCGCGACCACTGGGGCTCTCAGCCGATGAGTTCGGAGCAGTGGACTCAAGGCCGCTCGATGTTCCAACCAGCATGGAGCTTTGCGGTAGTGGATACCTCAGTACCTCCTGACGAAAACGGCCCGGTGGTTGCCGGGTACGCGATGGTTAACAAGTACGAGCAAGACTGGGAGATCGCCGGCTATACCAGCGGATACATTGGAACCCTTGGTGTACGCCGCGAATATCGCGGCCAAAAGATTGCCCTAGCTCTCCTGACTAAGGTGATGACTACACTGCGCGACGACAACATAGAGTACGCCGAGCTTGATGTTGACTCAGAAAACCCATCCGGTGCGTTTGGCATGTACACCTATTTGGGCTTCGAAGTGTCGAGCAGTTCTCGGATGTTTTCACTCGAGTTCTAGCAGGTACAGGTTCTTGCAGGCCCCGGTTCTAGAAGGTGCACATTCAAGAATCAACACAGCAGCCTCAAAGAACTGTGCGCCCAGCCTGACAAGAACCCAACGGCACTCCACTCTGAAAGCCGGGGAATAGTCGAGAAGCAAAAAACTGCTGGACAACTCACACGAGCTGTCCAGCAGTCTTGTCCTACCTAGCCGATTGCGAAAATTGGCTTAGCCAATTGCGTGCCAGACCCATCACGACGAGGATCCAGTTCAGGGAGCGGCACAGCAGTTCCACGCGCAGAGCACGCCCGTGCAGGTGCCACACCCGCCCACCCGAGCAGCAAAGCGTCCTCGCCCTTNNGTCCAATGGCGAAACCTTAGCGGAACCAGCATCGGTACCGCTGAGCGCTGCTGAATTTCCAGCGACCGTAACCACCACAGCGTCCGCGTCCGGGTTCACCGCACCAAAGTAAATAACCTGTGCCTGAGCAGCAAGTTTGATTCCAGCCATGCCACCGGCTCCACGTCCTTGTGGTCGAACCGCAGAGGCAGAGTAGTGAAGCAGAGAAGCGTCGGACGTAATGAACACTA
>DFNY01000095.1:15159-17105 GCA_002376595.1 Jonesiaceae bacterium UBA3555 | reverse complement strand
GGCCATGAGCTCTCCCAACCGGTGCGTCACTCGCTCGAGGTGTGAGTACTTCTGATCCATCTTCTCGGTTCCGGCAGTTCCCGAGTGGATGTAAGTGGACACCACGGTGATCTGTTCCCCGGAGGGCAATGCCAGGTCAGCTTCGATCCAACGTCCGGTGTCAACGTCTGGCTCGACTGCACCTTCGCTCAGGAGGTTTGGCAACCCAATACGGGTGATCGCAGCGTCTTCGCGGGTAGCGATAGCAACCCCGGCACGGCCCTTGACGTTGCACGCTTGGTGCACGAATTTCCAACCTTCGCCCAGNNGGTTGCGCGTACCTCTTGCATCAAAACTACGTCTGGGTTGGTTGATTCGAGCCACTCGCCCATTCCTTTACGGAAGGCGGCACGGATTCCATTAACGTTGACGGTTGCGATAGTGAACATGCCTCTAATCATCGCGCATGCAGTATTTCGCGGCAATCACCACAGCAGTGATGTTGACGTTGTGGAATCGTACAACTCTCGATGGCGCTAGATGGCGCGTTCCTGTCTAGTGGCCGACAATCTAGTGTCACACAGGCTAGTGTCAGACAGGCTAGAAGCCAACGCACCTAGCATGTGCAGCCTGGAATATGAGTGTGGCGCCCAACCTAAGAGGCTGGGCGCCACCCGCTATTATTCAGACGCGAAACTGTATGGGACCATTAACTCCCAATTGCGCTGCGCGTCTCTGATTCACTTCGCCTGCGCTGTCTTCAGCACAAGCGGCTTGGATTGTGAACCCTGAATTGTTTGATCAGAAGGCACAAACACTGCCGTGATGGTGCGAGAACCAGCAGGAAGAACCACCTCAAGCGAAACGTCTAGTTTCTTGATGACAGACTTCTTACCTGGCTTCTTGTTTGGCTTCTTACCCGGCTTCTTGCCAGGTGTCTCCTTTGGTACTTCGACACTCGCCACAACCTTGTCGCCTTCACGCAGCTCAACGGTTCCCGCAATCTGAGCGACCTTTTCTTCGGTCTTGATGGTCACATCAAACCTTGTTGGCTTGGACGCTACAGATTTCTTCGCCTTCAGAGTGATCGAACTTGCCACTCCCTGTGGTTGAACAGCCTCAACGTCCAGTGGAATCAAGATTGTTGTGCCAGAGTCTGGTGCCACCAGTTTCAGAGTGCTTGCACCTTGCGCTTGGGCTGGAACCTCAAACTGAACAGCAGCGACATGGTCAACAAAGTTGAAGGATCCCACTGCCACA
Source organism: Jonesiaceae bacterium UBA3555 (assembly GCA_002376595.1). Classification (GTDB taxonomy): domain Bacteria; phylum Actinomycetota; class Actinomycetes; order Actinomycetales; family Cellulomonadaceae; genus Timonella. The sequence continues at coordinate 15,866 of DFNY01000095.1, read as the reverse complement.
GATTCGAGAATCGAGCCGCCTTCCAAACTTGCCTCAAGTGTGGTGTTGAGAGGTGCCCCTAGCGAATGCACGTCCACCCTACCTACAGTGAAGTTCACAGTTTCAGAAACCGTGACGGAAGAAGGCAGTTGCGAGATTTCCGCAGAGGATCGTGCGAAGTCGGGGTCAAGGTTTGGATGCGCCGTGAGATATGCAATCCACGCATCGCGATCGATGAGTCCCGAATCTCTGGTTCCAGAGCCTTCCTTGAACACCCTAAAGTTGTCGCCGCCCTGGGCCAAGAACGAGAACGTTGCCACCGTGTACTGAGTTTGTGGGTCAATAGGAGCTTCGTTGATAGTGATCGAAGTAATTCGGTCACCCAAGTCCCGGCTGGAGTCGTACGTGTACGTGATGTTCTTGCTCAATCCCAGCTGCAAGTAGGAACGCGAAGGAATAGTCCCATCCGCATTCGTTTGCCACTGCTGTTCAAGCATGACTTTGATCTGAGCACCCGTGAGGTTGGTGGTCCACAGATTAATGACGAATGGAAGCACCGCATTGGCTTCGGAGTAAGTGATAGTTCCATCCGGTGCATACAGCAGTTCCTGCCTTAAGCCGCCAGGGTTGACCACACCAATATCTGCGCCACCGCGATCAGGATCGCTCAGCGTTTCCACCAGAGACTGCGCCACGAGATTTCCAAGTGTTGAGGACTCAGAACGATC
>DFNY01000095.1:14608-15060 GCA_002376595.1 Jonesiaceae bacterium UBA3555 | reverse complement strand
CATCACTGGACGATCCACGTTGTCACCATTTGCCGCAAGCCACGCGTACTGCTTGTGCGTGTGCCCCGTGAAGATCGCATCTACCTGGGCATCTGTTTGCTGAACAATCTTTGCAAACGCTCCACCCTGCGCGACCTCGTCTGCCAAGGTCGAGCGTTCCGGCGCTCCGGAACCAGCTCCTTCGTGATACAGCGCAATCAAGACATCGGCTTCACCGTTGGACGCTTCACCGTCGGAGAGCGCTTGGGCTACCCGGTTTACGGCTTCGACTGGATCACCGAACTCAACGGCTGCAATACCGCCAGGGGTAACCAGCGTTGGAGTTTCCTCAGTAATTGCGCCGATCACACCCACGGTCAATCCATCAACCTCAATGAGTTCAAAGGCATCAAGCACAGGATTGGTGGTTCCCTTTGCGTACATGTTTGCTGCGAGGTACGGGAAATCGGCTT
>DFNY01000095.1:12215-14548 GCA_002376595.1 Jonesiaceae bacterium UBA3555 | reverse complement strand
CCGCGAACTTCAAGGTATTGGCGTCAATACGTCCGTGGAAGTCATTGATGTCCAAGAAGGTAAGCGTGGTGGTATCGCCGGTCTCAGCTGACAGGCCAAGTATCACTGGGTCATGGTCTGAAGATCGATATGCGTCAGGTGCATAGAACAATTCACCGTGATTGTTGTATCGGCTGTATTCCAAGGCAATGGATTCTGGCGCGTTTATGTCCCAAATATCAGAGCCGACAACTCGATCCTTTAGTGAGGTACTGTACAAGACATGGTCTAGTGAGCCTGACCGTCCTTGGTACGAGTAAGAATACTCATCCGGGTTCAGAGTCTTGGTGGCATCAAGGTAACCAGCTTGGTAGAGAACCTGCATTGGGTCTTCGTAGGCATACGCATTGAAGTCACCGAGGAGGACAACGTCCTCAATAGTCTTTNNACCGAGTGCTTCAGGGACCCACGCGCTCAACGCCTGGGCCTGCTTAACTCTGGCTGCGTTGTACGCGCCTTGTCCGTCGCCTTGATCAAGGTCGGCACCAGCAGCCTCTGAATCAGACTTTGATTTGAAGTGGTTGACAGCAACGAAAATCGTCGAGTCGCCCGACTTCGCAGCAAATCCAGCCCCAATTGGCTCCCTCGCATTGCTGAACGCTTCGCCCTCTGCGCTTTGGGTGCCTAGAGCTTTGGTGGTGCCGATCTGATCAACAATGTTCTTGTTGTAGATCAGAGCATTAGTGATCACATCCTGCTCACCGATTACTGGGAGTTCCTGCGATGACGCTGCGTACGCCCATTTGTCCGTCCCTGCTGCTTTGTTGAGCTCGTTGACTAGGAGACTCACCGCAGTGTCTGGCGCTTGGCCGAGTTTGAGTGAGTTCTCAATCTCCATGAGTCCCACAATTGACGCATCGGTGGCGTTGATTGCCGCTACGATCTTGTCTTGCTGCCTAGTGAGGTTTTCACTGTTCCACGCACCGCGTGGCCCCACAGAGGAGCATTCCTTAACGGTGATGGGATTGCCTGCCCGGTCCGTATAGGGCGTGCATCCGGCAACTGTGTCACCGGTGGTGGTGAAGTAGTTCAGCACATTGAACGACGCCACTGTGAGATCTGAGCCGTCAAGTTTGCTGGCGTCTGGGTGGGTGGTGCGTGTGTTCTTGAAGCTTACTTTTTCATTACCAGCGAGTACCGGGCTTGTTGGGTTGAACTTCCAGGTGTTGTTTCGGTAGTCAACAATCACCGGCGCTTCAAATACGGCCCCGCTACCCACGCGCACTGGCTCGCTGAGCGAAATGTATGGCGGAACTGCGCCCTTGGTGTTGAAAAAGTTTGTGTTGGTGGCATCGTCTAGTGTGACGGCGCGAGCTTTGGCGTCTGCATCAGCGGCTTGTGCTTCGGGCGATCCTGGAGCACCTGCATCGGTTGGCTGAACAAGAACGCTGGTGCCGAATGCTAGTTGGACTTCTCCGTACTGGTTTGTGGAGTAGGTGTTGGTCACTGTGTAGTCGCCTGAGGGCGAAAAGAGCATCGACTCGATTGCTTCGCGGCCCGCTGAGTCCGTTGGCCACGGAACCGTGAGCGGTGTTGGTGGAGCGACCTGTTCGTTGAGTGGAGTAAATGATGTGCTGGAGATCTGGGTGAGACCGTTAAATTCCGAGACTACGCCCGTGACCTCTACGTATTGGCCAATTTCAGCCTTGCTGCCAGATGAGCCCGCATACACGTACAGCGCGTGTGAGGCACCTGCTGGGTTCGTTTCTGTACCAGTCCCTGGTGTTTGGATTACGTAACCGTTGAATCCAGCAGTTGGGTAGGAGGCGGTGACGTAACCACGAGTCGTTACCGTTTGTCCGGCGAGCGGAGAGGTATGAGAGGTTCCCTGGATTGCGGAAATCTCCACCACGTCCTGAGCGTGTGCGGGTGTGGAGATGAGGACCCCTGCTGGAAAGAGTGCAAGCGTTGCCGTAATGGCAGTTACTCGTGCTCGGGTGCTTCTGCGTTTGGTCATGAACATTCCTTGTCTTCTCAGGCCGGTTGGCTCTGTGAGTCGCAGATCTGACGCCCCTAGGTGTACCGGTCGACTGTGACCGGTGCACGAACAGCGTGTTAATTTCTCCTTCGTTGGGGACTTGTCCACACTGTTGCGCCGTTAACATCCACACATGGCGTCAAGCGTTTTACTACGGGTACTTCTCCCTTTTAAGACGCTCCATCTCATACCTAATGGGGCACCAGTCCCCAATGAGGTCGAAGCAGTAGATGCGACCAGCGCCAATACTGGAACACCACCATTACGTTTCGCAGTCAGAGCGACGGTCCGCCGAGCAGGTCCTGTTGGGTAGCAG
>DFNY01000095.1:4847-12194 GCA_002376595.1 Jonesiaceae bacterium UBA3555 | reverse complement strand
GGGGGGGGGGGGGGGAGGGCCCCCCCCCCCCCCCCCCCGGCCTCAGCGAGTGCTCTCGGATGAGTACAACGGCCTACACCACTAGGCCACCCCACCACCATCAACGAGCATTGCGCTCCGCCGTAGCAACCACATTCTCCAACAAGAATGCGCGAGTCATTGGTCCAACGCCACCAGGATTAGGTGAGATCCAACCTGCGACCTCAGCGGCGGCAGGGTCTACGTCCCCTACTACCCTCGACTTGCCGGTTTCCGGATCTACTTCACGTGAGACCCCAACATCAATCAGGACCGATCCAGGTTTGACCCAATCCGCCTTGATAATGCTTGGAACACCCGCAGCGCCAATTACAACATCCGCGCTGCGAACGTGCTGCTCAAGATCGACCGTACCCGTGTGTGTCAGCGTCACGGTGGCGTTGACTGCGCGTCGGGTAAGGAGCAGCCCGATCGATCGGCCAACAGTCGTTCCACGGCCCACCACTACAACGTGCTTGCCCTTCAAGCTGATGCCATTGCGCTCAATGAGGTCAATGATCCCGGCAGGGGTGCACGGCAACGGCGAGTCTATTTCTTCGTTGACTCGCAGGACCAGACGGCCCAAGTTAGTTGGGTGCAGCCCATCTGCATCTTTTGCTGGGTCGATCAGTTCCAACACTTTATTAGTGTCTACGCCTTTGGGCAACGGAAGTTGAACAATGTAGCCCGTGCACTCAGGGTTGGAGTTGAGTCGCTCAATTGCATCAATGATGTCTTGCTCGGATGCGGACGCTGGCAGGTCCTCACGGATTGAGGAGATACCAATTTCAGCGCAGTCGCGGTGCTTTCCCGCTACATACCACTGTGAACCAGGGTCTTCCCCTACGAGCAGTGTGCCTAAGCCTGGGTTTACGCCACGTGCGGCTAGGGCGGCAACCCGTTCCTTGAGCTCCGCCTTGATTGCGGATGCTGCTGCCTTGCCATCGAGAATCTGTGCGGTCATGGGTTCTCCTTATCGCACTTCAAACTGAAAGTAATGAACTAAATAGTGAAGGTGAGTTCCGCGTTGGAACCCACCTTCACGTCTGGCTTAGTACTGCTCTAGCTCTGGGTAGAGCGGGAAGCTTTGCGCAAGTTTGTCCACACGTGCGCGTAGTGCGTCCACATCGGCTGTGGCACCCGCCTTGAGTGCCTCGGCAATAATGTCTGCGACCTCTGTAAACTCTGCGTCGCCGAATCCACGCGATGCGAGCGCTGGTGTACCAATGCGCAGACCGGAGGTCACTGCTGGTGGACGTGGGTCGAATGGAATCGCGTTGCGGTTCACGGTGATGCCCACTGCGTGCAAGAGGTCTTCAGCCTGCTGGCCGTTCAGCGGTGACTTGCGTAGGTCAACAAGAACTAAGTGAACGTCGGTGCCACCGGTGAGTACGTTGACGCCGGCTTCGGTTACGTCAGCCTGGGTCAAGCGCTCAGCGATGATCTGTGCACCGCGAAGCACGCGCTCCTGGCGTTCTTTGAACTCCGCAGTTCCGGCAATCTTGAAGGCAACAGCCTTCGCTGCAACCACGTGCATGAGTGGGCCACCCTGCTGGCCTGGGAAGACAGCTGAGTTGATCTTCTTTGCGTACTGTTCCTTGGCCAAGATGAAGCCTGAACGCGGACCGCCGATGGTCTTGTGAACGGTGGATGAGACAACGTCCGAGTGAGGAACTGGGCTTGGGTGCAAACCAGCTGCAACTAGACCAGCAAAGTGCGCCATGTCGGTCCAGAGGTAAGCACCAACCTCATCAGCGATCGAACGGAACGCTTCAAAGTCGAGGTGACGTGGGTAAGCGGACCATCCTGCGATGATTACGTTTGGACGTTCAGCAAGTGCCTGCTCGCGAACCTTGTCCCTGTCAATCAATGAGGTTGCTTCTTCGACACCGTACGCCGCAACTTCATAGAGTTTTCCGGAGAAGTTAATCTTCATACCGTGGGTCAGGTGTCCACCATGGGCTAGGTTCAAGCCCATGATCTTGTCGCCCTTGTTAATCAGAGCGTGCAGCACTGCTGCGTTCGCTTGTGCACCAGCGTGTGGCTGCACGTTGGCAAACTCTGCGCCAAAGAGTTCCTTTGCGCGAGAGATAGCCAGGTTTTCCGCGATGTCTACTTCTTCGCAGCCACCGTAGTAGCGCTTTCCTGGGTAGCCTTCGGCGTACTTGTTTGTGAGGACTGATCCTTGTGCTTGCAGCACAGCGCGTGGCACAAAGTTCTCTGATGCGATCATCTCTAGGGTCCCGCGCTGGCGTGCGAGTTCACCATCGAGTACAGCGGCAATTTCAGGGTCAACCTGGGCAAGGCCTTGGTTCATCACTGAATCGTTCCGGGCAGTCATGTTTCTCCTTGTCTGTGCGAATTTCTTCGCGGACGTTTGGAACTGCAGTGTGCTTACCCGAAAGCGAAATGCCCAACCGGATCAGCACACACTCGTGTGGTGACCGGGCCCAGGCGAACGACCCTAAGTCGATAGAAGTGTCACTCCCCGGTGGTAATCCACCACGTCTGCAATGGTATTCGTGTCAGTCCCAAGCATGTGCTTGTGAACACTGAGTGGACGGAACGCGGTGTAAAGGATGTCCTTCACACTTGGCGTTGGTGCCTCATTAAAACCATCAATTCAGACTGCGCCAGTCGTGACTCGACAATCGTAACGGAAATTCTTCGTCATTGAAACGGGCGTGATATTCGCGTGAATCACAGTGAACCCGCTAAAGTTCACATTGTGAACGCAAAGTTTCCGACACCGGGGTCGCAGTCTTCGCTTCGTGAATCTAACCGAACGCGAATAATAGACGCCATCAAACAGTTCGGCGGCCTGACTCAAATTGAGCTCGCCGGCGCTACTGGGCTGTCTGCAGCCACGGTGTCGAATATTGTTAAAGAACTGACTGCCATTGGCGTGGTCGACACCTCCCAATCCATTCGTAGTGGGCGGCGCGCACAGCATGTGACTCTTGCCCGGACACCGGGCATAGTTGGTGCTGTCCAGTTTGGTTTGCGCGACATGCGTGTCGCACTAGCGGATTCTTCGGGCACTATCATGACCGAGAATCGCCTTCCGTTAGGTGCTGATCACCGAGCAGATGCGGGTCNNTCTGCGCAGCCTTCGGAACTTCGTGGGGTTGCCATCGCTCTTCCGGCTCCGATCGATATCCGGTCAGGCATCATTGCGTCTCCAGGAATTATGCGTGGCTGGGACAACGTTGAAGTTGCCAAAGTGATGGCGGAACGAATAAACAAGCCGGTTTGGGTTGCCAATGCTTCGAACCTTGGAGCGCTGGGGGAACTGCGATTGGGCGCTGGCGTAGGAATGCGCAATGGCTTGTACATTCAGGCTGGCCATCGTATTGGTGCCGGCTTAATTGTGAACGGCCAGATTTTCACCGGTGCCTCAGGTTCTGCCGGCGAGTTCGGTCATATGACGGTTAATCCTGAGGGCGCGATATGCCGGTGCGGTAACCGCGGTTGCTTAGAGACTGAGGCTGGTGGAACCTTCCTGCTGGACTCACTACGCGTTTCGCACGGTGTTCTCACCTTGAAGGATTTGCTGCGTTTGGCATCCGAGGGTGATCTCGGATGCACTCGTGTGGTTTCGGATGCAGGCCGCAAGATCGGTCTTGCTGCTGCCAACCTGTGTAACGTCTTCAATCCGGAGCGAATCATTGTCGGTGGCGAACTTGCGGCTGTGGGGCCCACACTTCTTGGGCCTATTCGTGAAGCTCTGGCCCGGTACGCCCTGCCTAGCGTTTCTGACGCTCTCACGGTTGTCCAAGGCGCTTTGGGTGCAAACTCGGAGATTGTTGGCGCAATCAGTTTTGCACTAGAGCGAACAGCTGAGAAGGAAACTCAGCGTTCGTTGGCTTCAATCGGAGCGTCGGACGGAGCTGTCCCGCTGCCACCTGAGCCTGATTCCATGCCCGCCCCCACTTTTAGCGAACTTCGAACGGAGGACCAGTGAGCGAGATTTCACCACAATCCGGCGCTGCGTATGTTCGTACTCCCCTTGTGTCCATGCGTGACGTGTCTAAGCAATTCCAAGCTGTCCGAGCGCTGTCTCACGTTGATATGGACATCTATCCCGGTGAAGTCATTGGGATTGTTGGGGACAACGGTTCCGGTAAGTCCACTTTGGTAAAGGCTTTGGCAGGTGTGTATACCCCAGATTCTGGATCCATCACGTTTGAGGGTCGTCCGGTGACCATTAGCTCCCCGGTGGTAGCTCAAGATTTGGGAATTGCCACTGTTTTCCAAGACCTCGCTCTGAGCGGGAATCTATCGATCGTGGCCAATCTGTTTTTGGGTAGGGAATATTCCAAAAATGGTTTTCTGAGCGATCACTTGATGGAGGACGAAGCCGTCAAGTTGTTCCGCACGCTCAAGGCCCGCATGCCTTCGATTCGCACAAGAGTCGCGGATTTGTCTGGTGGCCAAAAGCAATCTGTGGCAATTGCACGCACCATGCTAGGCAATCCCAAGGTGATCCTTCTCGATGAGCCCACCTCTGCGTTGTCGGTCTCTCAAAGCGCTGAGGTGCTAAACCTCATTCAATCCCTGCGTGACCGTGGGCTGGGTGTGGTGGTTATCAGTCACAACTTGGCCGAGGTGCAGGCTATTGCCGACCGCATCATGGTGATGCGCTTGGGCACCTGTGTGGGCACCTTCCACACGCCTGACATTTCATATGTGCGGCTCGTGTCATTGATTACTGGGTCTACCGGTGATGAAGCGCCGGCGCGATTCTAGGGCACTTCCCGACGATCCCTCAAGCATTCCCTTGGGTGCCGCGCCATTGGGGTCACTTTGAAAAGGAACTAAAACAGGTGGGGGACTAGCGAATGCTAGTACCCCACCTGTTTTGTAGGTGTGTGGTTAGTCGGATTCTTCGCCAAGGATCTTGCGCAGATACGCGTAAGTGAGGTCACCGGCGACTTGGTCGTGTTGGTGCTCGTAGCCTTGGTTTTGATACATCGCAAGGTTTTGCTTGGAGTCTTTACCGGTGAACACCCAGATCTCTGTGGTTTCCTCGGGAAGGTGCGGCAGAACGGCGTACATCATTTGGGTGCCAATCCCTTGACCCTGAAGGTCTGGTGCTACTGCCAAGCGGCCCAACGTTGCTTTACCGTCTTCCAGTTCCACGCGAACTGAACCCACCAAACGATGACCAAGCCATGCCCCAAGGGTGACTACGTCGTCCTGGTTGAGGTCTTCAAGGAGTTCCTCAAGTGTTTGGGTTAGNNCTTGGGCTTCGGTGACGAAGGCAGCGCGACGCAGGGTCAATAGTTCTCCTGCGGCGTCGGCTGACAACAGTGCGATTGTGATCTCTGGCTCACTCATGGGTATATCGTCGCATTGATTCTGGTCATCCGCGGCATTGTCCACGCTAAGCAAAGTAATCTAGTGCCGTGACCACAGAAACTTCTCCTACGCACTGGGTTCTGACCCTGTCTTGCCCCGACCGTCCGGGCATTGTTCACGCTGTCGCTGGAATGCTTGCCGAACACGGCGGAAACATTACTGAATCCAAGCAATACGGTGACCCTGAGACATCATTGTTTTTCATGCGTGTGCAGGTGATTACTAACGCCACCCGTGAGGAATTAGGTACGGCGCTGGAATCGCTCGCCCAGGAGTTTGATCTCACGTGGAACCTAGACGTTGTGGGCCGCCCATTACGCACTGTGCTGATGGTGTCCAAGGCTGCTCATGCTCTCAATGACTTGCTTTTCCACCAGCGGGCCTCTGGCCTGCCCATTGATGTAGTTGCCGTTGTTGGTAACCACACTGATTTGCAGGGCTTGGCTGAGTTTTATGGCGTACCGTTCCACCACATTCCAGTCACAGCAGCCACCAAAGCTTCAGCTGAACAGGAGCTGCTGGAACTTATCCGCTCGGTAGACGCTGAATTAGTGGTTCTAGCGCGATACATGCAAGTCCTTTCGGATGACCTGTGCCGCGCTCTTTCCGGCCGAGTTATCAACATTCACCACTCGTTCCTTCCATCGTTCAAGGGTGCAAAGCCGTATCACCAAGCTCACCACCGCGGTGTGAAGCTCATCGGTGCGACGTCCCACTATGTAACTGCGGACCTCGATGNNGCCCAATCATTGAGCAAGACATTGAACGCGTAAACCACGAAATGTCTGCTGAACAGTTTGTGGCACTTGGCCAGGATGTCGAGCGACGCGTGTTGTCTCGAGCGGTGCGGTGGCACGCAGAGCACCGTGTGCTCATGAATGGCGAGAGAACCGTTGTCTTCCGCTAGACAATCCCCTAGAAGGCACTAACAGGCCGCTAGGTTGAACCCAACAAACGTGAGGGCTCCTTTCCCAGCCAAACTGGGAAAGGAGCCCTCACGCGTTACTAGCCGAATCGTCGGGAAACTAATTGGAATCGGTCTCGATTTCCTCGATGGTTCCTCCACCAGGCAGATCGCGCATGTGCACGAAGCGAGAGAAGACCAGAGGGAACGCGGCGAGAATCTCGCCAATTACGACAACCCACATCATGGTGACCATGCCAAAGTGCGTGGCAATGACACCGGCAAGCAAGCTCGCAATCGGCATGCCGCCCCACACGATGAACCTGAATGAGGCGTTCATGCGCCCCAACAAATGTGGCGGGCATAGGCGCTGGCGGAAACTGACCTGAGAAACGTTGAAGAAGGTGTTGGACACCTGCATGAGGAAACCAGAAATCACCAACGGATACATCGGGTTGACCCCAGCTTCCATGAGCGGTTGGGCCAGAGGGATACCGATGAACAAGATTGGCGTGGCCAGCGCGGACAGCGCGATGATTCGACCCTCACCAATGACGTGAGTTGCTTTGCGTACGATAAACGCACCCAAGATGCCGCCAACAGCCGAAGCAGACATCACCATACCCACGGATCCCTCATTGAATCCCAGATAGTCCACAACGTACTTCACCAGCATGGTCCACCCCATGGTGGAGAAAATGGCACTGGCACCCGTTGCGAAAACTAGCCTGTTGAGCAATGGCGTCTTGACAATGAACCGCAAACCTTCGGCAATCGCCCTGCCCATGGGCAAGTGAGAATCTTTCGGAGGGAGCACCTCCGTGGCCCANNCGGATCCGCAACAGGAACACCACTGACAAGAAGTAGGTGAACACGTTGACCGCGATCAGCGCTGGTGCAGTCACCAGTTTCAACAACCACCCACCGATTGCCGGTACGCCTACAGCCGCAACGGAATACGTCGCTTGCAGCTTGGTATTTCCTTCGGAGACGTGTTTGAGGCCCACCAAACCGGGAACGTAACTCAAGTGCGCGATGTCGAAGAACACGGTAGCAACCGAGAG
>DFNY01000095.1:0-4748 GCA_002376595.1 Jonesiaceae bacterium UBA3555 | reverse complement strand
ATGCAGTTAGCTGAGCCCCAACTTGGCTGAGAGCATCACCGATCCACAGTTGCCGGAAATCGTGATGGTAAGCGAGCGAACGCTCACGAGGCATTCGAGGCATGGTTCAAGCATGCTCCCTTTACACAACTTAACGCAAAAAACTCGCACGTGAGGTGGCACTCATTGGTCAACTCTAGGGCTCAGCAGAACCTCAAGGACGCTCACAAATAAGCCACCGTCACTGTGCGAAAAAGCCGAGCGAACTCACAACATCTCGCTCAGCGGCAATCTCCCGCACCGAAGCATCAATCCNNACGCTGCGAACTGGGAACGAAGACACCAACCCATTTGGAACGCCGTATGAACCGTCAGACGGGAGTGCAACTGAGGTCCACTCGTCATGGCGCACTCCATTGACCCAATCGTTCATATGTGCAAGCGCCGCGTTCGCCGCTGAAGCAGCCGAAGACGACCCCCGAGCCTCAATGACCGCCATTCCCCTATCTGCTACCGCAGGGATAAAAGTCTGCGCTAGCCACTGCTCATCTTCAAGAATGTGTGTGATTTCCCGCCCCTGGACACGTGCATGGAAAAGATCAGGGTACTGGGTGGCAGAGTGATTACCCCAAATAGTGACACCGCTAATGTCGCTTGCTGGAGCACCGATCTTCTCCCCCAGCAGCGCAAGAGCGCGATTGTGATCAAGGCGTGTCATTGCTGTGATTCGTTCCGCAGGAATATCTGGTGCGTGTGAGGCAACGATTGCGGCATTCGTGTTAGCGGGATTTCCCACTACCAACACTCGGATGTCCGACGAAGCACCATCGTTCAGCGCCTGGCCTTGCGGAACAAAAATGCCAGCATTTGCTTCGAGTAAGTCTGCCCGTTCCATTCCCTTGGTGCGAGGACGAGCACCCACTAGGAACGCCGCCTGAACGCCATCAAACGCAGCATGCGTATCTTCAAAGATTTCCACGCTGTCCAACAACTNNAAATACGCAGTCCGCCAATTCCATCGCTACGCCTTCCGCTGCCCGAATCGCGGCAGGTACTTCAAGTAGGCGCAAACGCACTGGCGTATCAGGGCCAAAGGCGTCACCGTGCGCTGCCCGAAAAGCCAGGGCATACCCAATTTGGCCTGCTCCGCCGGTGATGGTCACGGTAACTGGGGATTGCATGTGGAGTTCCTTCGCTAGCGGACTTCTTCGTCTTGCCCACCATCATAGGCGCAAACCCGGACAGATACCCGTGGATCTGCGGACACTTTGGGATGAAGCCACCAGTTCTCTTGTGTACACACAAAACTGTGCTGCGACGCTCGGCGCGTCGCAGCACAGTTTCAGCCAAAGGCTCACAGCGTGAGAGTTTGCATGTGCCTTCGAATCACACGAGAAGGTCAGGCCCTTTGACTTGCTCTCTCCAAAAGGAGGTCAACAGATTCGTCCACTGGGTTCTTGTCCTCTACACCGTCCTGCGGGAGCGGCTGCGATCCGAACGGAGCGGCAACCATGTCAATCATGTCGCCCATGTTCGCGTTGTCGTGCGCGAGTGGTCGATTACCTGCACGCAGGCGTGCGAACACGAACACTACGATCAGCGAGACGACCATCCAGACGAGCAGCACAACTACCGCGTGTGAAACTGCACCAGTCTTTCCCCCACCCGCAATCATTGCGCGGAATGCGTAGTGGACCCAGGTCATCGGCAGCAACTCATGCAGCCACTGGAAGAATTTAGGCGCGGTCTCAATTGGGAAGGTGCCACCCATAGAGGTGATTTGTAGCAGCAACAGGATCAAGGAGATGAGTCGGCCTCGGTAGCTTAGCAGTGCAATCAGCGCCTGGTTGACCGCCACGAACGTAAGAGAACTCAGTACCGCAATGCCCACCCAGCCTGCAAGGTGCGCGGCGTTGACTTCGACGCTCATGTTCACGATCACCACGGCGATGGCTGCCTGGACGAGGCCCACAACCATCGCGATTCCCATTGGACGCAAGGCGCTGAGCCACCACTTATCAGCCGAGGAGTGGCGCCGGTCAAGAGCTGGCAAAACCAGGAAGAGTGCGATCGCACCGATCCAGAGCGAGAGAGAAAGGAACATTGGCAAGAATCCGCCGGCAGCATTGGACACCGCGTTGTTGCGGAGCGGGGTTACCTCGGCGATTGCCGATGCAGTGTCGGCGATCTTGGTCTGATCAGACTCGCTATAGGTTGGTATCTTGTCGGCGCCTTCGGAGATGGCGTTGGTCAGTTCTAGCGAGCCATCGGCCAGAGCGCTTGCACCTTCAACAGCGCTGGTAGCGCCATCACCGATCTGGGTGAGTCCACTATTGAGGCTGCTCGTTCCGGTTGCTAGATCGGTGGCACCCGAAGCCAAGGTCGAGGCGCCGGTTGCTAGGCTGCCAGCGCCTGATGCCAGTTGTTGGGCGCCATCATTGAGGTCGCCTACGGAGGTGGTCAAGGTAGGAAGGCTTGCGTTGGGTTTGCCAGCCCCGGTGGCCAAAGACTTTGCACCGGTCGTTACTTGGTTGGAACCCGAATAAAGCGACGAGGCGCCGGCATTCAGTTCCTTTGATTTTGCGGATAACTGGCTCGCACCGGCCTGTAAGGAGTTGACCGCTCCGACTACCGTCTTGTCGGCCGAGGTGTCCTTGGTGGTTCCAACCGACTGTGCCAGGCTCGTGGTTCCCGCGGACAGGGTCGAAGCGCCCTTGTCCAGCGCTCCGACACCCTGCGAGATCGCCGTGGCGGATTCGCTCAGCGTTTCAGTTGAGGTTGCAAGTCCCTCGTACTTTTCTGCAAGTGCGCGTTCGCTCTGCGCAACCTTGGTGAGGTTGTCACAGAATGCGCTCGCTCCACCCGCAGCGGCGCACTGTTGGGAGAGAGCGGTCAGGCTCTGCGAGGCCTGCGTGCTCAGACCGGACAAGCTGGTTTGACCGGCGGCGAGTTCCGCGGTCTTGTCCGCGAAGGTTTGGGTTTTGGTGTGCAACCCCGAGAGATTGGTGGATAGCGTGGACGCACCCTCATCGAGTGATGCCACACCTGAAATCAGCTTAGTTGTTGACGCCTTCAGCGTGGTCAAGCCATCAGCGACCGTGTCTGCACCTTGGGTATAGCTGGTAATGCCGGCCTTCAGCGACTTCACGCCGTCGGTCACCGACTGCGAACCCTCAGCTACCTGCTCGGCACCGCTAGTGAGCCGCGTTGCGCCGTCCGCAACGGTAGGAATCGCCTCGTTGAGTTTGCTAGTGCCGTCCGCGAGCGAATTCGCACCGCTTGCAAGGGTAGATGAGCCATCTGCCAAGGATTGCGAACCGTTAGCGAGATCGCTTGATCCTGTGGCGAGTTTGCCCGCGCCGTCCGAAGCGGAGGCGATTGCTTCCGCTAGCGTGGTTAAGCCATCTTTCAGTTCGCCAGATCCGTCAGCTAGTTGGCTTCCGCCGTCCGCTGCGTCATTCATGCCGTCCGAGATCGTGCCCAGCGAAACAAGCATGGTGTCGATGTACTGATCCGCTGCCTGAGACGTCAGCTGACTCTGCAGGGTCGCTGCGACGGTACGAACCATGGTTCCTGCAAGGTAGTTGACCGAGTCATCCGAGACGATCTCTAGTTTCACCTTGTCCAGCGAGCTCACGTCTTCGGCACCGAGCGTGCCGGCGGTCTTGGAGAAGTTCTCTGGGATGACCATGTAGGCGCGGATTGTTCCGTCCTTGAGTTCGGCCTTGGCGTTCTCGAGGCTCATGGACTCCCACTCGAATCCAACCTCTTGGCCGTCCTCTGGGTTGGTCAAGCGCTCCTCGAGCTGCTCTCCGATGCTGAAGTCTTGGGAGCCTGACACCAGTTGAGCGGTGTATGGAACATCCTCATTAACCACTGCGGCGCGCATGTTCGACACTCGTTCTACGGGATCTTGGTAGGCGGATCCCATAAGTCCTGCGTACAAGAGGGGAATGCAGGCGATGATCACAAGAACGATGATGTTCATCGCTTTGTTGTTAGTCATGTGCGGTAATAATCGCCGCTGCGTGCGCTGTGTCATTGTTGTCCTTCTGCTTGCCTCATCACGGGTCCCGGCAAGGAAACTCAGTTTCGGATACAGATGTGTATCGCGTTCGATAATTACGATACACACCTGTATCCAACAACTTCAACATTTCGATACAACTGTGTATCCTGATGTGATGGACAAGACAGCGCAGCAAGAATCCGGCAGACGCCTAGCTAAGGACGTCTCCGAAAAGCTCTCCGCACGTCGGGCCGCAGTTCTAAGCCTCAAAGGCGGTGAAATCACCGACCGCCGACTAATCACTCATANNGGCAGAACGAGGCGTAGCGGGCACGTCGGTAGGTGACCTCACCAAAGCGGCAGGTTTCACTCGCGGCGCTTTCTACTCCAATTTCACAGACATGGACCATTTTGTGGCCGAAGTAGCGCAGATCGAATGGGACTCCATGTTCGCCGATGTACAACAGGTACTCGAAAAATGGGAGTTCACAGCGAGCGACCCTATCGAAGGAGCAACCCGAATCCTCCTCGCTGCACTCCCCCGCGAGCGCGAGCGGTACCTGCTATGGAACGAATTCGCCATCTTCGAAATCCGTTTCCCCGAGGAATCAGCAACCCTGTCTAAGAACTCCAAAGAGTTCTACAAGGGCCTGGGACAGCTCTTGGACCTCATACTTGAAACATTCGAGCTAGAACCAGCGCACTCCACAGGCGACCTCGTGGAACTCATCGTGTCGCTCTCTCAACGATCGCAACGTAA
>DFNY01000053.1:5574-17291 GCA_002376595.1 Jonesiaceae bacterium UBA3555 | reverse complement strand
CACGCCGGGCAAGCTAGGCAGCGGCGTGAGTTCAGTCCGGGGTTTGCTGAGTAGGCCCATGGTGGCGCTTTTGGTAGAACCTTGGCGAACATATTTGACTGGTGTTCAGTGCGAGGGCGCAGTTAGATGAGTAGAAGTCTTTTCTAGGTAAGGGTTGCTAAGTGTCTGAACAGCTAGTGAACGTGTCTTCGCTCGACTTTGCGTACGGGGATCGTTTTGTGGTGCGCGACGTCAACTTTGTGGTTGCAGGCAGGCAACGCCTCGCCCTGGTGGGGGAGAATGGTTCTGGTAAGTCCACGGTGTTGCGGGTCCTTGCTGGCGAGCTTGACCATGATGGTGGTTCGGTTAGGGTTGCTGAGTCTTGTGAATTGTTGGCTCAGGAGACGTCGCTTCCGCTGAATTTCACTGTGGATCAGGTGCTTGAGGCTGCGCTCGCCCCCGTTCGTGCGTTGGAGGCGGAACTAGATCAGCGTGCGCTGGAACTTGAGCGTGACCCTCACTCCGAAGACGTAGCTGTTGCGTATGCTCAGGTGCTTGCGCGCGCCGAGTTTGCCGATGTCTGGAACGCTTCGGTGCGCGTGGCCGAAGTGTTGTCCGCGTTGGACCTTGATTCCATTGAACGGTCTCGCACGCTCGCGCAGATGTCCGGTGGCCAGGTGCGGCGCTTCGCATTGGCTGCGGTATTGATTCGTAGGCCCACAGTAATGCTTCTCGACGAGCCCACCAACCACGTGGATGACGCTGGGTTGGTCTTCCTGCAAGAAACGCTAAAGCACTTCCCGGGCGCGGTAGTGATGTCCTCACATGACCGTGAGTTCTTGAACCAGACCGCCACGGGTATTTATGATTTGGATCCATTTGATGCGGCGTTGCGGGCGCGCGCTCGCGGTGCGTCTGAAGATTCGGTAATCAAGGCTGATTCTGATAAGCCGTCTGGGTTTGATGAACGCTATTATCGCGGCGATTACAGCGAGTATGTGCGGGCAAAACGGCAGGAACGTAAGGCGTGGGAAGCCCGATATCGCAGCGAGCAGGAGCAGCTGGAGTGGCTGTCAACCACGGGAGATTCTAAAGCGCGCGATGTGAAGCATAGGGAGCGCCGTGACGGTAACAAGATGGGTTACGGCATGCGGGGCAACCGGGTGGACAAGCAGGTGTCGCGGCGTATCAAAGCTGCTGCGCACCGGTATGAGGTGTTGGAACGCGAAGCTGTTGGTAGGCCTCCGGTTGTTTTGAGTTTGGATGAGACCTCGTTGGCTGGGGCACCGCGGGCGAACGGATCTGATGGGCCGAGCAGCGCGGAGGCTGTGCGGCCACGTCCGCAGATCAAGTTGGTGGATGCGCAGGTTGAGGGCCGCTTGGCACCGCTGAATCTGGTGGTCCGCAGCGGCGAGAAGATTTTGGTTACCGGGTCTAATGGCACTGGGAAATCTACATTGTTGTCGTTGTTGGCTGGTGATTCTAGGGCTACGGCTGGTGAGGTACTGCGCGTGCGTGGTCTGAACGTGGCGTTGTTGGAGCAGGAGGTGGGGCTGGAATCCGACGAGCGCACTCCACGGGAGGTCTATAACCTCGTGGCGGCTCATATTGCGAATGCCCCTGATGTTCTTGAGTTCGGGTTGCTCAGTGCTCAAGACGTGGACCGGCCGCTCATGGAATTGTCTGCCGGAGTGCGCCGTAGGGTGGTGCTTCAACTGTTGATTGTGCAGCGTCCTGATGTTTTGTTGCTTGATGAGCCCACCAACCACTTGTCGTTGGTGCTCATTGAGGAACTCACGCAAGCTATTGCGGCTGCCCAGATGACAGTGGTGGTGGCAACCCATGACCGATGGATGCGTTCTACCTGGCCAAAGTCTGCACGCAAGGTACANNACACCTTGAAGCCAACGTGTAGGCCTGTTTAGTCTCTGCCTACGAGGGTGTTGTGCATCGCTACCACTGCTGCTCCGCGCGTCCACAGTGCTAGGTCTGGATCTTGTAGTCGGATCTCGGGGTCTGTTGCTCGCTGGTCACGGTGATCGTGGAGACCTTGAAGTACTGCAGTGCGGGCAACTGAAGCGAGTTCGCAGGCTTCCCCGCCCACTACGATGCGTTGGGGCAAAGTCAGGTTTGTGATTGCCGCGAACATGGTGCCTAGAGCGTATCCGGAGGAGTCCACAATGGCTTGTGCTTGTGGGTCGCCTGCGGTTGCTAGTGCGAGTAGTTGCTGGAAACTGACGGGTCTTCCTAGTGTGTGGGCGGCCCGTTGTTCAAGTTCAAAGAGTGTCAGCATTGAGGTTGCGCAGGCGTAGTGTCCGCATCCGGAATCGAATGCGCGCGCCTTGTGAGTGCTTGCTAACTGGTCTTCATAGGCGCGAATCTGTGCGGATTCCAGCGGGAAGTGGGAGAGCAGCGAATAGCCGGCTTCGGGGTTGGTTACTACTTGCCCGTGGGTGATGAGCCCGTATCCGATCCCGGCCCCCAAAGTGAAGAGCGCGAAAGTCTGTGTGCCTACTCCTTCACCGAACCACAAAGTGGATTCGGTGTGCGCTTCAATGTCGTTGGCAACCACTGTGGGTAGGGACGTGGCTTGTTCCACGAGTTGGGCTAGCGGTACATCGTTCCAATCCAGGTGGTCTGCGTGTGTAACGTGACGGTAGTTCGTTACGTGTCCGCCCAGCGTAATTCCTACTGCATGTGGTGGGACTGCCGACGCCGCGGAGAGTGTCTTCACCAAGTTTGCAATGATGTGGATGCAGTCCTCCGGCGCGGTGGAGGGCAACTCACGAGTCAGTAATTGCTCGATGCGTGCGTCGGCTAGTGTCAGTGCAGCGTAAGCGTGGGTTTTGGTGAGTTTGATTCCGATGAATCGGTATCTGGTGTGGTTGAACGCCAAGGGAACACTCGGCCGCCCGATGCTGGCGGGCTGTTCCGTGCTGGGTTGTTCGTTGATGATCCCGTCTTCGATGAGGGGTTTGGAGAGTCTGGTGAGGCTTCCAGCCGAGAGATCTAGTTGCGTGGCTAGGTCGGTTCTGCTGCGTGGCCCGTCCACGAGTAGTGCCCGCACGATTGCTCGTGCGTGCCCTTGGAGTGGGCGAGGAGCGGCAGGGCTGGTTGTCATTCTTTGGATTTTATTGCATGTGTCAAGAAAAAGTACCTAGGGTGTTCGCTTTTGAGTCGCACTGTAGTGTCCAACTGTTGACAGCAGACTAATTTTCGACGTAAAAATAACTATGGCCATTGATGCTCAATATATCCACCTGCGCGCAGCAGGAGTCTCCGTTCTCATAGACGCGCACGCTGACACTCTGCCCCGCATCATTCACTGGGGCCAAGACCTTGGTGACTTTGGTGCACCAGGATCTGCCCACGAACAAGACCAGTTGAAATCACTGTTGCGCGCCGCTGGCGGCACTATGGATTTTTCGACGATAGCCGCGCCTCTGCCCCAAGCCAGCGATGGGTGGGTGGGCACCAACGGACTGGAAGGTCACCGCGATGGCGGAGTGGCGTTCTCCCCACGCTTTGAACATCGATCCATTTCGGTGCAACGAAACATCGCTTTGCCAACTGATGCGGGCGACCTTGCAGATCAACAACTTGCAGACACTGTCACTGTGCATGCCCAAGACACAGAAGCGGGCCTGGAACTTCAATACGAAGTCCAGTTACTTGCCTCCGGAATTGTGCGCCACCGGGCAACGCTCACCAACACCGAAGTCGGCGCATATCAGCTGAACTCGATGCTGCTGTCATTGCCGCTGGCGTTCGCAGCCCAAGAACTGCTGGACTTCACCGGACGATGGATCCGCGAACGCGCGCCGCAACGATCGCCTTTCACCTTTGGCGCCCACACCCGAGAAATGCGCAAGGGCCGCGGGCACGATGCAACTGTAGTCATGCTCGCAGGAGAAACTGGTTTCACGTATGAAACGGGAGAGGTCTGGGGTGTGCACGTTGCGTGGTCTGCAAACCACCGGATCACCGCCGAACGTGAAGTAAACGGGCACGGACACTTCGCAGCCGGCGAACTGTTGCTCCCCGGGGAAGTTGCCCTAGATCGCGGCGAAACCTACCAAACGCCATGGGTGTACGGATCTTACGGAACCCGTTCAGGTGGAATCAACGAATTATCCACCCGATTCCACAACCTAGTACGATCCCGCAAGACCCGACCAACGAAGCCGCGCCCAGTCCACATCAACGTGTGGGAAGCGGTCTACTTCAACCACGACCTAGACACCCTTAAGGCGCTCGCAGACCAAGCCGCAGCTGTAGGTGTTGAACGGTACGTGCTCGATGACGGCTGGTTTACCGGACGACGCGATGACTCCGCAGGATTAGGGGATTGGTACGTAGATGCAGAGGTATGGCCACATGGCCTAGACCCAATCATCGATCACGTCACCGGGCTCGGCATGGAATTTGGTCTCTGGTTCGAACCAGAAATGATCAACGAGAAATCAAATCTTGCGGCTGAACACCCCGATTGGATTCTTGCTCCCAACGCTGCACGCTTGCCGCTTCCACTTCGGAACCAGCAAACCCTCAACCTGGCTATCCCACAGGCCTACGACTACATCCTTGAGCGCATCGATTCAATCCTGAGCCGCTACGCACNNCAAATGGGATCACAACCGCGAGATTCTCGAGGCAGGAAACCAGCACACCGGACAAGCTGGCGTACACGAGCAAACCCTTGCCCTCTACCGACTCCTGGGTGAACTCAAAGCGCGACACCCGGGCGTTGAGTTTGAAACCTGCGCTGGAGGCGGTGGCCGCGTAGACCTCGCAATCCTTGCCTACGCAGATCGCATGTGGGCCTCGGACTGCATCGATGCACTTGAGCGCCAGCAAATCGAAGCGGGCACCTCCATCTTGGTGCCACCTGAGGTAATGGGCTCGCACATTGGGTCCGGGATTGCACACACCACAGGACGGCGCCACACCCTCGCCTTAAGGGCCAGCACCGCACTGTTTGGGCATATGGGGATCGAATGGAACCTCAACGAAGCAACCGAACAAGAACGTGGCGACCTCGCAACCTGGATTGAGCTGTACAAAACTCACCGCGAGCTACTGCACAACGGAACCGTGCAGCGCCTCAACGTAGCTGACCCACAACGATGGGTACACGGAGTAGTGGCATCCGACGCCNNCTCAACTAGCAAGTTCCTTCACCATGATCCCGCCCCGCTTCAAACTGCGAGGCCTGAACCCAGCCGCTAACTACACGGTGCGGGCGATCGGGCCAGACGTCATTGAAGGCTACATGCCAGCAGACTGGATCCCAGACTGGTGGAACAACGAAGTCACCCTGAGCGGACATGCACTCATGACCCTAGGACTTCGCTTCCCGGTCCAACGACCGGAACAGACCATCCTGATCCACCTAACTCAAGCCACCTGACCCCAGCCACCTACACACCGTCACGTGCCCACCCGCACACGCAATCGTCGAGAAATAACCCCACACAAGAGGAAAAGACATGAGCACCATCAGTAACAACGTGCGAAAAACCCGCGCCACCCTCGCAGACGGCCGCGACCTGTTCTACTTTGACGACTCCGCGCAGTACGTCAGCGGAGAACTCACTCGCCGACTCGACGACCCACGCCCACTGACCGACAGGTTCGCGCCAATCGTGGGCGAAGACGGCAGCGAAACTCCCATCACCGGTCCAACCATGCGCTATGACGTCCTCACCGGCGAGTGGATCCCACACGCAGCGCACCGCATGAACCGCACCTTCCTGCCACCAGCAGACGCCAACCCCCTCGCCCCAGCAAAGCCGGGCGCTGCCTACTCGGACGGCGAAATCCCAGCCGAAGACTACGACGTTGTCGTATTTGAGAACCGTTTCCCATCGCTTATGCGCGTACCAGGCGTGGTAGACGTAGACACCCTGCTGGAAGGCGAAGAACTGTGGCACCAACGCCCAGCAGCTGGTCGTTGCGAAGTCATCTGCTTCTCACCAGACGACAAGAAGTCGCTGCGCGAGGTCTCACCAACCCGCATGCGCACCATCATCGAAGCCTGGGCAGACCGCACCGAAGAACTGTCCAAACTCGACGGAATCGAGCAGGTGTTCTGCTTTGAAAACCGTGGCCAAGAAATCGGCGTAACACTGCACCACCCACACGGCCAGATCTACGCCTACCCATACCTCACCCCACGCACCACCCAAATGCTTGCACAAGCTCAAGCACACCGCGCCAAGACCGGACGCAACCTCTTACGCGACGTTATGGAAGCAGAACTGCGCTCAGGCCGTCGAGTAGTGCTCGAAGGCGAACACTGGGTGGCATACGTGCCAATGGCTGCACGCTGGCCACTAGAGATCCACATAGCACCACGCCGAGACGTAGCCGACCTCGCCGAACTGAACGAAGCAGAACGCGACGAACTGGCAACCTTCTTCCTACAGATCCTCGAAATGATGGACCGATTCTTCCCAGCACAAGAAGACGGAACACTGACCAAAACCCCATACATTTCCGGCTGGCACCAAGCTCCAGTGGGCGAAGGCCGCGAAGATCTGCGCCTACACCTGCAAATTTTCTCGTTCCTGCGCTCACCAGGAAAGCTCAAGTACCTAGCTGGATCCGAATCCGGCATGGGTGCATGGATCTCAGACACCACGCCAGAACGAATCGCCGACCGCCTCATCGAGGAAGCCAAGGAGTGCACCAAATGACACAGGCAACCACCAGCCAAGCAGACGTGGAATGGATCGATGCTTGGAGCCTTGAAGAAGGCTCAGCAAAGGTATCCAAAATCTATGTAGAAGCATTCGGAACCCAGCCTGCTGGCACCTGGTCTGCTCCTGGTCGCGCGAACCTCATTGGTGAACACACCGACTACAACGGTGGACTTGTTTTCCCGTTCGCGCTCTTGCACCGTGCCTATGTGGCAATGACTCCACGTGAAGACGGCATTATTCGCATTGTTTCAGGCCAAGAAGACACACCTTGGGAAGGCCGTCTAACGGACCTCACCGCAGGGTCAGTCAGCGGCTGGCCAGCGTACGTCACCGGCGTAGTGTGGGCCCTTGAACAAGCGGGCTACACCGTTGGTGGGTTCGACGCCGCAATCACCTCATGCGTTCCCTACGGAGCTGGACTCTCGTCCTCAGCATCTTTGGAAGCCTCCATCGCGGTGGCGCTGGACGCCGTGTATGAACTTGGGCTAGCTGGAACTCGCAGCGAACCCAATGATGAAGGACGCAAGATCCTGGTTGAGGCGTGCATTCGTGCCGAACGCGAAATGGCCGGAGCAAACACCGGTGGCATGGACCAATCTGCGTCGTTGCGTTCCCGTGAAGGCTACCTGCTGCTGCTTGACTGCATTGACCAGTCAGTTCGTCACGTACCTTTCGATTTGGCGTCGTCAGGGCTGTCACTGCTCATCATTGATACCCGGGCTCCACACCAGCTGGTAGACGGCCAGTACGCTGCTCGCAGGGCTACCTGCGAACAAGCCGCACAAGCACTTGGCGTGGACACTCTGCGTGAAATCGCAGACGCCGGCGAGACCGTGGAATCGGTGTGGGCGCGTATTGAGGCGGCAGGCGAAGCCGGACTGCTTGGAACCGAAGATGTTGAGGTTACCCAGCGCCGTGTGCGTCACGTGCTCGGAGACATTGAACGAGTCCACGAGGTTGACGCGCTGTTGGAACAGGGCCGGACTGTTGAAGTTGGCCCAGTCCTTACCGCCGCACATGTCTCCCTGCGCGACGACTACGAAGTTNNACAGTGCAATTGCAGCTGGAGCGCTCGGTGGACGGATGGTGGGCGGCGGTTTTGGTGGTTCAGCCATCGCACTGGTCCACACCGAGCAAGCTACCGACATTGCGCACTCAGTGGCGCACGCATTTGCACAGAACGGATTCGGGGCACCTGGATTCATGATTGCTGCCGCCGGAGCCCCAGCGTTCTAGCACGCTTGGTAAGGCTTGCGTCTCCGCTCGCAGGGACGAACGGCCCTGCCATAGAACGACCGGCTCTGCCCGAATAACAACATAGTGAGAGGCCCAGCTGCGCGTAGCTGGGCCTCTCTGTTTGGACGCAGAACTGAATCTGGGAGTCAAATGATTCGTGTATGTTCTGCGTGTTCCACCGCCCGTGTTGTGAGTGGGCCCGCACCCCCGCCAAGGTCGAGCTCCAAGGCTGTGAAACGAAAGTATGTGGTGATTGTTGGCGCCGTGATGGTGGCGTTCCTGCGCGGGACCGTTGGTGGCGTCAAGCGAGTTGGAAGCCAATGCTTTGGCGCGAAAACTTCTACATATTCGACGTTACGTAGGGTGCAAAGTCTTAGCAACCGGAGGTGGAGAGTTCACCATCGCGGGTGTTCTTGTGGTTAAGGAGCCCAATTACGGTGTCTACCTGCCCTATCACTGTGAACACCGGGAAAAGAACCGCAAATCACTGTGACAAAGGTCAGGGTGAATTAGGAATTACGGCTTGTCATAAAACGCAACTAGGGTCATGGCGTGAATCATGACGTGCAGCCTTTAACGTCTCGGTAAGCTCCTGGGGGTGTCACA
The DNA here is from genome assembly GCA_002376595.1 of Jonesiaceae bacterium UBA3555. Lineage (GTDB taxonomy): Bacteria > Actinomycetota > Actinomycetes > Actinomycetales > Cellulomonadaceae > Timonella. Next base: position 8,766 of record DFNY01000053.1, on the reverse strand, counting down.
TAGTCAGGGACCTTGGGCCCAGAGCTATGGGTGAAGCCGAGACGAAGATAGTGGTCATATAGTGGTTCACCCTGCGCCTCACAACTAGATGTAGTGGTTAGTGGAGAGTCTCCCCGGGTGGTTGGATGAAAGGCCTTAACCAATGAGCACAGCGTCAGAAACTCACCTCACCCAGGACAACGAGGTCCCTGGTACCGCAGCACCGGCTGCTCCAGTGATGGTGGATGTCACCTCGTCCATGAATGAGTACCTAGACCGAAGCGACTGGCGCGTAAACGCCAACGCCAACCAGGGCTACTCGCTCGGCGGACTGATTTTGAACACCGCCGGAAAGGTAACCGCCAACTACTGGCTGTCCAACGTGTACTCCCAAGAAATTGGAACCGCACACCGCAACGGCGACCTCCACATCCATGACCTTGACGTGTTCGGCGGGTACTGCGCTGGCTGGTCGCTCAAGATGCTCCTTCAACAGGGTTTCAACGGAGTGCCCGGCAAAGTGGAATCCAACCCACCCAAGCACCTCTCGTCGGCAGTCAGCCAGGTGGTGAACTTCCTTGGAACAATGCAAAACGAATGGGCCGGAGCTCAAGCATTCTCCAGCTTTGACACCTACATGGCACCGTACGTTCGCAATGACCAACTGGACTACAAGCAAGTTCTGCAGTGCATCCAGGAACTCGTGTACAACCTGAACGTGCCTTCACGTTGGGGCACCCAAACCCCATTCACCAACCTGACCTTTGACTGGACCTGCCCAGAAGACCTCCGCGACGAACACCCAATCGTAGGCGAACAAGTCATGGACTACACCTACGGTGACTTGTCGGTTGAGATGGACATGATCAACCGCGCCTACATTGAGGTCATGACCGCTGGTGACGCATCGGGCCGCGTCTTCACATTCCCAATTCCTACCTACAACATCACCGCAGATTTCCCATGGGAATCCGAAAACGCTGAGCGCCTGTTCGAAATGACTGCGAAGTACGGCCTGCCCTACTTCCAAAACTTCATCAACTCCGAACTAGAGCCCGGCCAGATTCGCTCCATGTGCTGCCGCCTCCAACTTGACCTCCGTGAACTGCTCAAGCGCGGAAACGGTCTGTTTGGTTCAGCAGAGCAAACCGGGTCCATCGGTGTGGTCACCATCAACTGTGCACGCCTGGGATACCTTTTCAAGGGAGACGAAGCTGGACTGATCAAGCAACTCGACTACCTCATGGACTTGGGTCGCGATTCCCTAGAAATCAAGCGCGAAGTTGTTCAGCACTACNNAGCCCTGTCCCCGTCCCCCCGCCGCTACTTGGGAACGCTCAACTCGCACTTCTCCACCATTGGAGTCAACGGAATCAACGAAATGATCCGTAACTTCACCGAAGACACCTTTGACATTACTGACCAGCGTGGCCACGAAATGGCAGTGCGCGTATTGGATCATGTCCGTGAGCGCATGGTCGAGTTCCAAGAGTCCACGGGGCACCTGTACAACCTTGAGGCCACCCCAGCCGAAGGAACCACGTACCGGTTTGCCAAGGAAGACAAGGCCCGCTACGAAGACATCATTCAGGCCGGAACCGCAGATAACCCGTACTACACCAACTCTTCACAGCTACCTGTGGGCTTCACCGCGGACCCATTCGAGGCGCTCACCCGGCAAGAAGAACTCCAAGGAAAGTACACCGGCGGAACTGTTCTCCACCTGTACATGCAGGAGAAGGTCTCTACCCCTGAAGCCTGCAAGGCGATGGTGAAGCGCGCGCTGACCAACTTCCGTCTGCCATACATCACCATCACTCCAACGTTCTCCATTTGCCCTAACCACGGCTACCTTGAGGGCGAGCACCCAACCTGCTGGAAGTGCAGCTTGGAACGTCCGAACGCAGAGCCTACGGTGTGTGAAGTGTGGACCCGAGTAATGGGTTACCACCGTCCGGTGAGTTCCTTCAACATTGGCAAGAAGGGTGAACACCAGGAACGTCAGATGTTCGTGGAGAAAGTTGCCCACGATTCACAGTTTGCTACAGCAAGGTAAGTAAAAATGTCTGCCCTCCAGCAGCAGCCGGAACGGCTCGAAATCGCAGGTTTCGAGCCGTTTTCGGCATGTGATTGGCCCCAAAAACTTAGCGCCGTTGTGTTCTTACAGGGGTGTCCATGGCAGTGCGGTTACTGCCACAACGTTGACATTATTGATCCCACAAAACCCGGAGTGGTGTCATGGGAGACCGTGCGTGACCACTTGGCTACCCGTAAGGGTCTGCTTGATGGTGTGGTGTTCTCTGGTGGAGAACCCACTCGTCAGCATGCACTGGTAGCGGCGGTCCGCGAGGTGAAGGAAATGGGCTTTGAGGTGGGGCTACATACCGGTGGCGCCTACCCAAAGCGGCTTGAACAGTTGTTGGACCACCTGGATTGGGTGGGGTTGGACATCAAGGCGCCTTCGGAAAAATACCGGGCCATTACCGGGGTCGCACCCGACAATCACCAACCCATGAAGTCGTTGAAGCTGCTGCTCGATGCAGGCATCGACGTGCAGGTTCGCACCACGCTCGATCCGCTGGTGCTGGATGAAGATGACATTATTGCGATTCGCGACGAGGTCCTTGCGTTGGGAGTAACGGACTATGTGGTCCAACGGGTGCGCACCGAAGGGACAAGCCTGGAGTACGCGGGAGCTTTGGAGGAATACCGGTCCAAGTGCGTGCATGGTGGGGAGGATTTGCAACCATTGCACTGACATCCTTCTTGGGGGCGCGTTCGGAGTATCTTGCGGCGTACTGTAGAGCCCGTGGGAACNNGGCACAATTGCGAGTAGCAACCTATAACTTCAAAGGTCTCAACCTAGATGTGTCCGCTTTGGTGCGGGTACTGCGGGATATCGATGTTGATGTGGTGGCTGTGCAAGAGCCGCCGCGAGGACTGCGGGGCGGTGCCGCCTTGCGCGGCGTTGCACACGAAGCTGGCCTTGAGGTGGTTGTCGCGGGCGGTTACCCGTTGGGAGGCGTAACTACCGCGCTTTTGGCGCGACCGGAGGTCGCTGCACGGGTACGCAATAGTGGCGCTCGAACCTTACCTTTTGATGTGTGGAGATGGATCCCCGTCTGGGCAAAGGGCTTACGGTGGCCGTCGCGTAGGGGCTTCTGCTTTCTAGATTTAGGCGAGTACGTAGTTCTCAGTGTCCACCTGGGGCCA
>DFNY01000053.1:0-5569 GCA_002376595.1 Jonesiaceae bacterium UBA3555 | reverse complement strand
ATTGGAACGTCCTTTGCGTGACGCCGTGTCTGCGGTGGCAGATAATCCTTCTGGCCGTGAGTTTGCTACTTTTCCTGCGCACCGCCCAACAAAGCGCATTGGGGCGATTTTTGTGGGCGATGACATTGAAGTGGAAGCTGTCCACGTCAATCACGGTCACGCTGCCAAAGATGCGAGTGACCATTTGCCGTTGATTGCGCGGCTCACGTAAGCGCAGCTCCCGTAGGGACTGCCCGCCTAGGTGCGGCTTCAGTAAGCGCGACCCACATCAGGGCTGCTCTCGTATGCGCGCCTTAAGTAAAGGTTGCGACTTATTCCCACGCCATTGCATGGGGTGTGCGCAGGGTGCGCTGTAGTTTGAAACAATAGGCCCATGAGCTTTTTGCACCCGACCCCTGTGGCTAACGATTCGATTGCTTCACTGCGCGCTGATTTGGTTGGCGCCGACTATACGGTGGATGCAATAGCACAGGTGCTGGGTGCCCTGGCAAATGATGCGTTGCACCGGGAACAGCCTGTCCCTGCGTTGCGGGTGTTGGCGGGTAACGATTCGCCTGTGGCGTTGCTGGTGCGTCTGTTCATTTTGGGTANNCTTTGACCGTTGACGGTGCACTGAACATGAATCTTGTTGTGGCCCAAGGAAGCGAATACCGTGCGGTAACAGAAATCCGCCCGCACGCATTTTCTGACGATTCCGGCGAGTTCAATGGGTGGCTCGCCTCTGATCTGGGTGAAGTGGCGACGGGCGGCGCACTACACAGCGACCACGTCTTGGGCGCGGGCGGAGCGTCGTTGACGCTCGCCCAGTTCACCATGCGCAAGCCCGTTGGTAGAGTTTTGGACCTTGGCACCGGCTGCGGGATTCAGGCGCTGCACGCGTCACGGCACAGCGAATCCATCGTTGCCACGGACCTTTCCGAGCGAGCTGCCGATTACGTCAGATTCAATGCTGCACTTAATGAGGTTGCGTTCGATGTTCGACTCGGTTCAATGCTGGAGCCAGTTGCAGGCGAACAGTTTGATCTCATTGTGTCCAACCCTCCCTTCGTAATTACTCCGCGTACTGAAGGCGAGGGCGAACTGCCCATGTACGAATACCGCGATGGCNNTAGTCAACGTTGGAGCACAACTGGCGCCGAGCGGAGTGGTCCAAATGCTTGGGAACTGGGAAATCCGTTCGCAAGATCATTGGACTGACCGCCTTGCCCAATGGCTCGATGAAGCCGAAGCAGCTCACGGCCCTCTTGACGCCTGGATAGTGCAACGCGAAGTTTTGGACCCCGCACAATACGCAGAAACGTGGATCCGAGATGGCGGAACCACCATGGACCGTGACCCTGAAGCCTATGCCGCAACCTACAACGCGTGGCTAGATGACTTTGCTAGCAGAGACGTCCAAGCCATCGGATTTGGGATGATTTTGTTGCGCAAACCAGTCGATGGAAAACGAACACTGCGGCGCCTCGAAGAAATCACCGGAACTGTACAACAACCACTGGGGCCAGTGGTTGCACGTGCACTAGATGCCCACGATTGGCAAGCGGCCCGAACCAATGCGCAACTACGCAATGAACGTCTCATCTACGCCAGCGACGTCACCGACGAACGGTACTTCACACCTGGATCTCAAGACCCAAACGTCATTATCATCCGTCAAGGCGGCGGATACGGTCGCGCGGTTCAAGCTACTACGGCGCTCGCAGGGCTACTGGGAGCCTGCGATGGCGAACTCACCATAGGGCAAATCTTGGACGCAATCGCTTCACTGTTTGAAGTTGACCCAACCGAACTCGAAGACGAAGTACTACCTAGCGTGCGCGGTCTCATCACTGACGGCCTACTCCAATACTGAGGTTCCAGCCGACCAATTCACCTAATGCGCATGGCGCAAGTAACCACACACGTAAGCCGAAAGCGGAGCGCAGGTAGTCGTCGAAAAGCGCTTTGTAACCAGCGGGACTCACCGTAGAATCGCAGGACAGCGGCCCACACCACGTCAGGAGCACAAGTGGAAGACACCACGTCACACGAGAACCCACGCGAGAACAGCAAGCAACGGTCATTCTCGGTGCATGGCCAAGGAAATGGCGGCACTCAGTTCAACATGCCCATTGGACTCTNNACGCTGGGACGCAAGGGTTCCATCAACGTAGACGTCAACCACAACCAAGTCGATTCGCTAGGCCCATCGCCATGGCGCGACGCAGCAGGATTCGTGGCCACTCGTGCGCTGCAAACCCTCATAGTGCTGACGTTTGTGGCGGTGCTGGTCATTGCGCTCAACAAACTGAGCCTGCTGATTATCCCCGTGCTTTTGGCACTGATCATTGCCTGTGCTCTGCGCCCGGTCTTGGCAAAATTAGAGGGCCTTGGTCTCAAACCTATGACGGCAACCTGGGTGACTCTCCTTGGCGCAATCGTCGTTGTGGGCTCCATTGTGACCCTGATTGTGAACTCAGTACGGCACCAGTGGGGCGAACTCGCAGATTCAGCAAGTGACGGCCTAGAAACCCTGCAAGAAATGCTCGAAGACCTGCCGTTCGCAATCACCACCGAACAGATTGAAGGATTCAAGGAAAGCATCACCGGATTCCTCACCTCAAGCCAGTTCGGATCCACCGCAATAGCTGGAGTTTCCGCCACCGGAAGCTTTGTAACTGGCCTATTCCTGATGTTCGTAGTGCTGTTCTTCTTCATGAAAGACGGCCCACAGATTTGGGAATTCCTACTGAGGCCGTTCGATCAAGAACACTATTCCCGTGCTAAACGCATTGGCACCCGCACTGTCTCAACCCTGGGCCACTACGTGCGCGGAACCGCAACAGTCGCAGCGGTTGACGCCATAGGCATTGGCGCAGGCTTACTGATCCTTGGTGTGCCACTCGCATTGCCGCTGGCAGTGATCACCTTTGCGCTCGCGTTCATTCCGCTAGTGGGTGCCACCCTTGCTGGAGTTCTCGCAGCGCTCGTCGCACTGGTTTCGGTAGGTTGGGTCAAGGCACTCATCGTGGTGGCCATTGTTATTGTGGTCAACCAACTCGAAGGCAACTTCCTCCAGCCCAAGATCATGGGTAAGTCGCTTGAACTACACCCACTGGTCATCCTGCTGGCACTGACCGCAGGAACCATTCTTGGCGGCGTGCTCGGCGCANNTGCGCTGAAGGAGGCGCTGGAACCGGTGTAGTTGCTGGAACCGGCCGAGGCATAGCGACTACTGCGCTGAAGGAGGCGCTGGAACCGGTGTAGTTGCTGGAACCGGCCGGTAAGGAAGTACTACCTCCATGGTGGTGTCACCAGGCACAGAACGCGTAGTGATTGTGCCACCATGCGCGGTCACAATTGCGTGAGCAATTGCGAGCCCCAAACCAGTTGAACCGCCATTCCTGTTGCGTGAAGTATCTCCTCTGCTGAACCGTTGGAACAACGATTCCCGCAGATTCTCAGGGATGCCGGGCCCGTTATCGTGTACTCGAACAATCAGCGAACTATCTTGGTTCTGGTGCAGGGAGAGGGTCACAGCAGTGCCCGCAGGGGTGTGCACCCGTGCGTTCGCAAGTAGGTTGACTAAGACCTGTTGCAGGCGTGCCTCGTCACCGATGATGACGCACGGCTCCTCGGGGATCTCAAGTTTCCAGGTGTGGTCTGGGCCTGCCGCGTGGGCATCAGAGAGAGTCATGATGCACAGCATGGACATGTCTACCTCTTCGGTAGCCACTTCGCGTCCGGAATCCAAGTGAGCTAGCAGGAGTAAGTCTTCAACCAGCCCGGACATGCGCACGGCCTCAGATTCAATGCGCGCAAGAGCATTGGTGGCGCCCGGCGGGACATCCTCTGGAGAGCGGCGCACCAGTTCCGAGTAGCCGCGAATCGACGCAAGGGGAGTGCGTAGCTCATGCGAAGCATCGGCAACAAATTGCCGCACCTGAGTTTCGGACTTATGGCGGGCATCGAGTGCTTGGTGGATGTGCCCGAGCATGCGGTTGAGTGAGGCCCCCACCTTTCCAACCTCAGTTGCCTCGTTGGTTAGTTCATGGGGGACACCGTAGATAGTGGCAACCTCGCCCTCATCGAGGGGAAGTTCAGAAACCCTCTGTGCAACTTCTGACACCGCATCTAGGGGCTTGAGCGACCTATGCACCACCAGCAGTCCAATACCGGCGGCCACTGCGACTGCGATAAGAATGATGCTGGCTTCAAAGGTGACGTAGCGGGTAATAGTTTGATCCGCTGACTGAGTTGAGAGGCCGGTTATGACTGGGTCCCCATGCTTATTTGTTGCCGCAATGGCACGGACGTTTCCAATGCCTGGGACCTTAATTTGGGCGATTTGGTTGAACAAAACCGAATCTTCAAGGGCCATCAGTTGCTCAGCATTCAGTGCGGTGTAGTCACCTGCAGCATTGACGTATCCGGCGTCCACAGTGTAACCCTGCACGTAGAACACAGAAATTGTTCCAGCAGCCTGACCAGCAGGAATGCGTCCGCCAGGTGCAATCGAATCGGATCCTGAATTGGACTGTCCGGGGTCTGCAATGCCCCCGCTGCTTCCATTGGACGTTTGGCCGCTTGGCCCAAGGTCCCCCGCGCTTTCCTGGTTAGACAAGATTGCGTCAAGAACTGGACGTGACACCGCTCGGTTGCTGGCATCACGCAACTCTTGATCAAGCTGGCCGTACAGGTTGGACCGGATAGACAGTGTGGATGCTATGGCCAAAATCGCGCACACCAGCAGCACTACTAGTACGACTAACGCAACGAGTTTCTTCCTAAGTGTCATTCGGAGTCCACTGCTGGTTTAAGCACGTATCCCACGCCTCGAAGAGTATGGATCATTGGCGCATGACCGTGATCGATTTTGCGCCGGAGGTAAGAAATGTACAGCTCAACAATGTTTGCCTGGCCGCCAAAGTCGTATTGCCACACTCGGTCCAGGATTTGAGCCTTGGAAAGTACGCGCTTGGAGTTCCGCATGAGGTAACGCAGCAGTTCGAATTCAGTGGCGGTGAGGCTAATGTCCACGCCGGCGCGGGAGACCTCGTGGGAGTCTTCATCCATTACCAGATCGCCAACTACCAGCACGGAGTCATTCGATTGTGTGAGGGCACCGGCGCGGCGCAACAGTCCGCGGAGGCGGGCCACAACTTCTTCCAAACTAAAGGGCTTAGTTACGTAGTCATCTCCTCCGGCTGTGAGTCCTTGAACTCGGTCAGCTACAGCGTCTTTTGCCGTGAGGAACAGGACTGGCACGTGAGGCAAGAATGTGCGAACTCGCTTGAGAACTTCTAGGCCATCAATGTCCGGCAGCATGATGTCTAGGACAATAATGTCTGGCTTGGTTTCCTTGGCAAGCTTTACGGCGCTCTGACCGTCAAAAGCGGTGGAAATATCCCAGCCTTCGTACCGCAGCGCAGAGGTCAGCAACTCAGCCAAGTTTGGTTCGTCATCAACCACGAGGGCGCGCACGGGGGAGCCGTCAGGTCTGGTGAGACGGGGCTGGTGGAAAGCTGCGGTGTTGGTAGGCATGAATCTATTGTCTGCGCGTAGGCTCTTGGATTCTTGTGCAAAACCT
>DFNY01000148.1:312-5143 GCA_002376595.1 Jonesiaceae bacterium UBA3555 | reverse complement strand
TCAAGGTCACCACCAAAGAAGTGCTGCGAAACCCCGGGGCCGCACGGAATTGGATCCGCATTCCAGTCTGGTTCCGGCAAGGTCCAGCTGGGCAACTCATCCTTGTTCAGGGCAGGAGCGTTAGAGGACCGCGCGAAGCGGTCTGGGAAAATCTGATAGACCGCGCCCTCATGCAGCCACTGTGGGGCCGGCGCATGCACAGTGATCCGGAAATCGTGCGCATCACGCACATCGCGATTGTGCGAACCCAGACCGTTGAGCCATACATAGTCGTTCTCTCTAGCAAGGAAGAACCGGTAGCTAGTTACTGGGTTGTGGACTAGGACATCCCCCTGGTACCACCGCTCGAACTGTGTTTCACGCACCAATGTAGTTGGCGAAAGCCTAGGCTCGCCATCACGCACCGTACGAACATGTACAGAGGTTTCGCCAAAGCCTAATGGCACCCGCACCAGTACTTTGACCACTTCCCCCAAGGTGGGAGTCACATTTGAAACATAAGCTTCACTACCATCATGGTGCGGAAGCAATGCTGCGAGAGTGGAGTGGTCTGGTACTGAAACGAGTGCCATTAGATATTCCTAAAGGTTACTGAGGATAAGGACTTAGCCCTTCACCGAACCGGCGGTGAGGCCAGAGACGATGTATTTCTGCAAGAACATGAACAGGGCAACAATTGGGATTGCTGCAAGGACTGCGCCAGCTGCGAACAAGCCCCACGGAGCGTTGCGCTCGTCTGCTGCCCATTGGTAGAGGCCCACTGCAAGGGTCATCTTGTCTCCTTGAGACAACACGGTCTTGGCAATGATGAATTCTCCATAAGTGCCAACGAATGACAGCAAACCTACAACTGCCAGGATTGGAGTTACCAGGCGCAGGATGATGGTCCAGAAGATCTGCGAGTGTGTGGCACCGTCAATCTTTGCCGCCTCATCAATCTCCATGGGCACTGTGTTAAAGAATCCGTAGAGCAGGAAGGTGTTCACGCCGAGCGCACCACCGAGGTAGATGCAGATCAGCCCAATCTGGTTGTTCGCACCCAAGAATGGGAACACGTCCTTGAGCGTAATCAGGAGCAAGAAGATTGCCACAACGGCAAGCATCTGCGGGAACATTTGGATGATGAGCAGTGCGGAGAGCGCTGGCCGGCGTCCACGGAAACGGAAGCGGGAAAACGCGTACGCTGCAGCTCCACCCATGAGGACAGTTCCTACTGCGGTCACCGTAGAAATGACCAACGATNNTGCCCACGCACCGAAGCGAGTGGTGAAGAGCTCTGCATAGTTTTCAAAGCTGATAACGGAGAACAGCTTGTTGGACCCAGTCAGGGTCGCGTTTGGCTTGAACGAAGTACTTAGCACGTAAAGCAGCGGGAATACTGCGTACGCAATACCGACGATTCCCACCAAGTGACGCCATGAAACTTCACGCCACCACCGCTTACGGTCTGGTGCGTTCATTGCCACCGATGCTGGTGCCACGTCTAGTTCTGGGTTCGTGTGTGCAGTAGCCATGTCACATCTCCTCTAGTGAACGGGTACGGCGGAATCCGAGCCACGATACGAATCCAACAAAGATGAAGATCAGAATCGAAACTGCAGAAGCAAGACCGTACTGCTTGACGCCGCTTTCAAATGCAACGGAGTAGACCATCGAAATCAGGATGTCCGTTGAACCGATTTGCAGTGAGCTTCCCACATAGTTTGGTCCACCGCCGGTGAGCATATAGATCAGTGAGAAGTTGTTGAAGTTAAAGGCGAAGCTCGAGATCAGCAGCGGAGCCGTGGAAACCATCAGCAACGGCAAAATGATCGAGCGAAGTACGCGCCACGGTGATGCGCCGTCCATGCGNNTGCCGACTCCAAGACGTCGCCTGGAATGGATTGCAGTGCACCAGTAGTGATGAGGAACATGTACGGGAATCCGAGCCAGAGGTTAACCATGATGATGGAAACCTTTGCCATGAATGCGTCATCCAGCCATGGGATGTTGGCGCCGTTGAGAATCACTTCGTTGATGAAGCCGAACTTCTCATTGAGCATGCCGCGCCATACGAGCGCCGAAAGGAACCCTGGGAATGCGTAAGGAAGGATGAGCAATGCGCGGTACACCTTACGTCCACGGACGCGTGGATCGTTGAACACCAGCGCCAACGCTAGTCCGAGCGCAAATGTTGTGGCCACTGAAAGGAAGGCGAACGCGAAGGTCCACAGTGCAATGCTGAGGAATGGTCCAGATACAGACTTGTCGGTGAACATCTTGGTGAANNAGAGCGACTTACCGTCTTGGGTAACGAACTGACCGCGGTCATTTGGAGAGTACACGTCACCGGTGTCGCTGTTGGTGATGGTGTCGAGGGCCGAGTCATATTTCATCACTGAACGGTAGATGTAGCCGTTCATTGCATCTTGGGTGCGAAGCGAGCCTTGGGCTGCGTCATCGCTCAGCGGGACGCGCAGTTCAAAGATGTCCTTTTGACGGCTGCTCAAGTCTGCGTAGGCAAGAGCCTTATATCCGTCCACTGCAGTGACTTTTCCGCTCTCTACCGTAGCCTGGGTGGGAGCGAGGGGTTCTTCTGCGTTTCCTACTTTTGCTTCACCGTCTTGGACTACTGCGAAGGCTAGGTTGCCGTCACCGTCTTCCAAAATGGTCAGTGGGAGGGCCGGCGTTCCATCCACTCGGATTTCGTTGTACGCCAAGATCGACTCGATGGCGTCAGCTTTTGTGGAGTTGTGCCCGTCACCGTAGTTGGTGAAAGCAACATAGCCGGTGTAGACCATGGTGAACAACTGGTAGGTGAAGAGGAAGAGCAAACCTGGATAGAGGTACTTCCCGGGGATTGCTTTGCGTGAGAAATACACCCAGTTTGCAGCAATCAGGGCGATGACCAGTCCAGCGAAGATTCCCCAGGATTGCACTGCCCAAGAGGCGTACAAGCCATACAAACCAAACGCGTTGATTGCGGCCATCAATGCCAGCTTCACAAAGAAGCCTGGCCTAAAGTCGCGGGCTGGCGAATTGTCAGCGCCACCGCCCTTGTTCTTTGGGGCTTGATTGTTCGGCGTGGGAACCGCCCCCTGCTCGACCGTCATTTCTCTCCTTAAATGACTGATGGGTGTATCTCTGCACCGTGCGCCTCATGACAATGGACTGCCATTGGCTGTGCAGATGTTCTTACGCAACGCGTAACCGGGGGCCCTAGTTGAAGACCCCCGGTTACGTGTCAGGTTCTCAGAGAACCTAGAGTGTGTCCACTCAAGAGGAACTGAGGCGTATCAGCCTTCAGAAATCTTGGTTTCGATGTTCTTAACCATGTCGTTCCAAGCGGTTGCTGGGTCGACGTCACCCTTGATGATGGCAACTTCGGTGCTTCCCCAGAAGCCCCATACCGCACCCATTTCTGGGATGGATGGCATTGGTGCAGCGGTTCCTGCAACCTCAGCGAACCCCTTGGTGATTTCGTTGTCGATCTTGTCAGCTGCTGCGGTGAGAGCTGGGATACGGTTACCAGACTTGTAGATGGTGTCTGCTGCTTCTTCGGTTGAGAGGTAGTTAACTACGAAGTCGTTCGCAAGGATTGGGTTTGCGGACTTGTTCGAGATGTACGCACCCTGAACACCAACGAATGGCTGAGCAGGCTGTCCACCAGCTGATGGGATTGCTGAAACAGCTACGTCAATTCCAGCTTCCTGGAATGCTGCAATGTTCCATGGACCGGTGATCATGAATGGTGATTCACCAGCTACAAATGCTTCGGTTGCCTTTGCTCCGTCGATTGCTGCGTCAAGAACCTTGTCCTTGCCGAGCTTTGCGAGGTACTGCGCGAACTTCACACCGTTNNCTGGGTACATGTGGTACGCGTCGCCCTCTGGGCCCTGTTGGAGCAGAACTGGGTACTTAGCGCCAGAGTCTTGTGCTGCCTTGACGAGTTCATCGAAGGTTGCTGGAACTTCTGCAGCGAGTTTGGTGTTGCGTACAAGTGCGATGGACTCTACTGCGTAATGAACACCGTAGTTAACGCCGTTGTATGCGAATGCCTTTACAGCTGCCTCTGCGAATGCTGAGGACTTGTCGCCGAGTTCAACTGGTGCAACTACACCGTTTGAAACGAACTCACCGAGCCAGTCGTGTGCACCGATGATGACGTCTGGGCCTTCACCGGTTGGAACCTGCTGGATGAATTCGGTGCGGATGTCGCCTGAAGCCTTCTGAACAGCCTCAACGGTTACGCCGCGTTCGGTTTCGAACTTCTTAACAACGTCCTCTAAGTCGTTGATGCGGGTTTCGTCTACCCAAAGGGTGATGGAACCGGATGCCGCTGGAGTCTCTTCGGTGCTGCTCGAGGACTCTGATGGCTTTGGTGTCTCTTCGGTTTCCTTCTTGGTGTCTCCACCGCAAGCGGTGAGGATGAGGGACAGACCGAGGGCTGCAGCTACTGCTGGGATGCCTCTTTGCATCTTCATATCTCCAATAGTTTGATGTTGATCCTCAGGCCGCCAAAAGACTTAGTCGACCCTGATGAAAAAGACTGTAACGAGTTGCTTGCAAGGTTTGCAAGTCATTTCAGTAACTTTCATGTAACGATCTGGAAATCTAGCAAACTCACAACGCAGAACCTGCATGTAAAGCAAGGCAATACCTCAATAAACATGGGAAATGTGAAAAAAGTAAGTTAGACTTCCTCAGGATCGAAAATCTTGCAAGATCTTGCAAGAACGCGTGTAAGGTGGGTTGCAAGCGCTTTGCAACATACCGGAAACCGTTGAATATTGGGTAACCATGCAACGACTTCCACTTACATTGCGCATGAAACGTTGCCATGGTGGCGCGT
>DFNY01000148.1:0-303 GCA_002376595.1 Jonesiaceae bacterium UBA3555 | reverse complement strand
CATGATTAGTGCGAAACTTAGCGACGAGGAGGTCCAAGTGTCCCCCACTATCAATATTCCGATTGGTAGCAAGACGCGGCTTACCGATATAGCCGACCAAGCAGGGGTCAGCACAGCGACCGTTTCTCGTGTACTTAACGGGAAAGCCGGCGTAGCATCCGATACTCGGCAGGCCGTCTTGGCTGCGCTCGACGTATTGGGCTATGAACGTCCTGAGAAACTGCGCGACCGATCGGCCGGGCTAGTTGGCTTGGTGGTCCCAGAACTCACCAACCCTGTGTTCCCAGCTTTTGCACAGACCAT
>DFNY01000203.1 GCA_002376595.1 Jonesiaceae bacterium UBA3555 | reverse complement strand
TACGCCTTCGCGTGGGTCTCGTGGGGCGCGGTCCATGAGGCCGGGTTCGGCTGGTTCGTATGCGAGCGCCAGTGAGAGCGTCACTGCGGTGATCATGTTGACCCACAGGATTTGGGCTGGGGTGAGTGGTAGCGCCCAGCCGAACAGTACTGCGAGCAGGATGACGAGTGATTGTGCACCGTTGGTTGGCAGGAGGAAGACTACGGATTTGCGTATGTTGTCAAAGATTCTCCGGCCTTCTTCGACGGCCCGTTCAATGGTGGCAAAGTTGTCGTCTGCGAGGACTACATCGGCGGCTTCTTTGGTAGCTTCGGTACCTTTGATGCCCATGGCCACGCCCACGTCGGCTTTGCGGAGCGCTGGGGCGTCGTTGACGCCGTCGCCTGTCATGGCTACGACTTCGCCGTTGTCTTGGAGTGCTTGAACGATTCTTAGTTTGTGTTCGGGGCTGGTGCGCGCGAATACGCGCACGGTTTGTACGGCAGTTCGTAGTTCGGTTGCGTCGAGATGGTCTAGGTCAGCGCCGGTGAGTACTACGTCGTGGCTGGTGGGGTTTGTGGGGCAGGTGTAGGTTCCGTCGCTGTGTTTCTCGACGATGCCTAGCTCTGCCGCTATTGCCGTTGCGGTTCCAGCGTGGTCGCCGGTGATCATGACTACGTCGATGCCTGCTCGTTGGCATTCTTTGATTGCTTGGGTTGCTTCGGGGCGTGGTGGGTCCACGATTCCTACCAGCGCATACATTGCCAAGTCGTTGACGTTCTGAAGGGCTAGTGGTTGGCTTCCGTTGGCTTCTTGTTCGGTTGCTTCCCTCCCTGCAATGGCTAGAACTCGCAGGCCTTGGGCTCCGAGGCTATCCATGGTGGAGTTCCAGTAGTCGCGGTCGATCTCGCTGTGGCTACCGTCTTCGTTGAGTTGGTGGGCGGNNTGCAGTCGCTGGATCGTGTCGGGCTGTGCGGTTACTGCGTCGGCGGGAACCTCAGCTACGGCGGAACCCACAGTGTAGGAATCAAGGGTGTAGGCGTCTACTGTGGCCATGAATTTGTGGGCTGATTCGAACGGCAGAAGGGCAATTCTGCGTCCGTCCACGTTTACCCCAGACTTCATCACCATCACACGGATTGCACCTTCGGTTGGCGCTCCTGCAAGTTTCCACTGGTTGTCTTCTTCAAAGACTTGGGCGTCGTTGCATAGAGATGCCGCCGCCAAGATTCTGCCCACAGTCTCGGTGCCATCAAGGTCAACCGGTACCCCGTCCTTGAGCAACTGTCCTTGTGGTTCGTAGCCCTCACCGGTGATTGTGAACGTCTGGCTTGCAGTGACCAAAGTGCGAGCAGTCATCTCGTTTTTGGTGAGGGTTCCAGTCTTATCTGAGCAAATCGTTGTAACCGAACCGAGCGCTTCCACTGCGGTGAGTTTTCGAGTGATCGCGTTTCGGCGCGCCATTTGTTGCACACCCATGGCCAGCGTAATGGTGACCAGCGCTGGCAATCCTTCAGGGATTGCCGCCACAGCGAATCCGATGGTTGCGGAGATCGTTTCCGAGGCAGTGAAGTCATGCACAACCAGGCCAAGGAACACCATGACCGCAGCCATGATTCCCACGATGATCGCGAGCGTCTTTCCCAACTGTGCCAGTTGCCTGGTGAGGGGCGTTTCTAGGGTTTCCACCTCGTCGATAAGGGTTTGGATTCGCCCTATTTCGGTGCGTGACCCAGTTGCCGTAATCAGCGCGATTCCTGTACCAGCTGTGACTAAGGTGCCGGAGTGAAGCATGTTGGTGCGGTCGCCAATGGCAGCGTCGTGCGCCACAATGCCAACCTCCTTCAGCACCGAGTCCGATTCGCCGGTGAGGACCGACTCGTCCACCTGCAGGTTTGTGGATTCCAGTACGCGCGCGTCGGCGGGGATCCGGTCTCCGGAGCGCAGCCGGACCACATCGCCAACCACCAACTGTTGGGCGTCGATGGTTTCCCACGTGCCGTCACGGCTGGTAATAGCGGTTAACGCCAGCATTGACTTGATGGAATCCAAGGCTTTTTCGGCTTTGCCCTCTTGGATCATTCCAACGGCAACGTTCACCACGGCCACAATCAAGATGATGGAAAAGTCCACCCAGTCGCCGATGATGGCTTTGAGCGCCGCAGCAATCAGCAAAATGATGACTAGAACATCGTTGAGGTGCGCAAAGATTTGTGCCAGTAGCCCAGGTTTTGGAGCTGTTGGCGTTGCATTGGGGCCGTTGGCCGCCAACCTGCGTTCCGCGTCGGCCGTTGTGATTCCGGTGCGCGAAGATTCGTAGGTGTGCAGTAGTTCAGCCATGTCTAATGCGTGCGCGGGGCTGCTAGCTGAGGTTGATTCACGTTGCGTGTTGATCGTCATTACTTTGTCTCCCTGATAGGTTTTCCGGGTCACGGAAAACGCTCGTACTGCGGGGTAGTGCGCCTATGCGGCTGGTCACCCTCCGGCACAACATACCTGCGGGATAGTTGCGGGTACGAGATCCGACGAAGTGTTGATTTATGTGGCGTTGTCATGCAGGTGCGGCGCCCTTAGTGAGCCGCTGATGCCTAGCGTTCGACGTGCCTATTGGTCCGCGGTGTTCGAGGTGCGCGGTGTTCGAGGTGCGCGGGACGCTTCCGAACCGTTCAGAATCCACACTATGGTGCGGTCACTGGGATTTTTGAGGGTCTTACGGCCTAAAACCGCATTCCCAGGGGTAGCTGGGCCCTGCGGCTTTGGGAGAGCTAGAGGCACTTATGCCTCAACTGCTACCGTTCGGTCCGAGCAACCAAGATGGCCCACGCTACGGATCTGGAACAAAGCTAGAGAACCTAGACGCGGTCGCCCCGAATCGTGGAGTGGGCTGTGGTGTGGAGCCCGTTTACATCAGCGAATGTGCGCAGGTCTTTGCGGCTCCGCAACCGGATGAGCGTGAGATCGTCTGCTTCAAGTTTGTGGAGGAGTGCAGGCAGCTTGTCGAGTTTGTGCCGGGTGGTCCAACCCCACCACAAGATGTTGTTGTCGTTTGGGAGGAACCATGAGCGGATTCCGGGTTCTCGGTTTCCGTTCCACAGTTCGGTTCGGCCGAAGCCACGTTTGATAGTTCGTTTGAGTAGCTGCCCGAACCTCACACGGAAGGGCAGGTCCAGCCAAATCATGACTTGAGCACGTTGCGCAATTACTGGGCGAACCGCACGGTATTGCCACTCGCTGACCCACCGGTTTTCGGCCGTGAGTGCCTCTACTTCGTCGATGAATTCGGCGCGCGGCTCCCAGCCTGGGCCGTGATAGAGCGAATCGAGTTCCGTGTAGGGGTATCCGAGCCCCTGCGCTAGCTGTGCACAGAGCGTGGATTTTCCGGCGCCAGTAGTTCCAGCTACGGCAATGCGATTATCTGTTTGCCGCAGTTGGAAGTCCGGTCCGAATATCTCCATGTTCTCAGCCTACCCAGTGGAGTTTGACTGGTGAATATTCCGGCCCAAAGTGGACGTTTCTGCCGTGCCTGTGGTCGGTGGCTAAACTCGGTGTGAGGCGCGTTTGGAAGGGATTGCCATGTACGTTAAGGTCTGTGGTTTGAGCACGGTCGAGTCTTTTCGCGCGGCCGTGGAGGCCGGCGCGGATGCCATCGGTGTAGTCCATGCGTTGGGCAGCCCGAGGCACGTGGAGCGCGACGTTGCCAGCAAAGTGGTGGCTGCGGCTGGGTGCTCAGTGGACACTGTGCTGGTGGTTGCTCACTTGCTTCCCGACGAAGCCGCCCGTCTCGCTCTTGACCTCGGTGTGTCTGTGCTCCAGTTGCATGGATCGTATTCGAGGGAAGACTTTGAGGTTGCGTGCAGCATTTTCCCGCGGGTGTGGCGTGCTACGTCGTTGGCTCATGATCCAGATCTTCACGTGGGTGTGTGGGGTGAAGAATTGCTGCTACTCGATGCCCCAAATGCTGGATCAGGGCAGCAGTGGGATGTTGGTGCTCTTGCGAACACCCGGCCTGATGGTAGGTGGATTCTGGCTGGCGGCTTGAACCCCGGCAACGTTGCTAAAGCTATTGAGGCTGCACAGCCGTGGGGTGTGGATGTGTCCAGCGGTGTGGAGAGCGTTCCTGGCGTGAAGGACCTAGAGAAGATCGCTGAGTTTGTCCACCAAGCGCGTTCCACAGGGTTGTAGCCTGGGGATTTAGTTGCCATTGGCGGCCGCAGCGAGCACGCTGCTGCGCCGCCCGCCGGCTCTAGTCGCGTTTCTTCCGCTTCTTTCCGTAGAGCGATGACATATCGGTGATAAATGGTTCTGGACGCGCATAGCCGGAGTCCATCCCAGCCTGTTGGGTGCTGGATCCAACTGAAGTTCTGGGGTTCTGATTCCCAGCCGGTTGACCGTTGGCACCGCCTTGACCTCCTAGTTGGTCGCGCAGGGCTGCTCGATCCTGCGCTTCTTCAGCTGCCCCTTGTGGCCATTGTCCGGTTGCTGCAAGGTGTTCGAGCTCTAAGGGTCTTGGGTCTCTGCCTACTGCGTCTTTGAATTCAAGCCAGTTCAGCAGAGGGCTCGCGTTGTACTGCGAGATGTTGATGGTTTGTTTGGTGCCATCCAACGCTTTGATCGTCAGATGGTGTTGCTGGTTCATGGTGGTGACCCAGTGCTCAACGATGTCTTGGTACTTGGTGGTTACCACTCCGGAAAAGACTCGTTGGGTAGTTACTCGGTCGGTTCCGACGACTATGCACCAGCGGTGGTACACGAATAAGAAAAACACGCCACCGAGCAGTACACCCAGCGCCGTGATTTTTGCTCCGAGAGGCATTGCGGTGCTGGGAGGAGAAGCTAGAATCACGAACCCCATGAGTGCGCCGATAATGACGAAGAACCAGCCAATGAATGGAACGATTTTGGGAACTCGTATCTTGTTGGGGTCGCGCTTATCCCGGTTTGGGTTGCGTTTGACGCGCCGAGCGTAGAGCGAAACGGCAAAGATAATCACGGCCACAATGAGCAACTTCAATACTTGTTCCACGTGCGTCCTTCATTGCGTGCGATGGTCGATTCCGTAGCTCCCTAGGATTACCGGGGCCATTCAAGGCTAGTTAATTGACTCTGGCTGTTTCTCCACTGTGGCTACTTTTAGCCCAGTAGAACTCCCCATGAGGAACTGGTCCAGAGTTAATTGCACAAACTGGACTACTCAAACCATCCAATGCAACCAACCCCACTAGTCCACTTAGTGAAATCCGCTTCACTGGGAAGTGTTGCGGGCGTAGTGTCTCGTAGAGGCGCTCATGCCGGAGCAGCCACATAGACTCCGAGGGGAACTCGTCATGGTCAATTTCGCATACGTCATCGCAGGTTCGGAAGCAACCGGCGGCGCCGGAATCCAAACCGACCTCAAGACATTCCAAGAACTCGACGTGTACGGCGCCGGCGCACTCACTTGCATCGTCTCCTTTGACCCAAAGAACAACTGGGCGCACCGGTTCGTACCAGTTGACCCACAAGTCATCAAGGATCAGATCGAGGCTGCAACCGCCCTCCACGACCTCAAAACTGTGAAGATCGGCATGCTCGGCACACCAGCCACCATTGACGCAGTGGCTGAATCATTGCAAAAGCAGCAGTGGGACAACATCGTGCTTGACCCAGTTCTCATCTGCAAAGGCCAAGAGCCAGGCGCAGCACTAGACACAGACAACGCACTGCGCGAGAAGGTACTTCCGCTCGCCACAGTGGTCACACCAAACCACTTTGAGTCGCTCGCACTGTCCGGAATGGACAGCATTAACAACGTGGACGACCTCATCGAGGCCGCAAAGCGCATCCAAGCCCAAGGCCCAAAGTACGTCATTGCCAAGGGCGGAGTTGAACTTCCAGGCGACTACGCAGTGGACGTCCTATTCGACGGCACCGAGGTCACCATCTACTCAGAACCCAAGGTAGGCGAAGAACGTGTTTCCGGCGCAGGATGCACCTTCGCCGCCGCAATCACTGCAGAACTAGCCAAGGGCGCAGACATCAAGGCTGCTGCAGCAGTTGCCAAGAAGCTGGTCACCGAAGGCATCAAGAACCGCGTGGAATCCAACGCGCCTTTCGCAAACATCTGGCAGCAAGCCTAAGCCCGCCCTTGGCGGGGGCATGCCGCCTTTCACGGCACTTGCCTTGGTCGTCACTTGCTTTGGTCGTCACTTGCTTAACGACGAACCCCGAGCCACAGCCCTGTCCCAGCAGGCTGCCACACGCTCAGTTCCACCTGAATACCTTGGCCTCAGCCAGCCACTGCCCCAGCGCAAGTGGCGCTGGGACCAAGGTATTCGTCGTAAAGAAAGCACTTCCCACCCATTTGTGGGCGGAGCTGCGGATTAGTGGGCAATCGGATGGCGCACGCCTCAAACACCATGATCGGCTCAGCCCCGGTAAAAGGCTGGCCGTGCCAGCCACCCCACACACTGCGCACCTCAAATCCCGCCGCGCGCAACTGCTCCTCCACCCGGTCACGCGAACGAAAAACGAGCGTCTCCGCTTGCGCAACGGAATCGCCAGTACTCTCAAACGAGTTGTGGAACACCAGATGCACCTCGCCATCCTCACCCTCGGTGTACTCAGTCCACTCGCGCAGGCGACCATGGATAGTTTCACGCACCGACGGCGCTTCTGCAGCCCACTGCTTCCACGCTTGGGCCAAAGGGTTCCTGGTCTCAAACGCCACCACACCACCGGTACGCAAGGCGGCACGGATGTCAGCCAAGGTGCGCTGCCACGCAGGATCCACAATGTGCTGAGCCACGTTCCCAGAAAGAATCGCAAGGTCAAAGCCATCCGCGGGAATCGCGCGCGAATCCCCCAACACCCACTGCACGTGTTCCCCACCCACGCGGCGAGAAGCAAACTCGATCACAGAACGTGACGGGTCAACGCCCACCACGAACCGACCAGAACTTGCCAGCGAAACAGTGAGCAGCCCTGTCCCGCAACCCACATCCAGAATCCTTTGCGCACCCAACGAATCGGCGAGCGAGCGGTAGAAGTCATGGTCAGGCCCATCAGGATTGTCGCCGTCATACAGGTCAACCAAACGAGGATCGTAATCAGTCATGATCCCATCTTAGAAGCGCGGAAATCCCGCCCAACGGTGCGCCAAAGCCACAGTGAAATCAGCGATGCACCCCACGAGGTGAACTCTCCAACGCAAGACGTTCACACGATTTACCGGTTGTGATCAGGTGATTTCGCAATAGGCTGGAAGTATGGCTGGCTCACTCATGAACGTCACACTCTCCACCGCCTCAGTATTCCCACGACGCACCGCATACGCCTTCGACCTAGCAGCGAGAGCCGGGTATGACGGGATGGAAGTGATGGTGTGGACCGACTCAGTCACCCAGAACGCAACAAAACTCATAGAGCTTTCTGATAGATACTCCATGCCCATCAACTCAATTCACGCGCCGTCCCTCGTGGTGAGCCAAAACGTGTGGGGAGTTAGACCAGCACGGAAACTCGAAAAAGCCGTGGAACTCGCCCTAGNNCCACGGTTGTGGTCCATCCGCCCTTCATGTGGCAACCACGCTACGCGGCAGTATTCACGTCCCACGTCCAACTACTAGCGCAACGATCCGGCATAGACATTGCCGTAGAAAACATGTACCCATGGCGCTACAAAGACCGTGAACGCCTTGCCTACCTGCCCCACTGGGACCTACTCACTCAGGACTATGATTCGGTAACCGTAGACATCTCCCACGCATCCATCGCACAGCAAGACTCCCTCAAACTGGTGCAATCCCTAGGACAACGCGTCCGCCACATTCACTTAACC
>DFNY01000204.1:3818-9581 GCA_002376595.1 Jonesiaceae bacterium UBA3555 | reverse complement strand
AGGCGTAGAGGGTCACAGTTCCGTCATACGCATCTACGGTAGCCTTCACCGAGTTGCGAATGTAGTTCACTTCTTGTGGCAGCAATGCCTGAATCGTGCCGCCACCAGTTGGTACTACAGTTGCGGTGGCTTCATCCAGTGCCGCTGACTTGGAGTAAGGCAGCTGGTTTGTGGTGGTGTAACCATCCACAATCCACTTCACACGACCATCAACAACTGCCGGGTAGACACGGTTGTCCAAGGTCAAGAATGGTGCGACCTTCGATACACGTTCTGAGGGGTCTCGGTCATAGAGGATCTGTGAATTCTCATTGAGCAGCTCTGAGAAGAGGATTTCTTCGTCGCCAAATCGAATAGCGTACAGAAGCTTGTTCCAAATGCTTCCAACTTCTGGCCCAACACTGATTTCTTGGGTCGGGAACGTGTAGTTGACTTGACCGTTGCCATCATCGGTTGGGTAGTCCAACTCAACGGGCTCCGCACCTTCAGGTGATCCCACAATGGAGTACGACGGTGCCTGCGGACTGAAGTAGATGCGAGGTTCGTATCCGCCCTCGTTCAGATCGCTCAACCCGCCAACTGATGGAATGGATCCTTCATAGAAAGCTGGACGTCCGTCAGAGCCGATCTGGTTTCCGTAAGCAGCAACTACACCATAGCCGTGGGTATACACCGTGTGATCGTTGACCCATGTGCGCTGGCTGTCGTTCAGTCCTGCCAAGTTAAGTTCACGAACGGCAATGACCGTGTCGCGCATTTCTCCGTCAATTTCGTAGCGGTCCACGGAGAGGTTCTCCGCAAAGTTGTAGTAACCGCGGTTTTGCTGGTCGTGTCTGAACGAAGGGCTGACGATGTTCGGGTCGAGCAAGCGAATAGAAGCGGTGGTTTCTGCATCTTCGCGCAGCTGGTTCGCTTCTGTTTCGGTATTTGCCTCGTAGTTAACGGTCGTGATCTCGTCCAGGCCGAAGGCCATCCGTGTTGCATCGATGTTGCGCTGAATATACTCGGATTCCATCTTCTGCGCGTTGGGGGCAACCTGGAAACGCTGCACAAACCATGGGTATACGGTGCCAACTGCGATAGCAGAAAGCACCATCACTGCTACACCGATCGCTGGAAGTTTCCAGTTGCCTTTGATGGCCGTGACAATGAACATCAGGGCAACAAGTATTGCGACGCCAGCAAGGATCGCCTTTGCTGGGATGACGGCGTTGATGTCTGCGTATCCCGCGCCATCGAAACGGCCACCACTCTTGAGCAAGATCGAGTACCGGTCAAGCCAGTAGTTGAGCGCCAGCAGGATCATTCCTGCTGTAGCAAGGATTGAGAGTTGTACGCGTGCTGAGGCAACTACTGAGGTCTTTCGGCCTTGGCCTCCTAGCGCAATTCCGCCGTAGAGGTAGTGTGTGAACACTGCGCCAATGAGCGACAAGATCACTGCGGCCATCAAGAAGTTCACAATGAACCTCAAGCTTGGCAGAGTAAACACGTAGAACGAGTAGTCGAGGTTGAACTCGGGGTCACGCTGATTGAAGGCAACGCGGTTCAGCCACAATTGGACGTTGCTCCACTGCGCTTGTGCTGCCAAGCCCGCAAAGAATCCCACAAGCACTGGGATACCGAAGGTTGCAAATGCGCGCACTGGCTCAATTGCCTCACGGTACTGGTCTAGGGTTGCTTGCTCTGGCGTCGATGGAGCATAGATTGGACGCTTCTTGTACGCAATCGAGAGATTCAGGTACACAATTGCGGCCATGATTATGAAGCCAAGGACGAACAAGACTCCCCTAGTTCCCCACTGGGTCAGGAGTACTTCTTGGAATCCAACTTGCTTGAACCAGAGAATTTCGGTCCAGAATTGGGCCGCCAGCATGACAATTCCGATGATCGCGGCAATCGTGATCATCGTAATTGAAAGTGGGCTCAGCCCGGTTCGTTGCTGGTTGGGCCTGGNNACTTACGTCGTATGTAAAGGCACACAGCGCGTGGTGCTGTAGGCCTATGGAAGCGATCTGTCCGGCGCAGAAACTACTGCCCACGGGCCACTCGCATTTGAGTTACGGGTGGTCTATGAAGTTCAACGCGCTTTCATATCCCAAGGTTCCCACATTTCTTTCACAGGTGTTCACTAGAGAAAGTAGGTAATGATTGCTCAGCTGTGACAGTCTTAGTCTTATGTCACGACCTGTTGCCACAAATCTTCCTGCTCGTCAGCGCGCTCTGGCCGACGCAGTCTCTGAAATCGAACGTCACGTGTCGCGCGGAGGATGGGATGGCCCAATTCGTGTGTTCGCGTTGATTTCCACTAAGCAAGCGCTGGACACTGACCCTGAGTTGGCTGAACAGCTTCCGGCTGGCACCATCGAGGCTGCTCTTGCAGATCCTGAACATCTCACTTCTGTGGAGCAAGAAGATCTACCAAGTGCCGATTCCCTGGAAGAACTCCTTGCGCACATTGCATGGCCCGACGCTGTCACAGGNNACAGTGGTGACAGAGCGGGTCATCCTTCCGCCTTCCGCTGAGGCTGAGATTCCAGCAGATCCTACCGCTGCACTTCGCTTTATTAGTGCTCATCCAGAGCGTGAAGAAGTCCGCATGGCAGTTGGTTCTATGCGCTCTGGAGAGTCGTGGTGCGCCCTACGCACTCGGACGAATGACAGCGACCTCGAAGTTGCTCATGGCGCCGAGTTGGTTCCTGGCCTCATTACCGCTGTTCACGCAACATTGCAGCNNCCTGAGCCCTTCTCTTTGGGCTTTGGGCTCATCAGGTCGAGATAACTTTGGCCCTCGGTCAACCGAGAACTCGTGAACCCGTGATAAGCGAGCCTATTTTGCGCTGCAGGTTGGTAGATTCACGGCGTTGTCTGATCCGATCTTTTCTACTGCAGTCCAGGCGTCCGCGAGTGTAGACACCTTCACCACCTGTAGTCCATCGGGCACGCTGCCTACAACTTCGTCGCAGTTAGACTCTGGAGCCAAGAAGAACTGGGCTCCGTCGCGAACCGCTCCATACATTTTCTGCTGGATTCCGCCAATGGCACCCACTTTTCCTTGGGTATCTATGGTGCCAGTACCGGCAATAATGTGCCCGTTGGTTTGATCGTCCGGAGTGAGTTTCTCAATTATTCCCAGGGCAAACATAGTTCCCGCACTGGGGCCACCGATGTCCTCGATCCGGATGTTCACATCTACGGGGAAGTCGAAGTCGAGTTTGAGTGCTACTCCCAAGCGTGAACCCTTGCCCGTTACTTTCCCGCTTGCGTCTTTGGTTTCATTGCTCAGCGTCTTCACAGTGAAAGACTTTTGCTGGCCATCGCGCAAGATTCCTAGAGTTACCTGCGACTCGGGAGCAATCTCGTCAAGGGTAGATAGCAGCTGATTGTATGAGGTAATTGCTGCGTCGTTGAGCGTGACCATTTGGTCGCCTTGCTCAAGCATGCCCACCAAAGGGGAACCTTGCAGGACTTCTTGGACTTTCACCTCAGTGGGAACGTCATAACCAAGTTGAGTAAGGGCCGCATACGTTGCTTCTTCTTGTGAGGAGACCATTTCGGCTTGGCTGGCCTTGTCAATCTCCTCTTGTGAAACGTTCTTTGGGTATACGGTCTCAACGGGGTACACCGCACGGCTCTTGTCTAGCCAGCCCCTCAGGACCTGCGCAAAGTTCACTCTGTAGCCTGGACCACCAGCCACACCGACCGTTGTCAGGCGCAACTCTCCAGTTGACTCATAAGTTTCGTCGTCAATATTGATGAGCTTCTCGGCGTTGACTTCACCAAGCGTGTCACGGGTTGGCCCCGGGGACTTCACAACGTATGGCGATGGCACAACCATCAAGCCTGCCAGCAACAAGAAAGTTGCCAGCATCGAAATACCCAGCGTCTTAGACCGGTTCTCAATCGCTGAAGTTTCAGCTTTACGGGACTTCACACCAGTCATTTTCGCTGAACTTCCTGAGAAACGTCTGAGTTACACACTCACGCGTGTGAACATTCGCGTACATCACATCTACTTCGCGCTGCGCGCCACGCACGCAAACGTTGCCAATGCCCTAATGTTTGCCGCGGGCTTGACGCCAAATCGCTGCAGTAGAGAGAAGTGCCACGGCAGCTCCAGCAGCCCCGAGCGCGGCGGCATCCCGATGCCCCACTCGGCGTCCGGCAACGCCAAACTTACCTTGGACCTCTCCCATCATTTCAACTACGCACTGTGTGGAAGTAACTGTAGGTCGCCAGCCTGCCTCCAACAGACGCGTGGGCATGACCGACCACGGGTAGACGGCAGTTTCAAGGTCGCGAGCGGGCGCCGGCAACACACCAAACTTGTGAAGCCGGTCCGCAGTGGAGAAGGCAGCTTCTTTGGACAATTCAATGCCACGCATGCCACTGACCTTCAGCAACGAGGCTAATGAGAGCTCATCAGGTATCTGTTCCTCCGAACCCGACCCGTCAGTCGTAGCACCGACCACCATGACTCCAGTGAGTTCATGGTCCAACACTGCCTGCACCGCCGAAGCGATATCGCGAACGTNNATATCTTCGCCACGAATACTCAAGAGCCTTGGCGCTTCAAAGTGCCGAGTTACCAAGGTATCGATCCCTGGGCCCACCACCGCAGCTGGCCTCAAGATCGTGTATTTTGGCCTAAATGCTGGGGCAAGAGACTCGATCGAAGCAAGAAACGCTTGCTCGAATGTAACTACATCACCTACATAGCCGTCCAAAATGGGACCGCTTGCGTCATCATCGGAAATAACCGCCCGTTTAGTTACAGGGCCAACGACCATTGCGCTTGAGATCACCACGATGTGTTCTACCTTCGCAATTACTGCGTCGAGGACAACGTTTTCCGCGCGCGATTCTTGTTCCGCGCGCCTATCCACCTGCTTATGTCGCATGACATCTGCGAAATCACATTGGTGAGCGGCAATAACCACGGCTGCTGCATGACTAAAACGAACGGGTGACTTGGCTCGTTCGGAAACCCTGCGAGCGCTCAGAAGCTCGCGCACATTGCGCGCAATCGGCGAATCGCCGACCACGACTAGATCGTGCGCCTTAGGCGCATGATCGGTGCGCTTTGAGTGAACTGAACCGCTCGCCACCGTTTTTGGCCCCCAAAGGTTGGCATTTATCGTTACGGTTAAGGAAGACCAGTCCGCAACATCCCTATCAGGTGACTGTAATGAGTACCAATCCCCCAGAGCAGTCTGGAACGCCGGGTGACCCAAACCCTTCACAATGGGAAGAGATCATGCGGTCCCTGTTCGGCGCGCATGCGGACGAAGCAATTTCTGAGATGAAATCACGCGGTATCGACCCCAGCAACTTCGCTGCAACCGGGCTGCCAAGTGATCCAACAGCCCTTGCACCCATGCTAGATCAAATTCGTAGCATGTTGGAGAACAAAGACGGCGGCGCAGTGAATTCCCAAGTTGCCCACGACATCGCACGGCAAGCCGCAGCTCAAGGTGGAGATCCCACCGTCATGGCAAACCAAGAACGCCAAGTTCGTGAGGCACTCACAGTGGCGGAACTCTGGCTCGATGCCGCTACCGAATTCGGGCCATCACAGAGCCCAGTCCACGCACTCAGTCGTGCGCAATGGGTTGAACGCACGTTGCCAGTGTGGCAAGAACTCGCGGAGCCAGTAGCTGATTCAGTTGCGTCCGCACTGGCTGGAATCCTCAGGAACTCACTGCCGGAAGGGTTCGGAGACTCCGGTGACGACTCCATCGGAATCGAAATTAGCGGGTTCCCTGG
>DFNY01000204.1:781-3806 GCA_002376595.1 Jonesiaceae bacterium UBA3555 | reverse complement strand
CGCTGCGTGAAGCTGCCCACGCGAGGCTCTTTGCGCACGTTCCGTGGCTCGCCTCGCACCTGCGCTCCCTGGTCGAATCATATGCACGTGGCATCACCATAGATATGGACGCGTTGGAGGGATCTATCAGAGACATCGACCCTTCCGACACCGAACAACTGCAAGGCGCGCTTTCCTCCGCAGTGTTCTCGCTGGAATCAACTCCCGAGCAGAAGCATTCGCTGACACGGCTCGAGACAGCGCTCGCGCTGATCGAAGGCTGGGTTGAAGAAGTGGTTGCCCGCGCAGCAATTGCCCATCTACCGTCATCGATTCCGTTGCGCGAAATGCTGCGCCGCCGACGCGCAGCAGGCGGACCTGCAGAACAGACCTTCGCGTCATTGGTCGGACTAGAACTACGTCCACGACGCTCACGCGATGCAGCAGCACTCTGGGCAAAGATCGAAAGCGAACGTGGAACTGAAGGCCGAGACGCAGTATGGGCGCACCCGGACTTGCTTCCTACTGAAGTTGACCTCGATGACCCAGCGGGATACTTTAGCCGCCAAGATGAAGCCCAGGCAGAAATGTCTGATCTCGATGCGATCCTCAACTCAATCCTGAGCGAAGCAGATACTGCTGCTCAGTCACAGGCCGAGGGAACTCAAACCGCTCAACCTGAAAGCGATCCTGAGACAAACCCTCCCAAGCCAGAGCAGGACGATGACTCTGGAACCGAGTCAGGCGAAAACGGCTCCAATACAAGTTCTTAAGAGCGAATTTCCACCTGTTTGATGGGTAGGATAAGCATCAAATGCTTGAAAGGTTACGTGCGCTTTATTGGTCACGTGCAATTCACCGAGCTGCCTAATTGAGCAGTACTAATGCGCGCCCGAATCTTCCTTGGCAAAAGTAATGNNTCAGTTTTTGGGTAGTTTTCTAGCAATTGCCAGAAATCTGGTCCATGACCTTGCACCAGAATATGTGCGAGTTCATGAAGCAAAACATAATCGATTACCCACTCAGGCAGACCTTTCAACCTGGTTGACAACCGTATCGACCGGTCAGGCATAGAACAGGACCCCCAACGGCGTTCCTGGTTTTCGGCCCACTTCACAGACATGGGCAATGCATGCCCATCGAGATACTTGACGTTCAGCTCCAGAGCCCTCGAAAGCAGTTCATCATCGGTTGGTCGGCGCTTCGCTTCCTTCATGGCAAGTCGATCAAGCATCTTCGAAACCCATTCGCGTTCCTGCGCAACTGTGAACTTCGCAGGAATGGAAATAACAGTCATGTCACCATCACGATACGCGGTAACCGTCGTTTTTCTCCGACGGCTGCGGCGAACTTCAACGTTCTCGTGAGTAGCAGGACCGGTGGTTGGCATACCTAACCATAACTTCAATCCGGTCAAATACGGCACATCACGGGAAAGCATATAGCTCGAGTCCAACTAGGTCTGTGGAAAACCATCCCTGAGGCCTCTGCCATGAAAATGTGTAAGCATGCACCTTCACCCCGGAGTTAGGGTCCTGCCGTTGAGCCAGCACAGTATACAGATTTCCTACGGAGAACTACCGCCACTACAGCTGGATGATCTCACGCCACAAGAGTATGCGTGGTTGATGAGCCTGCGCTCTCCTTACGGACTTTCATCAAGCGAACCGCAGGGGCGCGGCCCCACACCAAGCACATCAACTACCCTAATTGCGCAGAAGCTGATCACCTGCGGGTTTGCATCTGCTGATACTTCGCGTCCTCGAACTCAAGGCATCACAAAGGAGTATGCGAGCGAATCCCTCGCGCTCCGAGCATCAGCGCTCCGCAGCGGTTCAATCCTTAGCGCCAGAGCGCGCGCCACTGTAGCAGTCAAAGGTGTCACGCCAATAAGTCTCGAACTCATGCGGACCCTAGCGCTGTCAGGCGTCCGGAACTTCATCATTGATGACCCTCGCAGTGCCAACTCAGTTGAGTTCAGTGCANNGCACTATCTCAATCACTTGGCGCCAGAAGCTCGTGCTGTTTCCTTCACTCAGGTGCCAACTGTCGCAGTTGTCTCCTGCACCACCAAGACTGACGAGCTGGAGGCTGCGAGTCTTGCTGTGTGTTCGGTTGCCACACTTGAGCTGTGGAACAGGGAAATTTATCCAGTCATCGGCCCATTCACCATTCCGGAAGTAACGCCTTGCCTCACCTGCCAAAATGGTGCAGCTAGTTTATCGAATGCACTGGTCAGGGATGCACGTGCCAGCTGGGAGTTCGAGTCAACTACTCTGCACCAAGACTACTTTGTCCCAATTTCAGCAACGCGGGCCTCGGTGATCGGAGCTCTGGCTGCGCAGGAGGTATTGCAATATATAGATGGCCAATTGCCTTCAACCGCCCACAGCATCATTTCGTTGACGGACCAGTCGTTGGCGTGGGCATGTCTTGACCACTCCACCCAAGAGCGTTGCCTGTGTGCTCTTCCAGTTGACAGCTAGAACTGGGTAAGTAGGGCTACGTTCGCGGGCAAAGTGAGCCACACAACGAAAATCTGGGAAATCAAAAACTCTTAGAAATGCGGCACGGNNCCTTGAAGTCGACTAGCGTCTTCATTGAATTGTGTTCGGTTGGGCGGTCCTTGATGCCTATACCTTGGACCAGATACGAGAGTGAACATCTACGCGGCCTCATTCTTTCTAGGTCGACCACGACCCCGCTTCTGTGCCACGATCTTTCCGTCTACTACGGACTCGCCTCCCCACACTCCCCAAGGTTCCACTCTTTCCAGTGCACCTTCAAGGCAAGTAGCGGCAAGCGGACACTGTTGGCACAACGCCTTTGCACTCGCAATTGCTGGCGCTTGTTCGGCAAACCACAATTCTGGGTCTTCGTTGCGGCACGGGATCATGCTTTCAACGAGGGCTTTGAACTGAGCGCCTTCAACCGAACTCAGTGGTCGGGATGCTGAAGTCGTGGCAGAACTAGAATGCCTGGAAGTTTGTGCTGCTACGGTGTCGAGCATTGCTGTCGGATGCATTTATCCCACTTTTCTGTGTAT
>DFNY01000204.1:0-745 GCA_002376595.1 Jonesiaceae bacterium UBA3555 | reverse complement strand
ATGGGTAGGCAGTCAACTGTGCAAACAATTAACTGGATGGAAGCGAACTAAGCGCGGATCCTGAGAGAGAGTTCTCCTTATTCTGGAAAACTCCGGAAGGTGCCCAAAGCGAACGTGCGCGATCAAAACGACCGCCGTCGACATATACGGACAACATGCGTTCTGCCAATGTCATGGTCTTCACTTTCACTGCACCTCCACTCTCTTTTTGGGATCTTCTGCAAATTTATGCGTACTGACCGTAAACGTTCTCTCACTGAACTAGGTGCAGTACGACTGCCTACAGAATCTCGGCTTAATTCGTACAGGTTCCACACTACGGGTGTGTGTACGGCTCTTTCAACTTATTTATGGTGTTTCTTTCAAAAGTTTTTTTCTAGGTGAACATTCACCACATTTAGGACTTCCTCGCCCCATCGCTGGGCACGATCTTGCCCAATACTTTTCACCGTGAGCAGTTGTGCCAATGTGGTTGGTCGGACGCGCGCGATTCGTTCGAGAACCGCAGTGGGCATCACCGATGAAACTGTCATTCCCAACCTATCCGCTTGGCTCGCACGCCATGCTTCTAGTGCTTCTAGGAGCGCCTCATCGATCTCCCCCGGCATTGCAATGTCTCGTTGCAGGAACCTTGAACTGTGTCCCGCGCGTGATTGAGGCTCGGATGTGTTTGGCCATATCCCTTGCAAGAATCTAGACATCGCGCGTCCTGACCTTGCGTTCCCCGAACGTGACTGTGAGTACG
>DFNY01000241.1:5940-6062 GCA_002376595.1 Jonesiaceae bacterium UBA3555 | reverse complement strand
GGCAGGCGAGAAACGTTCGTGGCTGGCGTCTAAGGGAATCAAGTTCTTCCCTATTGTTGGTTGGGCTGAGCGTGGCGCTGGCGCCGCCATTGGGCATGGTAATTCGGTTCCGCGGTTCCACC
>DFNY01000241.1:275-5894 GCA_002376595.1 Jonesiaceae bacterium UBA3555 | reverse complement strand
ACGCAGTTGTTGGCGCTCGTGGCACCATTTTGCTTCCCGACGATTCCCCGCGCGGGCAGGCTAGCTCTCGTGAGGTGGTAGGCAATTTTGAGGTGCGGGCGCAGGTTGTGATTGTGGCCTCTGGTGGCATCGGCGGTAACCATGATCTGGTGCGTAAGTACTGGCCACGCCGAATGGGAACGCCACCGAAGCGCATGCTCTCCGGCGTTCCTGCTCATGTGGATGGCCGAATGTTGGAAATCACCGAACGCGCTGGCGGGGCTCTCATCAATCAGGATCGAATGTGGCATTACACAGAGGGCATCGAGAATTTTGCTCCGGTGTGGGATCAGCACGGTATCCGTATTTTGCCTGGGCCGAGTTCACTCTGGTTTGACGCCACAGGCAAACGATTACCGGCTCCGCTGTTCCCAGGTTTTGACACTCTTGGAACACTGGAACATATTGTGTCCACTGGTTATGACTATTCCTGGTTTGTGCTGACTCAAAAAATCATTGAGAAAGAGTTTGCGCTATCCGGCAGCGAACAGAACCCTGACTTAACGGGCAAGGATTTGAAGCTCTTGGCTCAACGTCTAGGCAAGGGCGCTCCGGCTCCCGTTGAGGCGTTCAAACAACAGGGCGTTGATTTCATTGTTGCTGACACCTTGGACGAAGTTTTGGAACAGATGGTGCAGCGGTCCACCGATGCCCCGTTCGATGTGGCCAATGTACGAGCCGAGGTGGCCGCGCATGACCGCTTGCTGGCGAACGAGTTTGGTAAGGATGCGCAGCTAAATGCTGTGCGGCAAGCCCGAAATTACAAGGGCGACAAGTTGATTCGAGTGGCTAGCCCTCACCAAATCCAAGATCCCGCCGCGGGGCCTGTGATCGCTGTGAAACTGAACATCTTGACCCGGAAGTCTCTAGGTGGCATCCACACAAACTTGGATGCTCAAGTTTTNNCTTGGATCTCGATGGCCAGCCAATCGCTGGACTTTATGCCGCGGGGGAAGCTACCGGGTTTGGCGGCGGTGGAGTTCATGGGTATCGCGCGCTAGAAGGAACATTCCTTGGCGGCTGCTTGTTCAGTGGACGCGCCGCTGGCCGCGCCGCCGCACATCGGCCTGGGTAGCACTGTAGACCTATCCAGATTTGATGCATGTAGGGGCTGGGAACGGTTATCTCGCTCCCAGCCCCTACTGCTACGTTTTTCGCAAGGCGATTTGGAAAGACACCCCAAACCAATACTTACCGGACACATATCCACCTGTGGCAGGATTCCAGTTGCCCGGCTGTGCTGTTTGCTTAGAACGTCATCCTTATTCGAACGAAAGTTGACGTGCTCCTATGTCGTTGGCAGACCCCAACTTGCCTTCACCGGCAAATAGCGAGACCACCTCTGGGTCCCGCACCAAAGCGATGCTGTGGGATTTTGCGTTGCAAATGATTGTTACGTCAGTAGTAACGCTGGTTATTCTCACGTTGTTCTTTGGCGCGCTTTTCATTCTCGCTCCGGCGCTCCCTGACAATGACGATTACTTTGATGTTGTGGTTGCGGCCTTCATCTTGCTCACTGCTTTGTTGGTTGTGCTATCAACTATCGCGACTTACACGGTGCTGTGGTTTATACGGAAACGCGTCCAACTCTCCATAGTCCACGCATGTGCGGCCGCACTCAGCATTGTGATCGCAGTTGTGGTTGCGTGCGTGTATTCCACTTTGAGTGCCGAACTCGCCATTACCGCAGGTACCGCAATAGTGTTCACGCTGCTTGCCGTGGGTGCGACCTATCTGGTTCGGTCTCGGATTCGAGCATGCAAGCCTTCTTCGGAGTTGTTGACCGGAATGTAAATGGTCTCGGCGCTGTACCGAGCACCTGCGATAGATTTGCATCAGGTTAATCCCCATTGGGAACACGCGTGAGCGCACGCAACACCATCGATTTCCAGTTTCAGCTGGCACACATTTGGAGCAACATTGAGCAGCACCATTCGGATTGGTATCGCCGGTTACGGCAACTTAGGTCGTGGCGTTGAGGCGTCCGTGGCACAGAACCCTGACATGGAACTTGTTGGCGTGTTCTCAAGGCGCGATCCTGCTTCGGTTGTCACTGCCAACCCCGCAACTCAGGTATTTGCCTGGGACACCTTGGCGCAGAAGACGAACGACGTTGACGTTCTGATTCTTTGTGGCGGTTCTGCCTCCGATTTGCCAGAGCAGGGCCCCGAGTTGGCCAAGTTGTTCAACACCGTGTGTTCCTTCGATACCCACGCACGCATTCCCGAATATTTCGACGCAGTCAACGCCTCGGCTACAGAGTCAGGCCANNGCTGGGACCCGGGCCTGTTCTCGTTGAACCGTTTGTTTGGTGAGGCCATTTTGCCGCAGGGCAAGACTTACACGTTCTGGGGCCGTGGAGTTTCCCAAGGCCACTCGGACGCGATCCGTCGGGTGGCGGGCGTTGCTGGCGGAGTCCAGTACACGCTTCCTGCCCAGCCCGCTATCGAGGCTGTACGTTCCGGCGAACAACCAGAACTTTCCACGCGTGAAAAGCACACTCGTGAGTGCTTCGTGGTGCTTGAAGATGGCGCGGATGAGCACGCAGTACGCGAAGCAATCGTGACCATGCCTAACTACTTCGCAGACTATGACACGGTAGTGAACTTCATTTCCGCTCAAGAACTCGCGGAAAAGCACGGTTCCATGCCGCACGGTGGATTTGTGATGCGTTCCGGCGACACCGGACACGGCGCGACCACAGAAGGCGGCCCCGCACACCGCCAAGTGATTGAGTACGGCCTGAAGCTCGAAGACAACCCGAGCTTCACCGCATCAGTTCTAGTGGCCTACGCTCGAGCAGTTGCACGTTTGGCTGCCGTAGGCGACCACGGCGCCAAAACCGTCTATGACGTGGCACCCGGGCTACTTTCGCCTCGTTCCGCAGCGGATCTGCGGGCAGATCTGCTGTAACATTGCGCGGATTCTCCGCACTAAAACCCTTCCCGACGATACCGCAGGTAACACTGTGACCTGCGGTATCGTCGGAAAATAAGTAAATATCGCGCACAGCACTACCGCACCATCGCACGTCATGTACCAACTCCGCGTTCTCCCCCAATCTGAGGAGCCCCCATGTCTGTTGTGAATTCTGCCGCCACAGCCAAAGGCAGTCGTTCGAAGTTAGTAATTGGTTTGTTTGTTGGTGCCGTAATCGTGGCACTGCTGCGCATGAATCTTGTGGAGTATTTCCAAGTCATCCTGCTAGCTGTGAGTTCCACAGTGGTAGAGCAAGATGTACTTTGGAATCGGTTTGTATTGCTACTCCAGGTCCTCCTTGAGGTTGCACGGTACCTGCTGATTGTTGCGCTGGCGGTGCTTGCCGCTCTCGCTGCGCGAGTGGCTTGGCAGGGTAGAACCAATCTATCGAGCGTTTCGGAACCACTGATCCGCGCTCTTAAACGCGTTGGAATAGTTGCATTTGCTATTGCAGCGATTCCACTTCTGATTTGCTTGCTTGCTCTGCCTATGTGGGCTCAATGGTCTGCCGACCTTTCAATCGGCCACTGGATGCTGTTCACTGTTCTCTCTCCAGAGTGGACCTTTGCGGCCCTTGGGTGCGCAGTACTTGCATTCGCAGGCACCTTGAAGTCCACTGGCTCTCTTACCGTCTTCCCCCGAGATATCGCAGTGAGCACACGACGCTACCTCATAGCAGGTCTAGTGTGTTCTGTATTCATTGTTGTCTCAATGTTGAGCCACCTGCTGAACACACTGCTGAGCATCAATGAATCAATAGGGCAGAACTTGCTCTTAATGACTGATGGCTGGCCCACGGCGTGGGGTGGCACTTGGGGCGTTGGAGTCGTGTTCCAGATTGTTGGAATCGGTGCAGCAGTAATGCTTGTGTGGGCTTGGCTAAAGTACGGAAAGATTATCCGCGCACTGCACGAATCGGGTGCCACTCCCAGCCTCGCACCTATGGCTAAGCACTTTGGGAAAATTGTCACGGCCGCCTTTGCAGGGATCTTCTTTGCGTCCGCGTTGGTGCTATTCCAGGCAAGCGGTTTCGTGTGGAGCGACTCGTTCACACGCAGATATGTGCTCCAAGGGATCTTTGGAAGCACCAGTTTGTTGCTCCTGCTGCTCTGCCTTGGTACGTGGCTGGTTGTGTCGGAAGTTCGCCGCGCATCAGTTCGTGGTTTTGAAGACGTCCCCAATGCATCTAGTGACGATACAGCGAACACCGAACCTGGATGAGCTGATTAGCGCATGTGATTCCCGCGTGGAGCGCGCATGAAAACAAGGTGGGCCCGCACTGTACAGTGCGGGCCCACCTTGTTTTGAACTTTCAGCCTGTCATGGACAAGAAGGACTACTTTTCCAATCGAGCCTGGGCCTGAGAGATTGCGTGTTCGAAGGCTTCCAGCGGTTGCGCGCCAAGCAACGGCAAACCGTTGACAAGGAAGGTCGGAGTTGATTGCACCCCAATAGACTGGCCCTCTGCTTGGTCAGCGTTGATTTGAACGAGGTTATTGGCGTCCGATAGATCAGCCTCAAACTTGGCCAAGTCAGGAACTCCAGCTTCCTTGGCAATTTCGAGTACAAACGCCTTGTCAGCGCCGTCATGACCCAGGTTCGCGGACTTAGCGTAGAACGTGTGGTTAAACTCCCAGAACTTGCCCTGAGCGCCCGCTGCACGTCCCGCCAAAGCAGTGAGTTCTGAAGGTTCACCAAAGAGTGGGAAGTCACGCCATTCCAAACGAACGATTCCTGCGTCCACATACTTCTCAATGATGGTTGGCAGGGTCTCACGCGCATACTGCCCGCAGTAGGTGCAGTTGAAGTCGGCGTATTCAATGATGACCACCGGAGCGTCCACCTTGCCCAGAGCCATTGGGTCAGATTCAGCCCTACGAGCAAGCTTGCTCAGTTCCGCAATCATTGCTTCTTGGTCCGGATCAGTGGCAGCACTCGTCTCGCCTGAAACGTCATCCGTCGCGGGGGCTTCAGTAGCTGAGGCAGTTGGTGTTGGCTCCAGGCTTGGAGTTGCGCCTTGAGAGTCGGAGTTTGGCTTGTATAGCAAAAGCATCGCAACCAGCCCAACCACAATCACGATGGCNNCTCGGGAATTTCCGCCCTTGTTCTCGGGCAGGTATCCAGGGACATCAGTGCTGGTAGATCCCAGGTTGTTGTAGTCGGACAAGCGAAGCCTCCTTGGCGCGGTATGTATACCGATACCCTACCTGAGCCACCGGCATTGATTACGAGCACCTCTGCCCAGATCTACACGGTAGTAGCCGGGGCGATCCAGGAAAGCATATTCACGCCAGCCCACTCGTAGGCGCACACCCACACACTCCATGCCACCAGCAAACAGAGCACCAACCGCTCCCGAGCAGATCCGGCGTTCCCCAGAATGGGCACAGAAATCGCACCGCTTGGCTTCCACACGCGCGCAAGCAACGGAACTTTCCGCCACCACTTAGGAGACTTAATCACCAATGGCCAAAACACTGGGATACCACCAGTGGTAACAAAATCCCCAAGCAGATGCACTGAATACCCAACTCCCACAGCAACGGGGAGCCACGCCCAATTGTCCGCACCAAACACTGCGACCAGTGCAGCCATAGCTAG
>DFNY01000241.1:0-203 GCA_002376595.1 Jonesiaceae bacterium UBA3555 | reverse complement strand
CACCCCCGCCACAGCCGACCACGCCACCGCCACAACCAACCCCAGCAGCGAATGAGTCCCCTTACGGTGACCCCCTGCAACGCGTTCGGTAGTCCTAGCCATCATGGTGGAAATAGGAGGGAGCGCGTGAGCCATCGAACCGCTACGGTGATCAATATCTGGCAGAAGAGCCGCACCAGCAGTAACCACCATGCCCACCGCGA
>DFNY01000079.1 GCA_002376595.1 Jonesiaceae bacterium UBA3555 | reverse complement strand
AGCCCACTCTCGTTGGAGGGGGAGGGTTGGGTTGGAGGGGGAAGGGTTGGTGTGGGCAGGAGGAGGGCTACCTACTTGGTGCTGAACGCAGCATCAAAAGCAGCGTCAGGCTGATCAAACGCAAACTTGCGCACAAACTCCAACGCCTCCGGAGCTCCTACGAGCCGATCCATTCCAGCATCTTCCCACTCCACCGAAATTGGCCCTTCGTAGCCGATCGCATTGAGCATCCGGAATTNNCCGTGACCAGTGGAAATGAAGTCCCATCCACGGCGCGGATCCGCCCACGCCAGGTGTGAACCCATGCGTGAGTTGCGGCCGTGGTTCATGCGCTTCTTGGTGTCCTTGCAGTCCACGTGGTAAATCCGGTCTTTGAAGTCCCACAAGAAGCCCACTGGATCAATGTCTTGCCACACCATGTGGCTAGGGTCCCAGTTCAACCCGAATGCTTCACGGTGCCCAATTGCTTCCAGAGTGCGCACGGTGGTCCAGTAGTCGTAGGCAATTTCAGAGGGGTGGACTTCGTGCGCGAACTTCACGCCCACTTCATCAAACACGTCCAGGATTGGGTTCCAGCGGTCTGCGAAGTCTTGGTATCCGGCGTCGATGGCCTCTTGGGATACCGGTGGGAACATGGCCACGTACTTCCAAATGGCGGAGCCGGTGAAGCCCACCACAACCTTCACTCCGAGTTTGGCAGCTAGGCGGGCGGTGTTCTTCATTTCTTCGGCGGCGCGTTGGCGCACGCCCTCAGGATCGCCGTCGCCCCACACAATGTCTGGGAGGATGTCGCGGTGACGCTGGTCGATTGGGTCATCGCACACGGCCTGTCCCTTGAGGTGGTTGGAGATGGTCCACACCTTCAGGTTGTACTTGTCCAAAATGGCCAAACGGTCTGCGATGTAGGCGTCATCGTCCCAGCGCCAAGGGTCTAGGTGATCACCCCAGCAGGCGATTTCTAGGCCGTCGTATC
Source organism: Jonesiaceae bacterium UBA3555 (assembly GCA_002376595.1). Classification (GTDB taxonomy): domain Bacteria; phylum Actinomycetota; class Actinomycetes; order Actinomycetales; family Cellulomonadaceae; genus Timonella. Next base: position 7,268 of record DFNY01000079.1, on the reverse strand, counting down.
CCCATTCGGATGCTAGGCGTGCGACTTCTTCAAACGGCAGATCGGCCCATTGGCCGGTAAATAGTGTGACTGGGCGAGGCATCTGTGGCTCCTTCAGTTCAGGGTGGGATATTTTCCGACGATGGTGCAGGTGCGGTTCAAAAGGTTTCGTATCGCTGGTGGCTGGGAGGAGGATCAGCTCCCAGCCACCAGCAATGGTGCGGTGGCAGTGCCGCGCAGCAGTGTACGAGCGCCGGTTAGACGCTGGTCCAACCTGCGCGCGCAACAGAGCTGCGCTCCACTGCGTCGAGTACCTTCTGAACTTGAAGTCCGTCAGCGAAGGTAGGTGTGGCAGGCTCGTTGCGTGCAATAGCGTTGATCAGGTCAACTGCCTGGTGAGTGAAGCCGTGTTCGTAGCCTAGACCGTGACCTGCCGGCCACCAGTTGGCAACGTACGCGTGCTCCGGTTCGGTAACAACAATGCGCCTAAAGCCTGCGGTTTCGGCAGACTCAGTGGCATCAAAATAGTGCAGAACGTTCATGTCTTCGAAGTCGAAAGCCAGTGAACCAAGCGAACCATTGATTTCAATGCGGATTGCGTTCTTGCGGCCGTACGCAAAGCGAGTAGCTTCAAAAACGCCTATCGCGCCGTCGTTGAAGTTGGCCAAGAACGTGGCGGCATCATCAACGGTCACTGGACCTGTTTCATCACTTGCGGTTCCCGAAAGCCCCGAGAATCCGCTAGCCACCGGACGTTCAGTAANNCTTGGCCCGTGATGTATTGAGTGAGGTCCACAATGTGTGCACCGATATCACCGAGCGCACCAGAACCGGCTTTCTCCTTATCCAAACGCCATGACAAAGGCGCTTGAGGATCAGCGATCCAATCCTGCAAATACTGCGCACGGACGTGACGGATAGTTCCAATTTTCCCGCCCGAGACCAACGATCTAGCCAGTGCGATGGCGGGGACTCGTCGGTAAGTGAAACCCACCATGGCCACCTGGCCGCGAGCGGCTGCCAACTGCGCAGCATCCGCCATCTTTTGGGCTTCTTCCACAGAATTAGCAAGCGGCTTCTCACACAGCACATGCTTGCCAGCTGCAAGTGCAGCAATCGCGATTTCCATGTGCGAATCGCCTGGTGTGCAGATGTCAACGATGTCAATGTCATCGCGGGTGAGGAGCTCACGCCAATCGGTGGAAGACTCCTCCCAACCAAGCTTCGTGGCGGCCTGCGCCACACCCTGCGGATTGCGGCCAGCAACCACGCGCATAACCGGGTGCAATGGTAGATCAAAGAAATGAGGGGCAGTGCGCCACCCCTGTGAGTGGGCGGCTCCCATGAACGCGTAACCAACCATGGCTACACCAAGTTCACGCTGAGGTTCGGTATTCATCCTTCTCCCTAGGGTGTGAATCGGGTGGCCGCCGCCCTACAGAGGCGGCCACCCGAGCAGTTGGAATCGGGATCAGGACTCGAACGCGTCGTTGATGAACTCGTCTACGTTGTCCTTGGTAACTACCGGAGCGAACAACTGAACGGTGCGAGGCACGGTGTGTGAAACCAAGTCACCTACGGACTTGTTCTGAGCAATCAAACGAGCCAAACGGATACCGTCAGCAGCCTGGGTTGAAGGGTAGATAACGGTTGCTTGCAGAACCGAGTCGCCATCCTTGATGTGCTGCATAACGTTCTTGGAACCTGCACCACCAACCATGAAGAACTCGTCGCGGCCAGCAGCTTCAATAGCTGAAAGGACACCTACACCCTGGTCATCGTCGTGGTTCCAGATGGCGTCAATCTTTGGAGCAGCCTGCAAGAGGTTAGCGGCTGAAGACTCGCCGCCAGCAACGGTGAAGTCANNAAGTCAGCTGCAACGCGGTTGGAAACCTTCAAGCCACAGCCAGCAAGAGCGTCAGCGAAGCCCTTGGAGCGGTCTTGGGTCAGAGGAAGGTTGTCGATTCCGGCGATCTCAGCGATGACCGCATCCTTGTTGCTGCCCAGCTGCTCACAGATGTAGGTACCGGCGCTCACACCCATACCGTAGTTGTCACCGAGAACGGTGGTGCGAGCAGCGAATGGGCTGGAGAACTCGCGGTCCACGTTGATCACCGGGATGCCAGCTTCCATGGCTTCGAGCGCGATCTCGGTCAAAGCGTCACCGTCGAAAGGAAGCAGCACAATGGCGTCAACCTTGTCGTTGATGAAGCCTTCAATCTGGGAGATCTGAAGTGACACGTCGTTGGTTCCTTCAGCCAGGCGAAGTTCAACGTCTCCGTGCTTTCCGGCTTCAGCCTGAGCAGCCTTGGTAATTGCACCCATCCAGCCGTGGTCAGCTGCTGGAGCGGAGAAACCGATGACTACCTTTTCACCTTCGGCGTCGTTCGGGTTTCCGCCACCGCTTCCGCTTCCGTTAGAGCTGCTGGACGACGACGATGGTGACTCAGATGGGGCTGGAGCCTCGTTGGATGTACAAGCGCTGAGGGTCAAACCAAGAGCTGCAGCGCTGATGAAGGCGATTGCGCCTTTGCGGGTTTTGCGAATGCTGGACATAATTTCTCCTTTGAAAAGTCCGTGCCTGATGGGATTGCCGTGTGGGTACTTGTTGGGGTGGTTAGGTGTGTGTTGCCGACTTGCTTGCGAACCGCTGTTGAAGGAGCACAGCGGCCACGATAATGAGGCCCTTCGCTACTGCTTGGGCTGAAGTGGACATGTTGTTTTGCACAAACACGTTGGTCAACGTGGTGAAAAGAAGGACACCAAGGATGGTGCCGGTGATGGTGCCTCGGCCACCAATCAGTAGGGTTCCACCCACCACGACGGCCGCAATGGCGTCGAGTTCAGCAAGATATCCGGTAGTGGAGGAGCCTGAGTTTGTGCGGCCAAGCATCATGACTGCTGCGATACCTGCGGTGGTGCCGCACAGTGCGTAGACGTACACCAGGTGACGCTTGACGTTGATGCCGGCTAGACGCGCAGCTTCGGGGTTGCCACCTACTGCGATGGTGCGACGGCCAAAGGTGGTGCGGTTGAGTAGGAACCAGCCAGCAATAGACACCACAACGAACAGCCACACGAGGTTAGGAACGCCAAGGATATCGCCGCGAAGCGCAGTCTTGAACTCGTTGACCTTGATCACCTGGGTTTGACGGTTGGAGATGATCTCCGCAATACCGCGCGCCGCCACCATCATGGCCAGCGTGGCAATGAATGCCACCACTTTGCCGTACGCAATGATGATGCCGTTGATAGCGCCAGCAATGAGGCCCACAATAAGCGCCGTAAACACCATGACCAGCCAAGTGCTTTGCTGAGCCATTGTTTGGGTGGCTAGGGTAGTTGCCCAGACCGTTGCCAGACCCATGACGGCACCCACCGAAAGGTCGATTCCGCCTGCGGTAATAACAAAGGTCATTCCGATTGCGAGAACACCCAACGCTGAAGCGAGGCGCAGAATCGTCATGAGGTTGTCCACCGAAGCGAACCGTTCGCCTGAGGTGACCACACCGACTATGCACAGAACTACCAGCGCAAAGATCAGGCCTGCGTTGCGCAGAACCGAACTTCCGCCGCCAAACCTCTTGCCTGAGGTCTTGGTGGATGCCGTGGCCTGGGTGTGTTGGCCTTCTGGTAAAACTGGTGTGCTGTGTGTATCAGGTGCGCTGTGTGTATCAGGTGCGATGGGCGACGCAGGGGAGGCCGCCGAGCGGGCACCGTTCGCGGGCACCCCGGTTGTGGGATCGCTCATGCTGCGCTTCCTTCCATGACTAGGTTAAGTACGTCTTCTTCGGTGATGTCGTTTGCTGGACGCTCAGCAATCACTGAGCCGTCTCCAATGACGAGGACGCGATCTGCCAATCCAATGACTTCGGGGATTTCGCTGGAGACCACCACGATGGCGGCTCCGGCGTCAGCCAATCGNNTAGCTGGTAGATCTCGGTTCGGGCACCCACGTCTACGCCTCGGGTTGGCTCATCGAGGAGCAGCACTTTGCATTCGCGTAGGAGCCAGCGAGCCAGGATAAGTTTTTGCTGGTTGCCGCCGGAGAGAGTTCCAGCTGCCCGGTTGACGTTTATGGGGCGTAGGTCGAGTGCTTGTGCTTGAGCTTCTGAGGCTTTTTTCTCAGCGCGTTCGTTGAGCCACCCGCCGCGTGCGAACTGGGCAAAAGTTGCCATCGTGATATTGCGGTAGATGGGTTCACCGAGGATGAGCCCTTGAGCTTTGCGTTCTTCTGGGCACAAACCGATTCCGGCTTTCACGGCTGAGGGAACCGATCCGGGGCGCAGAGTCTTTCCTGCTACTTTCACTTCTCCTGAAGTAGGGCGCCTGGCTCCGTAGAGTGCTTCCAAAATCTCGGAGCGGCCAGAACCCACGAGGCCAGCGAGACCAACGATTTCGCCGGGTCGCACGTCAAAACTGACGTTGCGGAAGGTGGGATTTAGGCTCAGATCTTTGACTTGGAGCAGGGGAGCGACCCCGGCTAGTTGAGGTTTTTCGGTACGTGGGGGGATTGCGTGCTCGATGGTTCGCCCGGTCATGAGCCGGATGAGCTCGGTGGTGGGGGTTTGTGACACGGGAAGGTTGGTGGCAACGGTTTTGCCGTCTTTGAGTACCGTGATCCGGTTACCTATCCGGCGGATTTCATCGAGTCGGTGCGAGATGTAGACGATTGCAACGCCGCGTTCTTGGAGTTTTTCCACTACCCGGAACAGGTTGTCCACTTCTTCGGAGTCCAGAACTGCGGAGGGTTCGTCCATGATGATGACGCGGGCGTTGTGGGACAGCGCGCGGGCCATGGAAACGATCTGTTTTCCGGCGGCGGAGAGAGTGGAGACCTCACGGGTGGCCTTAATCTCTGGGTGCCCTAGACGGTTCAGCAGATCCGCGGAGCGTTTGATTGCTTCGCGGCGCTGTGAGATGCCTGCCGTGGACAGTTCGTGTCCAAGGTAGATGTTTTCGGCCACGGTTAGTCCATCCACCACGTCTAGTTCTTGGTACATGGTGGCTATTCCCAGTTTGAGTGCAGCAACTGGGGTGGAGATGGTGACGGTGGAGTTGTCGATGGTGATGGTGCCGGAGTCTGGCTGGTGGGCGCCCGAGAGCACTTTGATCAGCGTGGACTTTCCTGCGCCGTTTTGCCCTAGAAGGCAGTGCACTTCTCCGGGGAGCACCTCGAGGTCAACGCCATCGAGGGCTTTTGCTCCAGGGAAGTGTTTCACAATGTTGCTCATCCGCAGTAGCGGTGTCTGGTTGGGGTCGTCGTTGACCATAGTCACAACCTAAGCAGACTTTTGTCGGCTGTCAATCAAAAGTTGCAAAGAATGTGCATTGTTATTGACTTGTGATTGAAAGAAGTTGGCACTAAAGCCTTATCTCGCACCAAAAACAATGATTTACTTGTGAGATGGAAAGCCTCCTCAAGTTCGCGCCACGCCCTACCGGAGCAGGGGAAATGTTCCAGTTGCTACGCGATGGAGCCCCGCGAACCCGCTCAGAACTGGCAACCATGACCGGCGNNATCGACGTTCTCACCGAAGTTGGACTCATAGCCTCAGTAGGCGAAGCCTCCTCCACAGGAGGCCGCCGTCCGGCAACTTTCGCCTTCAACCCGGCATCACGGATCGTCATCGGCGTGGACCTAGGCGCCGCCCACGCCCGCGTAGCAGCCGCCAACCTAGCCGCCGAAATCGTGGCTAGCAATGAACGCCCACTCGACATAGCCGACGGCCCACAAAAAGTTCTAGCTCTCGTTGCAGACATGGCCAAACAAGCAATTGCAGACGCAGGCTACGAACCCCACTCGGTAGCAGCAATTGGAATAGGGCTACCAGGCCCAGTAGAACACTCCACCGGCAAACCCATAGCGCCACCCATCATGCCCGGCTGGGACGGCTACGACGTAGCCGGAAACCTCCGCAAAGAATTCGGCGTCCCGGTACTCGTAGATAACGACGTCAACCTCATGGCAGTGGGCGAACACCGCACCGCCTGGCACGACCACACCAACATGCTGTTCATCAAGGTGGCCACCGGAATCGGATCCGGAATCATCATGGACGGCGAACTGCGACGCGGGGCCCAAGGAGCAGCTGGCGACATCGGCCACATTGCCCTCAATAGCCACCAAGAAGTAGCCTGTACCTGCGGAAACACCGGATGTTTAGAAGCGATAGCGGGAGGAAACGCAGTAGCCGCACACCTTCGCTCACAAGGAATCGACACCCACAACGTAACCGACGTAGTCGCCGCCGTCCGCGACGGCAACGCCGAAGCCCGCGCCGCAGTGCGCGAAGCCGGACGCGAAATTGGAGTCATCCTCGCAGGCTGCGTCTCGATGATGAACCCCTCACTCGTAGTAGTGGGAGGCGCAATGGTTGCGGCAGGAGAGCAACTCATGGCCGGGATACGTGAAGTCCTCTACCGGCGCTCGCTGCCACTAGCAACCCAACACCTGCGCGTAGTCACATCCCACACCCGCGAAAAAGCCGGCGTCCTCGGAGGCGCCTACCTCGCCCTAGACCACGTGCTCTCACCAGCGGCAATAGACTCACTTTTTAGTTAACCTGACTAGAGGCGACTCACAGGACCAGCCCAAGCGATCGTCGAGAAGCACACACACCAAGCCACAACGGGAGAGGACATGGCAGACACACTTGCACCAGCGCTATTTGTATATGGCGGCTGGGAAGGGCACGCGCCCGCAGAATCGGCGGACATCATGGTCCCAGCGCTCGAAGAAGCCGGTTTTGAAGTCCACACCGAGCAATCGCTTGAAGTCTACGCAGACGTCGACTACCTGCGGCAACACAGCGTCATCATCCAGAACTGGACCATGGGAGACATTCTTCCCGACGAGTTACGCGGCCTGACTGCGGCCGTCACCTCGGGGGTGGGTCTAGCAGGATGGCACGGCGGAATCGCCGATTCCTTCCGGATGGCCACCGACTACCTGCAGATGGTCGGCGGACAATTCGCGGCGCACCCACACGACTCCGTGGACTACACCGTCCACATCACAGAGCAAAACCACCCAATTACTCAAGGCATCACAGACTTTCAGATGCATTCGGAGCAGTACTGGGTTCTCACAGACTCGCACTGCGAGGTACTTGCCACCACAACAATCCCAGTACGCGACGGGGACCCATGGAACACGCCCGTCCAGTCACCAACAATCTGGACCAGGCAATGGGGTCAAGGCCGCGTCTACGTCAATACAATCGGTCACGCACTCGCAGACCTCGTAGTGCCGCAAGTGCAGCAACTGATAGTTCGCGGCGTGACCT
>DFNY01000048.1:14557-14928 GCA_002376595.1 Jonesiaceae bacterium UBA3555 | reverse complement strand
CGCCTTTGGTTGCTCAGCACTCTCCGCTGCAATCGGGTCTTCCGGTGCAAGCGCCAAGTGCCGAGCACTGGTTTGGTACTGACCGACAGGGACGTGACATCTTTGCGCGCGTTGTATACGGAGCGCGTTATTCCCTGACCATTGGTTTGGGTGCAACTGGTTTGGCGTTGTTGGTTGCTCTCGTGCTTGGTTCAATTGCGGCCACCGCTAAGAAGTGGACTGCCGAGATCTTGATGCGTGTGTTGGACATCATCATGTCTTTCCCTGGCATCGCACTTGCTGCAGTTTTCGTTGCAGTGTTTGGGCGTTCGCTTCCCATCTTGATTGCCACCATTGCGTTCTTGTACGTGCCTCAGCTCACTCGCGTGATT
>DFNY01000048.1:8399-14522 GCA_002376595.1 Jonesiaceae bacterium UBA3555 | reverse complement strand
GAATCATGGTCAAGCACGTTATCCGCAACACCATTGCACCAGTTTTGGTGTTCGCTACCGTGTTGGTTGCAGATGCGATCGTCTTTGAAGCCTCACTGTCCTTTATTCAGGCTGGTGTGCCAGATCCTGAGCCTTCATGGGGAAACATCATTGCCGCTGGCCGTGACCTTGTAATGAGCGGATATTGGTGGGCTACGTTGTTCCCAGGCTTGGCCATCATGCTTACGGTTCTATGCTTGAATATCTTGTCTGAAGGTATGACCGACGCGTTGGCTGCTCCAAATGCTCGTCCAGTAGAAGTAAAGGTGGCGGCGCAGGACACGGTTGCGAACACTGTAGAAGTTATTGCAGAGGAATCCGAAGAGATTGTGGCGGAAGCTCAACCTGATGTGGAGCCTGCGCTACGCACAGTGCCACTCGAGGAACGCTTGGCCGCGTTTAGAACTGTAGAACTTTCCCGCAACGATCGCCTGGTACCTGATTACTCGGTTCCTGCTGCGCTTGAGGTGAAGGACCTTGCAATTCGGTTCCCTAAGCGTCACGGGGATGTCAACGTGGTGGACAAGGTAAGCTTCGCGGTTCGTCCGGGACAAACCATGGCCCTGGTTGGTGAATCAGGGTGCGGAAAGTCTATTACTTCGCTTGCAATCATGGGTCTGCACGGCAAGGGCGCTGAACTTGACGGCCAGATCATGTATGGCGACAAGAACCTGCTCACCATGAGTCCTAAGGACCACAACAAACTTCGGGGTCATGAGCTTGCCATGATCTACCAAGATGCGTTGAGTTCTTTGAACCCATCGATGTTGATCCGCAAGCAAATGAAGCAGTTGATTTCGCGCGGTGGAACTCGTTCGGCGGAAGAACTTCTAGAGCTCGTTGGGCTGGATCCCGTTCGTACTCTGAAGTCGTATCCTCATGAGCTTTCAGGTGGGCAACGACAGCGAGTCCTGATTGCTATGGCCTTGACCCGCGACCCAAAGGTTGTTGTGGCAGATGAACCAACGACTGCGCTGGACGTAACCGTGCAGAAGCAAGTTATTACACTGCTCAACGATCTTCGTGAAAAGCTCGGCTTTGCATTGGTCTTCGTTTCACACGACCTAGCACTGGTTGCTGAAGTAGCTCATGAAATCACCGTGATGTATGCGGGCCAGGTTGTAGAACAAGGTGAGACCAGAGAGATCCTCACGGACCCTCGCCATGAGTACACCCGTGGATTGCTTGGTTCAGTGTTGTCTATCGAGTCAGGCACTGGTNNAAGGTGATCGTTTTGCGGATCGTTCCACCGATCCGAACCGAGACCCGCACGTGCGACCAATCTTTACTCAGGTTGCACCGGGGGTTAACCACTGGTTTGCGGCTACGCAGGCTCAAGTTCGTGAACTCGCTGAGGTTGGAGCTGCACAATGACCACTTCACAACCAGCTGTGCTGGAAATTCAAGATATCCACGTGACCTACAAGGCACGAACTGGAAAACTCTTCAAACCCGATTTGGTGCACGCAGTGCGCGGAGTCGATCTGGTGATTCCTCGCGGACACACCATCGGAATCGTGGGGGAGTCCGGTTGCGGAAAGTCCACAACCGCCAAGGTTCTGCTGGGGTTGGAAGCCCCAACCTCCGGCAAGATTCTGGTCAACGGACACGACGCTACGAACCGCACTCGTAAGCAACGCAAGGAGTTTGGGCGGATCGTCTCGGCAGTATTCCAAGACCCGTCTACGGCACTTAACCCTCGCATGACAGTTCGGGACGCATTGCGTGACCCAATGGATACTCACCAGTTCGGGTCACCACAACAACGCGAAGCACGCGTAAACGAACTCAATGGTTTGGTTGGTTTGCCAGCTTCGGCGCTTGATGCGCTACCTGGTCAACTCTCTGGTGGTCAACGTCAGCGCGTGGCAATCGCCCGAGCGCTNNCGCACAGATTCTGAACTTGCTTGAGGACCTCAAGGAATCGCTCGGGATTTCGATGGTGTTCATTTCGCACGACATCCAGACGGTTAACTACATTTCCAACGAAATTGTGGTGAGGAATGCCGGTCAGATTGTTGAACAGGGACCTGCACGCCAGGTGATGGAGAATCCATCGCACCCGTACACACAGAAACTCTTGGGGGCAGCGCCGTCGTTGCTTCACCCAGAAATCACAGCAGCTTAACTAACTGAAAAACCTTCGCCCACAGGTGGGCGCTACTTGTCGCGGCCAAAAACAGCCACAGAGCACTAGATTTGGAGATTTATCATGGCTTTGCAGTCAAAACTTCGTGGAATTGTTCCTCCGCTCATCACGCCTTTGGCAGAGGACGGATCAGTGGATCTGGTTTCGCTTGAGGCCATGATTGAGCGTCAAATTGGGGGAGGGGTGCATGGAGTATTTGCACTCGGTTCCTCGGGCGATGTTGCTTACCTTACCGACACTCAGCGTGAGCAAGTGTTGTCGTTTGTGGTGGAAAAGGTTGCTGGTCGTGTTCCAGTTATTGCCGGAATCATCGACATCACCACCAACCGTGTAATCGACCAAGCCCGTCGTGCGGCGGACTTGGGTGTTGATGGGTTGGTTGCTACCGCGCCAATGTACATCTTGACCAACATGGAAGAAGTAGAACGCCACTTCCGCGCCATCAAGGCTGCTGTTGATTTGCCGTTGTACGCCTATGACCTGCCAGTGTGTGTTCACATCAAGTTGGACGGAAAGATGCTGGTGCGTTTGGGTGTTGATGGTGTTCTGGACGGTGTGAAGGACTCGTCTGGTGACGACGTTGCCTTCCGTCGTTTGGTCAACTTCAACAAGGCTGCTGGCAGCCCGTTGACTGTTCTCACGGGCCACGAGGTCATGGTTGACGGCATGCTGTTGCTTGGTGCTGATGGTGCTGTACCTGGGTTGGGTAACGTAGACCCTGCTGGTTACGTCAAGATGTGGGACCTGGCTCAGGAAGGTAAGTGGGCTGAGGTTAAGGAGGAGCAGGATCGTCTTGCTGCTCTCTTCGAAATCGTGTTCCAGGCTTCCCACCTTGCAGGTGGTGCCTCTGGTGTGGGTTCGTTCAAGACTTCGTTGAATGAACTGGGAGTCATCTCCACTAACCGTATGTCCACTCCTGCTGGCCGCATTGACGGAGAGACTATTTCCAAGATCAACGCGATTTTGGCTGAAGCTGGAGTTGCTCAGTAATGACCCTCGGCGTTGATAGTTTCCCGTACCTCATTGGCGTGGACTTGGGTGGCACGAAGACTGTTGCTGGAGTGGTTTCCTTAGAAGGGGAACTGATTTCGCAGCAGACTGCCCCCACCCCAGGTGCTGCTGGAGCGAGCGCAATTCTTGATGTGTGCGCTGCACTGATTCGTGCAGCGATTGCTTCGGTGGGTGGCGCTCCCACGGCGATTGGGATCGGTAGTGCGGGAACAATCAACGCTGCCACTGGCGTGGTTGTGGCTTCAACTGACGTTCTTGTTGGGTGGGGTGGAACGGATATCGTTTCGGGGTTGCGGGAGCGTCTGGATATGCCTCAGATTCCGATCGCGGTAGACAACGATGTCAATGCTCACGCTCGTGGTGAACTGTGGAAAGGAGCTGGCTCTCGTGCGCTCTCCGGCACGGGGGTTGCTCCCACCTCTGCGGTGGTGTTGGCAATTGGTACGGGTGTAGGTGGTGCGGTCATCCTTGATGGCACGGTGGTGTCTGGTGCTCACCATGCTGCTGGCGATTTTGGCCATATCCCTAGTGCTGCTGCTGGTGACGCTCGATGCTCGTGTGGTGGGCTAGGGCACTTGGAAGCGATTGCTTCTGGCCCGAATATTCTGCGTCACTACAACTTAGCTGCGCAGGAAGGCGGCTTGGTCTGTGCGAGCGATACTCGTGATGTGGTGTTACGTGCTCGTGACGGAGAAGCCCTTGCCTGGGNNAAGTGTTGGATAGGGCCGCCCGCGCAATTGGGCAAGGCCTGGCCGCTATTTCTTGCGTGGTTAACCCGAACATGATCATTTTGGCTGGCGGGTTGGCCCATGCGTGGGATCGGTTCTTTGAAGCTATTGATGGTCACTATCGGGCTGCGGCTACTCATTCACATGCACAGATTCCAATTGTGGAGGCTCAGCTGGGAACGAGCGCTGCGGTCATTGGTGCTGCGGATGTGGCACGCTCCAGCGGCAACGCCTAATTCTGTGTTCTGGTCACTCATTCTGTCTACGAAAAGTTGTTCGACATGCATCCACTCATCCAATCCTTTAGCAAGAAACTCATAGTCTCTGTGCAGGCTTATCCCGGTGAGCCAATGCGGGATCCTCGAACCATGAGCCAAGTGGCGCAAGCTGCTGTGGTGGGTGGGGCTGCGGCGATCCGTGTGCAAGGTTTAGCGGATATCGAAGCGACTGTGGCGGCGGTTGATGTGCCGGTCATAGGTTTGTGGAAGGACGGCAACGAGGGCGTATTCATTACTCCTACGTTGAAACATGCTCGGGCTGTTGCTGATGCTGGCGCCGCGATTGTGGCCATCGATGGCACGGTTCGTGAGCGTCCGGACGGATTGTCTTTGGCCCAGACTTTCGCTGGTTTGCTTGAGTCTCACCCGCAGGTTTTGATCATGGCTGATTGCGGAAGTCTCGAAGATGCCATTGCTTCACAGGCTGCTGGGGCGCATATTGTTGGGACCACTTTGGGCGGCTACACAGGAGCTCGTCCGAAAACTAGTGGACCTGACTTTGAGTTCTTCCGAGAAGTGGTTGGTGCGTGCCCTGTTCCAGTTGTTGCAGAGGGTCGGGTACATTCGCCTGCCGATGCTGCTGCTTGTCTGAGGGCCGGAGCCTTTTCGGTGTGTCATGGAACAGCAATCACGCATCCAGCGACTATCACCTCGTGGTTTGTGCAGGAGATCTCTGCCGCTGGAAGTTGAGCAGAAATGCGGCTGTGGGATTCGTCGGAAAATGACGTTCTTTACGACGATGGGGCCGGCTTGATTCAATCAAGCCGGCCCCATTGTGGTTACGTTAACTGCTTACAGAGTTGGGGATACCAAGATCTTGACTGCAGTTTCATTGCGGTTGATGAGGGTGTCAAAGCTGACGTCTACGAGGCTGTCGAGACCAATCTTTCCGGTGATGAATGGCTTGAGGTCGATTTTGCCTGAATTCACCAGTTCGATCGTTGCTGGGTGGTCGCCTGCATATGCGATTGCGCCCTTGAGAGCGATTTCCTTGAGCACGATCTTGTGCATGTCTACCGTTGCTGGNNGTGGACGAACCGCGTCAACGAGGGTATCGAGTACAACGTTGACGGAGGTGCATTCGAACGCCATGTCTGCGCCGACGCCGCCGGTCTTGGACTTCACAAACTCGATGACGTCTTCTTTGGAAGGGTCAACTACGAAATCTGCTACGCCTGAGGATAGAGCCTTTTGTTTGCGTGCTTCGGACAGTTCAGACATGATGACGGTGACGCCAAGTGCCTTGAGTACCGCTGAGGTGAGAAGACCGATTGGGCCTGCGCCTCCGACAAGTGCTACCTGGCCGGCTTGTGGGTCAGCGAGCATTGCTGCGTGGTGGCCCACGGAGAGTGGTTCGATGAGTGCAGCTTCGTCCAGTGGGATGTCTCCTACTGAGTGAACCCAACGACGGTCAACAACGATCTTCTCGGAGAGGCCACCGCCACCGCCTGCAAGTCCGATGAAGCCCATCTTGACGCAGAGGTTGTAATGTCCTGCCTTGCACTGGGCACATTCGCCGCAGACAAAATAAGGCTCAACGATGACGGACTCGCCTACGGTGAGGTCGTNNTGGTTCTGAGATGAAGATTGGGCCTTCGAGGTATTCGTGGAGGTCGGATCCGCAAATGCCGCACCAGGCAACGTCGATTGCTACTGCGCCTGGGCGTAGTTCTGGCTGCTCAATGTCCTCGATGCGAATGTCTCGCTGGCCGTAAAAGCGTGCTGCCTTCATTGCTCCTCCTTGGGTATAGCTAGTGGGTGTTTCCCACTTCCATTGAACTACTTTACTGCTAAATGAACTGGGGACGTAGGTCACGTGCGTTACTTTCACCGTAGTGCTAGCGGCCTTCTCCGTCCAACGGTCATACCATCCGACCTCAGGATGATTTGTCAGCAAAATCAGCCTATTTGAGTCACA
>DFNY01000048.1:2682-8177 GCA_002376595.1 Jonesiaceae bacterium UBA3555 | reverse complement strand
AGGACCGACTGGCAGATGCCGCAATCTTTGTGGGTTTGGCGGCCTACTTCCTGGTAAATGGTGAACAGACCTGGTCCACCACGGGAGCAATTGCCTCAGTGGTCTGCCTCGTTGCAGGAATGATGGTGTCCTGCTCTCGTGCACGCGCCGAAGGGCTGGGGTTGGACGCCACAGTCGGGCTCATTGAACGCTCTGATCGTCTCCTCATCTCACTGCTAGCCGCCTGCATTACCGGCTTCACAGGCATCGATGCCATTGCCGCAATTGCACTCATCGCACTCGCAGTCGGTTCAATCTTTACGCTGCTCCAACGTATGACCCACGTGTACAAGCGAGCTCAACTCGCAGCTAGCCAGGAGGCTTAAATGGCGTTCAACGCCTACGTNNCTGACGTCACCTGGCTCCTCAAGAAGGGCGGTGTACAGCAACTTGAAAAGAACCTCCACCGAGTCCGCCCCGACCTGAACCACACGCAACTTCGGTCACTGTCAAAGTCGGGCATGCGCTCCTACATGCGCTATTTCGGCGAAGCTTTCGTTTTGACTCATGCCTCCCGAGAGCAGATCAATGCCCGCGTTCGAGCCATCGGCATGGATCAGATGCTCAAGTACGTTGATGCAGGTAGAAGCCCAGTGCTTGCGCTCTCTCATCAAGGTAACTGGGACCTCGCTGGGGTTTGGGCCTCAGCCACAATCAACCCGGTACTGACCGTTGCCGAGCGGCTCAAACCTGAAGAAGTATTCCAAGCATTCCTTGGGTTCCGCCAAGAACTAGGAATGAGAATTCTGGCAGCCGGGGATTCAGGGGTATTCCGAGAACTTCTGAGAAGCGCTGGCAAGCCTGGCTCACTCATTTGCTTGCTCGCTGACCGTGATCTGTCAGCATCCGGTGTGGAAATTGACTTTTTTGGTCACCGCGCACGTGTTGCTGCTGGTCCAGCAGCACTCGCAGTTGGTGCTGGCGCTCCTTTGATACCAACTTCTATCCACTATGAGCGACTCACCGGCGCGCGCCGAAAAGCAGCTGGGTCACCGTGGGGGATCGTGATCAAGTTCCATCCACCGGTCTCAGTGGACCAGTCGCTGCCCAAGACACAACGGATCGCAGCAGCCACCCAAGGGTGGGCAGACGCATTAGCTTCGGCAGTCACCGAACACCCGCAAGATTGGCACATGCTGCAGAAGGTCTTCATCGCAGACCTAGACCCAAGCCGCTACGCTGCGACACTCGCTAAGGAATCTCATGGAAACTCGTAAGCTGCGCGTTGGAATTGTCTGCCCATATTCATTTGATGCGCCAGGCGGAGTGCAGTTCCACATCCGTGACCTCGCNNAAAGCACTTATGGCTCAGGGCCATCAGGTGTCGGTGCTTGCGCCAGCGGATGAAGACACCGAGATCCCGGATTACATCACCTCCGGTGGGAAAGCCCTGCCCATCAAGTACAATGGGTCGGTTGCCAGACTAACCTTCGGTCCCAGGGCAGCTGCGCGAGTGCGTAGATGGCTCAAAGAAGGTGACTTCGACATTTTGCACTTGCATGAGCCTATGACGCCTTCGTTGTCGATGCTGGCGCTGTGGAATGCGCGTGGCCCAATTGTGGGGACCTTCCACACCGCTCTGCTGCGGTCACGTGCTCTGCAATTTGTGTTCCCGTTGGTTCGGCCGTCCTTGGAGAAGTTCTCCGCACGCATCGCGGTGTCGGAAGATGCTCGGCGCACTCTCATTGATCACCTCGGCGGCGATGCCATTGTGATCCCAAATGGGGTGTATGTAGATACCTTTGTGCAGGCTCAGCCTGACGCCCGATGGACCGGAACACCAGAACAGCCCACAATTGCTTTCCTTGGTCGTTTGGATGAGCCACGTAAGGGATTGCAGGTATTGACTGCAGCGATTCCGCAGGTGCTCAAGAACTACCCGAACGCTCGATTCCTGGTGGCTGGCAGGGGAGACGAGGGTAAAGCCCTCGCCCTCGAAACACTGGGAGAGCACGGGAAGAACGTGGAATTCCTCGGTGGGATTTCCGACGAAGAAAAAGCTTCGTTGCTCGCATCAGTTGATCTGTATATAGCCCCACAAACCGGAGGCGAGAGTTTCGGAATTGTGCTGGTGGAAGCCATGAGCGCGGGCGCTGCAGTAGTGGCGTCAAACCTCGGCGCGTTCGAACGCGTCCTAGATTATGGTCGAGCAGGATTCATGTTCACAAACGGTGACAGTGAAGATTTGGCCAAAACCATCATCCGCGCGCTCGATGACCCCCAGGAGCGCGCTGCGCGCACCGCAATAGCATCTGAATTTGTGCGCCAGTTCGACTGGTCGCAAGTCACAAGTAAGGTGCTTACCGTGTACGAGATGGTGCTTTCCGCATCGGCCGCTTTGGGTAGGGTTGAAGTAGATCCAGAGCATGCACCGGTCCAAAGTTCAGGAGAGTCCAAATGATCTGGTCTGAAATTGCTGTGGCAGTCTTACTCGTTGCTGGGCTGATCGTCTGGTTCGCACTGGTCAATGCCCGTCGCCTTGATAGGTTGCACCGAAAAGTCGTTGCCTCCCGTCTAGCTCTGGATTCGCAGCTTCTGCGGCGCGCGAGTAGCGCACAAGACCTCGCTAGTTCTGGCGTGTTAGACCCCGTGAGCTCGGTTCTTCTGGCAGAAAGCGCCCGAACAGTGTTGCTAGAAGCTGCTGACGGCGATTCAGAACTTGCAGTGGCGGTGCCAGACCTCAGTGAACTCGTCGCAGCCCACCGAACAGTTACAGCCCACGGTGGTGCTAGCCGAATTGGCGTACTCCAAGCACTGGATGCGGGCCTCGGTGCACAACGAGAATTGCATGAATCCGAGCTCACTGCTGTTATCACAGAGCTTCTTGAATCACCCGAAGAATCGGCACAGCTCTACACCGCACCCGAAGCCGCGGCGCTCCTAGATAACCTCTCCGGCGCCTGGTATCGCGTGCAGTTGGCTCGTAGGTTCCACAACGAATCAGTTCTGCAGGCTCAGCGAGTCCGCGCCAAAGGATGGGTGCGCCTCTTCAGGTTGGCCGGATACGCACCTATGCCACACACGGTTGAGTTCGATGACACCTGGCCTGCCGGTTTGAAGCAGCCACGGGCCAACGTTGCTGCAACAACATCGAGTGTGTCAGCAGAACCAGGAACTTCAAGCACGCGCAGCGTCTCGTGACCCGCGTACATCGCGAACGGCATGCGGCTCGGGTGATCCTTCTGGATCAAGACAACAGAGTGCTCGTGCTTAAAGCTCATGACGGTGACAACCCTTTGCGTCAGTGGTGGTTCACCGTGGGCGGCGGAATCGAGGGAGACGAGACATCACGCCAAGCCGCTGCGCGCGAACTATTCGAAGAAACCGGCATTTCAGTAGCCGCAGAGAAGCTGCAAGGTCCCGTACTGCAACGCACTGCACTGTTTGACTTCGAGCGAGAAGACGTTCTCCAACACGAAGAGTTCTACTACTTCAAACTCGCAGGCAGTCACACCATTACCAAAGACGGGTGGACCGAAGTTGAGCGTGACTTCGTTGATGACATTGCGTGGCTCACCCAAGAAGAACTAGCCAACCAACCCATCGAAGTGTTCCCAGAAGACCTTGCCAATATCGTCGGGAAATTAGCGAAGGGATGGGACGGAACGCTACAGCGTTTAGGGCACCAAACCCTAGGCAAATAGGTGTCTTCGGACACCTCGATCGGCCATCAAAGACTGAAAATTGGGGCCCCATACCCGCCCGGGAACCCGCAGGTGCGCCAGTTACTCCAAAAAACAGGTAAAATTACCACTGTTGTATTGGCGGAACACGCCGCAGCTCCACAGCCCTCCATTGTGAACGTGGCTAGAGCGAGCCTAAAAGCAGGCCGGTGTGCGTATGCCAAACACCAGCCAGCCGCACACGTCACTACAACAAGGAGTCCATCACCATGTCAGGTCACTCCAAATGGGCCACAACCAAACACAAGAAAGCTGCGCTTGACCAAAAGCGTGCAAAGGCGTTTGCCAAGCTGATCAAGAACATTGAAGTTGCAGCTCGTATGGGTGGCGCAGACATCAGCGGAAACCCAGCCCTCGATCTCGCAATCACCAAGGCAAAGAAGACCTCGGTTCCAAACGACAACATTGACCGCGCAGTCAAGCGTGGTGCAGNNGTTGATCGAAGGTGGCGCCGACTACCAAACCATCATGTACGAAGGCTACGCACCAGGCGGCATCGCAGTGTTGGTTGAATGTTTGACCGACAACAAGAACCGTTCTGCAGCAGACGTTCGCGTGGGCTTCACCCGTTCCGGTGGACAGATGGCTGACCCAGGATCAGTTGCATACATGTTCTCCCGCAAGGGCCAGTTCCTGGTAACCAAGGGCGACATGACCGAAGACGATCTGATGATGATCGTGCTTGAAGCTGGCGCTGAAGAAATCAACGATGAAGACGAAAAGTTCGAGATCATCTGCGAGCCAACCGACGTCACCGCAGTGCGCGAAGCACTCAAAGCCGAAGGTATCGACTACGACGACGAGTCCATCTGGTACCCAGCAACCCGAATTGACGTAGACGCCGAAGGTGCAAAGAAGGTATTCAAGCTGATCGACGCACTTGAAGACTCCGACGACGTACAAAACGTGTACGCAAACTTCAACGTGCCAGACGACGTCATGGCAGAACTTGAAGCAGAAGACTGAGTGTCACTTTACAGCGCCGCACGCGCTGAATACCTCCCACAGTAAAGGTGTGAAGTGCGCGTACTAGGCGTTGACCCAGGGCTCACCCGTTGCGGAATTGGCTTTGTCGATCCCGCAACGGGACGCCGTGCGGCCCTCGTGGCGGTCGGGGTTGCTAGATCCACCCCCGATTTGTCCGTAGATCAACGGCTGTTCAAGATATCTCAAGACCTCGATTCGTGGCTGGACCTACATGTTCCAGATGTCGTAGCCATCGAGCGAGTATTCGCACAAAACAACGTGTCCACAGTCATGGGCACCGCCCAAGTGGCCGGACTCGCAATGGTCGCCGCAGCGAAACGCGGACTACCGGTGGCCCTGCACACGCCTTCGGAAGTAAAAGCGGCAGTCACCGGCTCTGGAACTGCACAAAAGCCACAAGTCCAGCGCATGGTTGCCAACATCCTAGGGCTGACTGAAGTTCCTAAACCAGCCGACGCTGCCGACGCACTGGCAATCGCAATTTGTCAGCTCTGGCGCCCCGCTGCGATGCTGGACAAAGCCGAACGGTACGAAATGACCTCAGCGCAACGGCAANNGGCAATGGGCTGCGGCCGAACAAGCGGCGCGCCGAGCCCGCGGAGTACGCTAACCACGCTACGCTATTCGTACATACGTTCTATAGAGAGTGTTCGAGTATCTTTCATGATTGCTTCGCTTACTGGAGTTGTGGCCACCATCCGGCTGAATTCGGTGATTCTGGATGTCAACGGTGTTGGCTACCTCGTGTTTGCAACCCCGAATACGTTGGCCTCCATGAGACCGGGA
>DFNY01000048.1:0-2662 GCA_002376595.1 Jonesiaceae bacterium UBA3555 | reverse complement strand
AGCGCGAGGTCTTTGAAATTGTCATGACGGTTTCGGGGGTTGGTCCTAGGCTCGCTTTGGCAATGTTGGCGGCACACTCTGCGGAAACTATTCGAAGCGCGGTCATTCACCAGGACGTCAAGGTTCTGACACGGGTTCCCGGAATTGGACCTAAAGTTGCCCAACGTATTCTGCTCGAACTTCAAGGAAAGATGCAGGCACCAATTGTCGTTGCGGGCGTAGGTTCGCCAGTTCCGGCCCAAGTCTCAGACGAACGCGCTCAGGTTATTGACGCATTGATGTCGCTAGGCAGGAATGTAAAGGCTGCAGAAGAGGCTGTAGAGCAGGTGCTTAAGGACAGCGGCTTGACCATTGTGGAGGCGCAAGCTGTCCCTTCGACCCTGCGCAGCGCGCTCAAGGTTCTGGGGNNCGCGTTACTTCAGCAGGCGCTAGTGACATTGAACGGGCAGCAGAAGCTGCCTTGCGCCCCAGGTCGCTGGATGACTTTGTAGGCCAGCGCGTAGTCCGCGACCAACTCTCGTTGGTGCTAGACGCCGCCAAGGGTCGTAATTCGGCTCCGGACCACGTACTTCTTTCTGGCCCTCCCGGGCTTGGAAAGACCACCCTAGCCATGATTATTGCTGCCGAACTAGGTGTATCGCTGCGGGTAACCTCAGGCCCTGCAATCCAGCATGCCGGCGACCTCGCTGCGGTGTTGTCTTCACTAGACGAAGGCGAAGTCCTTTTTATCGACGAAATCCACCGGTTGGCACGTCCAGCTGAAGAGCTCCTGTATGTGGCAATGGAAGACTTCCGTGTTGACGTAGTTGTAGGTAAGGGCGCGGGTGCATCGGCAATCCCTCTCTCGCTCCCACGCTTCACCGCAGTTGGAGCAACTACCAGAGCCGGATTGTTGCCTGCACCATTGCGCGACCGATTTGGATTTACTGGTCATCTCGATTTCTATGAGGCATCTGACCTAGAACGCGTTATCGTTCGTTCAGCCGGATTGCTAGGTGTGGAACTAGACCACGACGCTGCTTCAGAAATCGCGTCACGTTCACGCGGAACCCCACGTATTGCCAACCGGCTTTTACGTCGAG
Source organism: Jonesiaceae bacterium UBA3555 (assembly GCA_002376595.1). Classification (GTDB taxonomy): domain Bacteria; phylum Actinomycetota; class Actinomycetes; order Actinomycetales; family Cellulomonadaceae; genus Timonella. The sequence continues at coordinate 1,580 of DFNY01000048.1, read as the reverse complement.
TGCGCGACTGGGCGCAGGTACGCGGTACTGGAAAGCTTGACTTGGCGGCGGCTAAAGCAGCTCTCGAAGTGTATGAGGTGGACCCACGCGGACTAGACCGGCTTGACCGCGCCGTGCTTACAGCTTTGTGCACCCGCTTTGGTGGAGGACCAGTCGGACTTTCCACGCTGGCCGTCACCGTTGGAGAAGAACCAGAGACAGTGGAAACGGTGTCGGAACCATACTTGGTGCGTGAAGGTCTGATGGGACGGACCCCGCGCGGACGCGTTGCAACGCTAGAAACTTGGCGCCACCTCGGCTTGGTGCCTCCGGCTGACTCATCATCATTGTTCTCGTAAAATAGAGTTCAGGTATTCGGGCACTTTTTTGCTTATAGTTCCGTTGAACTATTCAGACCTAGCACGGGCGATGCCCTGCTGACCTCGTGAACCGATTCGCATGCTGGCTTTTGGCCGAAAGATGCGACAGGATCACCTAGATTGATAAGGAAAGTCATGGAATTCATAATCATGATGGTGCTGATGTTCGGTGCCCTCTTCTTGATGACCCGAAGCACCCGCAAGCGTCAGAAGGAAGCATTAGCATTCCGCGACTCGATGCAGCCAGGTGCACAGGTAATGACCGCATCCGGATACGTAGGTACCGTTGTGGACATCGAAGGTGACCTGGTTACCTTGGAAACAATCGGTGGCGGACGCACACAGTGGGTCCGAGCTGCAATTGCTAAGGAATACGAAGNAGCAGCCCCGGTAGCTCCAGTAGCTAACGAGACAGTTGCTGGTGGCGGCGAATCGGCAGGTTTCGCAGTACCAGATGACGTTTCCTCGTTGATTTCTAAGCCAGGGGATGACGCGCACTTGAAGGGTCTGGTTGACCCAAACGAGAACCCTGGAACTCCTGAATCCGGAGCATCTGACAAATAGTCGTTTGCCAGCAGGAATATGCTTGAGCGCGCAGCAGATGTAGCATTCTGTTGCGCGCTGCGCGTTTTTTATGGACGTTTGAAACAGTGACCCTCAATGAGGGTCACACTTATGAGAAGAGACGAAGTTGGCTACCTCCAAAAAGCCCCGGTACGCGAGGCCACTTTTTGGTTTGCTTGCCGTCGTTCTAGTGCTCGTAGGTTCGATCTTTGCTGGAACTCGTTGGTCTGATGCAACTTGGGCTCCCAAGTTGGCTTTGGACCTCGAGGGTGGCACACAGATCATCTTGCAGGCAGTAACGACCAACAACGAACCGGTAAGTTCTGCAGACATTAACCAGGCAATTGAGATCATTCGACAACGAGTGGACTCATCTGGTGTGGCAGAAGCCGAAATCACGAGCCAAGGTGGCCAAAACATCGTTGTAGCTTTGCCTGGTCAGCCAGACAAGGAAACTCTCGCACTCGTCCGAGAATCTGCGCAGATGCAGTTCCGCCCTGTGCTAGTGGTGGGAGATCCAGCACCTGTAAAGGCTTCTGAAGACACCACGGGCCAAACTGACGGTGACAGCACGGACGCTGGCGCCACGGACACAGCTGGAACCGGCACCGAAGACGCAGCTACCTCAACTGAAGGCGCTACGTCGACTGCTGAACC
>DFNY01000049.1 GCA_002376595.1 Jonesiaceae bacterium UBA3555 | reverse complement strand
AGGCACAGTATTTATTGGTGTCGCTCACGCTGGACCCCGCCCACACGCGGTTGTGTTTGGGATGGTCGTGGGTTCCGAGGTCATTGATGAAGTTGGTGCAAGCAGCCAATTCACAGGTGGACGCAATACATTAAGTAAACGTGAAGTCATACGGAAGGTCGCGGTCCTTGCTGCACTATCTCGTGTGTAGTTATTCGGCGGTACAAGTTGGGTAACACCAGACCACACTCCGGACGTGTGACACACTGCATAGTTGAGTCGGGTACGCTCAAGGAACAAATTGGAGCACTGCTCCGTTGTACCAAGTAACTCGCAATGCACTGTCAAAAGGTGCAGCGAAACACACAGGGCGAAAAGTGCTGGATTGCCCGTGTGGAACTTGTTTCAACGTGACTTGTGAAGAGCAACGTGACAAGATAAACGGCACACAAGACTTTCGTAAGAGCGAAAAGTCCTTAGTATTGAGGATGACTTTTTAGTCTTGCTTTTACGTAGACGCGAAGGGAGGTAGCCGGATGGTAGTTCTACGTCGAGAAATTGGTGACGTCCTACGGACGGCACGACAGCGTCAGGGGCGCACACTTCGAGAGGTATCGTCAGCTGCGCGAGTTTCACTCGGTTACTTGAGTGAAGTTGAACGTGGTCAGAAAGAAGCATCGTCTGAGCTTCTTGGATCGATCTGTGAAGCACTTGACACGCCTTTGTCCTTGATCTTGCGCGAGGTGAGCGATCGAGTTGCTGTAGCTGAAGGCTTGGCAATCGNNCTTCCAGATACGATTCCAGCGGACATGGTCAAGTACTCGCGAGTACCTGCAGCACTCTAAGCGTGCAGATCTGAGTTCAGGTGTGAATTCAGAACACATTCCATAATGACAAAGGCACCCACAATGTGGGTGCCTTTGTCATGTGCATTGTCATATGCGCTTCGGCCCTAACGGCAAGCGTGGGGCACACTCCGCTCATGTTTCCCAAAGGATTGCTGTGCGCTACTCACTTGGTGGCGAATGGTTCACCTAGTAGCACCTGGCTCACCCTTCGGAACCTGGCTCACCTTGTAGCACCTGGCATCGTGGGCAGAAGAATGCTGGGCGCCGACGAGTGGGCGGCCCAACTTCCTTGACTACAATCTTTCCCCGACACCTGTGGCAAGGCTCTGAGTCGCGTGAATGGACATGAATTGTTCGACCTCGCGGGTAGTCGAGCGACGCGCGGATCATGTTCGCGCGGATCGTTGCAAGCAACTCTGGGATCTTTACGTTCCGCAGCGGTTCGTCTGGATGTACTGACCTCGTGAACAGGCCTTCAGCCATATGGATTGTCCCAATGCCAGACACAAGACTTTGATCGAGTAGTGTCTCACCAATGGGTCGGCTGGGGTCATGTTGCCTGAAACGCTCGATGCTAATGCGCCACTGTTCGTCTGAGAACACGCGTGATTGGCTCAAGAGTACTGACTCTTGGGCTTTCGATGGGGATACTTCATAGGGGTCAGCTAACGAGTGTGCCCCCGGATGTAGCGTTCCATCGATCTGAAAATACCGTGCCTGCGGAACAAGCCCTACTTGCGCACCAACGAGGCCAGGTTTCGCCTGCCTAGGAGCCAAGTTCAATCCGGGATGCGCCAAGACCCTGCCAATGAGGGGAGTCGGCACAAAGAAATCTGCCATGATGTCCGGCCCCATGTGCGCCAGATGCTGCAATTCTTGCCGTGAATCGAACGTATCCAGCATCCCAAGCCGATACCCTAGGGCAGTAAACTCATCGGTGCCCAGAGCTGCCCGAACATATGGAGAAGTCCGCACGGCTTCTCTGCTAGCACTGGGTACTATTCGCCAGACTCCGTCCATGCGCAGGTGGGTGCGAAGAGTGAACCCACTGCGAAACCGAAACAGCATGTGTTTTGCGAACGCAGCCACCTCGTCGACAATCTCGCCCGCTACGCCGTTTGGCGGCGCTGAGGGCCAGTTGAGGTCGCCACGGATTAGTTCCTTTCCAGCCAACACTCTATGCAGTGCGTTGGCTGCGTTGAGTACGGTATCTCCTTCAGGCACGTTGGTATCCCCGTGATTGGCGCTGCGTGGGCAGATAACGCACGCCAGATGGCGTGACCGTGTATCCAGCAGCTTTTCGGGCCAGAAAGGCTTCATTCCCACTGGTTGCCCGCACGAATGACAGGGCATTGGCGCCGTCAATCTTGGAAAAGTGGACCTTTGGTACTCTGCCGGAGTCGATTCCTTGGGCGAGAGATTGAGCGGCGCTTGTTAGCCGGGGCAAATCTTGGCTGAACGTCAGGAGAGACTTTCCGCCTTTTTCCACATATAGGCACAGCTCGCCATTGACTAGAACGACTGTTGCGCCGGCTTTTCTTCCTGGGCGGTGAGTCGCCATGTCAACGGCGGAATGTGGCCAAGCGAGCAAGCCGCCATAGGGGTTGGCTGGGTCGCATGCGGCGAGGACTTGGGCGGTGTAGAAGGCTCGCTCGTTTGCAGACTTGATATTGGCTTCAGTGGTGCGTAGCAAGTCAACGGCACCCTCATGTGCAAACTGCGAACCTCCCAAAGTCTCAATGAAGTATCCGCGGCGAACCTTACCCATGGATTCTGCCGTAGAAAGCACCCTGTAAATCTGCCCGAATGGTTCTTCTAACTCTTCTACAAGATTTACATTTCGTGTGACCACTCCGTATCGGTCCATCAGCACTGACGCGGCTGCGTGCAGTCGAGAGGTAGGGTCCAGATTGCGCAATGGCAGAGCGCTCCAGCGCCCCGAATGTATCCCCGATGTACTTGCATCAGATACTAGGGGGCGCGAAAGACCACCGAAACGAGATCGTGCGGATCTCGCACTAGTTGGTGTGCGAGAGGCGGGCGCTGAGCCCGTATTCCCTAGGAGTGATCTCATGGGCACGAAACTGTCATTGGATACCAGGCCAGCCCATACCAAATCCCACAAGATGTTTGAGACTTGGCTGAGCGGTAGTTCGACTTCGGTAGCAATTTGTGGGATGAAGTATGCGCCTCCGCTAGACAAGATCTGGTAGACGGCTTGATGGGATTGGGAATCACCAAATTCATCGTGGTCTTTGAGAGCCACCACGCTGGGCAGCGTGAGGTCGCTTCCATCGTTCAGGTGTAGTGAGACAGAGGCGTCTTTGCCGCCACGCGGTCCAGGTAATTGACGGTGGCCGAACCACAGGACCTCACCAGAGGACAGCCATTCATCCAACATCGACGGGGAATAGTTTGTGACCCGAGCTGGCAGGACTTGCGACTCGAGTGCGGAAACGGGAATGGGAGCGCCTGTCAGTTGCTCGATCGCCTGATACAGGCCATCAACTCCGCGCAGTTGTGACACCTTTTGCCATTGAGCGAGGAACACCCCAAGTGTGTGTGGCGCAACTGGCTCAACTTCAGCTCGAAGGGCTGCGAGTGAACGCCGCCGCAATGTGCGCATGACATCCGCATCGCAATACTCTTCAGCATTGCTTGACGTTGAGGTGGGTGAGAGTCGCCCGGCAACGAGATGTCCACTACTCACTAGCCTGCGAAGCGTCTCTTGCACCACCCGGACACCAAGACCCATACGGTTGGCAACCTGCGCAGCCGTGAACGGCCCGTGGGTTCGTGCGTGCCTGCGCACAAGGTCGCCTAGCGGATCAGGCACTAGTTCGGTGAACGCTTCGGGGATCCCTACCGGAAGCGCGACTCCAAGAGCATCGCGCAACCGCCCCGCATCCTCAATTGCAGCCCACTTCCAAGGGTCTGCGTCCTGGTTGTTAACTAACCGAACCCTGATGACACGGCGTGAGTTTTCCAGCGCTTCCAGCATGTTTTGGGTCGTGCTCAGTAGNNGTAGTTCATCTCCAACCACATCTGAAGGTGAGAAATGAGCTTCCTCGTTGGCTGAACCAGAGGTATCTGATGAACCCTCGACTGCGGCGTGGTCACGTACGTAGGCGCCATGCATTCTTCGCGCAATCTCATGCAAGGTGTTGGGTCCAGACCGCAACAGGTATTCCCACACGTGTTCTGCCGTCTTCAGAGAGCGCTGCTCCGTGAGATAACCGACCTCGCGGATAGTTTGTTCTACTGCAGCTGGGTCGAGCAAATCTGCCAAGTCACCGCTGCCATCAGCGCCCAGTAGTTCTGCCAAAAGCGTGGGATCCAGAGTGAGTGCTGCCGCACGTCGTTCCGCCAAAGGTGCGTCTTCGTCGTAAATAAACTGCGCTGTGTAGCCAAACAACAACGAGGACGCGAATGGTGATGGGTGTGGTGTCTCCACCTCCACGATACGGATGCTGCCTGACGAGACGCCAGCCATGAGTTCCTTGAGAGCTGGCACATCAAAGTCGTCTTGAAGGCATTCACGCACTGCTTCCAAAACTATGGGGAAATCGGGGAAACTAGACGCAACTGAAAGTAGCTGAGCGGCACGCTGCCTTTGCTGCCACAGCGGCTGCCTCTTAGGTGGGCGCGCCTTGGGAAGCAGAAGCGCCCGGGCAGCGGCCTCACGGAACCTAGCACCAAAGAGCGAAGAGTCGGAAACTTGGTCTCGGACGAGGGTGGTTACTTCAGCCGGATCAATGAACAAGTCCTCCAAAACCACCTGCGCCGTCGCCGGCACATCGTTGTCTTGCGCGAAAGGGTCATCGAAATCGAATGATGCCTCTACTTGGGGAAGCCTGAGCACTATGCCGTCGTCTGAGTGGCTAACTGACGCGTCAATGCCGTACTTTTGGCGCACTCGATCAGAAATCACCAAAGCCCATGGAGCATGAACTCTCGCACCTAATGGCGAGTGAATGACAATACGCCAGTCTCCGAGCTCATCGCGGAACCTCTCAATGACAACTGTGTTATCTGAAGGGAGGACCCCAGTGGCTTCGAGCTGTTCGTCGATGTATTGACGCAAATTCTCCTGTGCAAATGCATCCATGCCCTGCCAGATGGTGTCATCTTCGCGATTATGCAGAGTGGTTCGTAGCCACTTTCCAATAGCTTGCCCAAGTTCCACCGGCCTGCCCAGCGAATCGCCCTTCCAAAAAGGCAGCCGACCGGGGATTCCAGGAGCCGGAGAAACCAAAACTCGGTCTGGGGTAATCTCCTCAATTCGCCAGGTTGAGGAACCCAACGTGAACACGTCGCCAACGCGTGATTCGTAGACCATCTCTTCATCGAGTTCACCAACACGCTTCGAGCCCCGCAGTTTTGTAGTGCGAGCGTTCGGGCGTGAAGACATGCTCGCGNNACAATCGAGCTGGCGGCTTCTTCTGATTCGGTTGCGAACGCTGTGGGAGCTGCGTCATCAACGAGAAAGACTCCGTATAGTCCTCGGTCTGGAATGGTTCCACCAGAAGTGGTGGCGAGTCGCAATGCGCCAGGACGGGCAGAAAGAACATTTCCAACGCGGTCCCACACGATGCGAGCGCGCAATTCACCAAAGTCCTCAGACGGGTACCGCCCTGCGAGCATGTCTAGAACTGCAGTGAACNAAGCGTCGCCCAGTGTGGAGTATGGTGCGGCGTGCCGTACTAATTTCAGTGCATCGTCAAGGTTCCAATCATCTACGGCGACCATTGCGACGATGTGTTGAGCGAGTACGTCCAAAGGATTGCGCACGCGATGGAACGTTTCTTTTACACCTTCGCGCATTCGTTGGGCGATGACTGCAGTTGCTGGTAGTTCGCCTCGGTGTAGAGGGAAGATGATGCCCTTGGACGTGGCCCCGACTTGGTGGCCTGCTCGTCCCACTCGTTGCAGCCCGCTCGACACCGAAGGTGGGGGCCCCACCTGGACAACCAGGTCAATGGAGCCCATGTCGATTCCGAGTTCCAAGGACGACGTTGAGACGACGGCGGGGAGTGCACCGTTCTTTAGGTCAGTTTCGGTGCGGGTTCGTTCAGCTCTGGACATGGACCCGTGGTGTGCGCGGGCTATAGTCGCTGGCACGCCAGCGCTCGCTCCTGATTGGGCTTGGACTTGGGCGCCGATGAGTTCACCGCGTGGAGGTACTTCGTCGCCTTCGCGTTCTGACCACACTTCGTTGAGCCGCGCGGTGAGGCGTTCAGCGCCGCGTCTGGCGTTGGTGAACACTAGCGTTGACGTGTGATCTTCAATCAGATCAACAATGGTCTCTTCAACGTGAGGCCAGATGGAAGACCGTTGCTGGGTAGAAATGGAAACGCCGTCAGCGCCAGGGTCAATGCCGGCAACTTTGATCGGTGCCGAGCTTAGGTCAGACATGTCTGGAATTGGGACATCTACGCGGATGTCAAAGATCTTCTCGTTCTTGGGCTTCACTATGCTCACCTGGCGCCCGCCCTCGGAGAGAGGGCGTCCACCGCTCAGGTATTCAGCAACCGCAGAGACCGGCTCGACGGTCGCCGACAGCCCAATTCGACGTGCGGGGGAAGGAAGTAATGCGTCAAGACGTTCGAGGCTCAGTGCTAGATGCGCACCGCGCTTGGTTCCGGCAACATAGTGGATCTCATCGATGATGACGGTTTCGATACCGGCCAAGCCGGCTCGCGCCCCAGATGTGAGCATGAGGAAGAGCGATTCCGGGGTGGTAATCAAAATGTCTGGGGGAGTCTTTGCAAACTTCCGGCGCTCATTCTGGGGTGTGTCACCGGTGCGGGTGCCCACTAGTATCTCGCGCGGCTCAATGCCCAGGCGTAGGCTCGCTTGCTCGATGCCGCGGATCGGTGACCTCAAGTTACGTTCGACGTCTGCGGCGAGAGCTTTCAGTGGCGATACATACAGAATCTTGCACCGGTTAAGTGGTTGCTCCGGATCAACCGGTGTTTGCGAGATCTTGTCAATTGCCCACAAGAAGGCAGAGAGCGTTTTACCTGATCCGGTAGGGGCAACAACAACCGCGTGGTTGTCCTGCGCTACGGCGCTCCACGCGCCTTGCTGGGCTGCAGTTGGTGCCTCGAACGCGCCCGTGAACCAAGTCCTAGTCGGTTGGGAGAACAGAGAAAGCACATCATTGGGATCGGATGTGTTGGTCGCTGTGGAATCTTGGTTGCCTAGGGTCACATGATTATTGTCTCGCTTGGGTAGCAAGAGCGCGAGCACCGGCATTGATGTGTCACCCTTGTATGGTGCGAAATAGAGAATTCTGGATGCTTATCGACGAGGTCTTTGGTCCCCGGTATGGCAAGACTCTGGCTGCGGATCAGGTCCTTACGGAGTTGGATAATCTGACCGCAGAGCAGGCTATTGAGCGCGGAATTGAACCAAAACTTGTGTGGCATGCATTGTGTGATGCTCTTGACGTGAGCGACGCCGACCGNNCAAGTTCCGGCAAGCACCTCCTCGATAGGGCGTGCTAGCCCTACAGCGGATTCAAGAGTCAGGGTTCTTCTGTGTTCAAGTTGGGTGCGACACAGCGCGCGGAAATGTTCTTTTTTCGAACATGTGTTCGGTTATGCTGTATGCACAACTGAAATTCGCATTGTTTCTACACTGAACTCGTCGTGCTCGGAGCTGTAGAAAAGCTGATGTCATAGGCATCAAATAACGTGTAGGAAGAATTGAACAATGCCTCTGGCCGCAACGGCGCGAGGCACGACAAAGGGGAAACCTCCATGGCACTCTCGGCAGATCGCGAGAAAGCGCTTGAAGCAGCGCTCGGACAGATTGACCGTCAGTTTGGTAAAGGCTCGATCATGCGCCTAGGAGACGACAACCGACCANNTCAGGTAAGACCACCATCGCACTGCACGCGGTTGCGAGTGCGCAACGCGCAGGCGGAATTGCTGCATTCATTGACGCGGAACACGCGCTGGATCCTGAGTACGCCAAGAAACTCGGTGTCAACACCGATGAGTTGCTGGTGTCGCAGCCAGACACCGGTGAACAAGCACTGGAAATCGCGGACATGCTTATCCGCTCCGGCGCAATCGACATCATCGTTGTGGACTCGGTCGCGGCCCTGACGCCAAAGGCCGAAATCCAAGGTGAAATGGGTGACTCTCACGTCGGTTTGCAAGCCCGACTGATGTCTCAGGCGCTGCGAAAGATCACCGGTGCGCTGTCGAGCACTGGAACCATCGCTATCTTCATCAACCAGCTGCGTGAGAAAATCGGTGTTATGTTCGGCTCGCCAGAGACCACCACAGGTGGAAAGGCGTTGAAGTTCTACGCATCGGTGCGTTTGGACATCCGCCGAATTGAGACGCTCAAAGAAGGTACCGAACCGGTAGGTAACCGTACCCGCGTCAAGGTAGTGAAGAACAAGATGGCGCCCCCATTCAAGCAGGCCGAGTTTGACATCCTCTACGGCGTAGGAATCTCCCGTGAAGGTGGCCTCATCGATATGGGTGTTGAACACGGCTTTGTACGCAAGTCAGGTTCTTGGTACACCTACGAGGGTGATCAGCTTGGCCAGGGTAAAGAAAATGCCCGCAAGTTCCTGCGTGACAACCCAGAGCTTGCAAACGAAATTGAGAAGCGGATCAAGGAAAAACTCGGAATCGGTGAAAACTCGAACACTGAATCGGATGACTTCGCGGATACCGACAAGGTTGAGAAAGCCGAGAAGTCAGCAGCAAAGACTGCAAAGAAATAGGTAATACCCTGTGCGAATCATCGAATATGACCCAGATTCGGTACCCGAAGAAAGCCGAATGAGGCTCAATGATGATCTGGAGCGGGCGCGGGAAACCGCAATGCGAATTCTCGCGTCCGCTGGTCGCAGCAAGAAGGATTTGCAAGCGAGGCTTGAAAGCAAGGGGCATAGTGCCGAGATCTGCGAAGAACTCGTTGATCGGCTCGAGGACGTTGGCCTCATCAACGAACATGAGACAGCGTGCATGATAGCTCGCACCCGGTTTAGTGAACGAGGACGATCACGCCGAGCAATTGCTGAAGAACTTCAGCGCAAGGGATTCGAGCAGGATGCGATTTCTCTTGCACTCGAACAGATAGAACCCGAAGATGAACGCGAAGCCGTAATTATGCTCGCGCGCAAAAGGCTTGCCAAAGATGCGCGTGCTGACACTCCCACTCGAATTCGCAGAGCATTAGGTCATCTGACACGCAAGGGGTACTCACCAGGAATATCTATGGCGTGTATCCGTGAGGTCTTGGCCAACGAACCAGAAATCTAGTGCGCATTGTCTCGAAAACGTTCTCTACCTGCGAACCTAGGTCTGCACTGGGTTCACGGGAGAAAAATGAACGTGTAGATTTGTTGCAAGTCAGTTGCGCCGCACAGAACCGGAGGAGCCCGTGAACTGGACCGAATCTGGTTTCATTGTTGCCACGCTTCTCATAGCACTCATCGCATTGCTGCTCGTAGTTGCAGCACGGCGCGACGCACGCATGATTCGCGAACAGGCGGAGAGCGACGCCAAACGATCGAGGGCAGAGATCGCGCGCGCACGGGACACCGTTGAACGCCAGCAACTCACAATTGATAACCGCGAAGACGAGCTAGAAGACCGTATTGCAGTGATCTCCCAGCGAGAAGCGGAACTGGCAGCGGGGCAAGCAAGCATCAGCAGGATCAGAAGAGAATACGACTCGCGCCTCGAAGTGGTTGCAGGCCTAACCGAAGACGAAGCCCGGGCGCAACTACATGAACGAGTGGAACGCGAAGAAGCTAGTTACATCGAACGCACAACGCGTGACCGTCTCATCAAGGCTGAAAAGTCAGCTCATTCCGCTGCGCAACGAATTCTTGTGGATTCGCTAGCTCGGTTGGCTGTGCCTACAAGCTCTGAACTCGCAGTTGAAGTGTTCGAACTGGAGTCTGAAGACCTCAAAGGGCGCATCATCGGTAAAGAAGGCCGAAATATAAAGACCTTCGAAGCTGTGACCGGAGTAGACCTCCTTATTGAAGACCACTCACTGTCTGTCAAAGTCTCTAGTTTCGACAGCGAACGCCGTGACGTCGCAATCACTGCCCTGGCGAACCTGCTCAAAGGGGGAGTGGTTTCACCCGCTCGCATCGAAACAGAAGTTGAGAAGGCGCGAGAAACTATTGCTCAGCGCAGCAAAGAGGCAGGATTCTCCGCACTTGAACAAGTTGGAGTGAAGGGTGTAGCCCCTGAGCTAGTACGTCTCTTGGGACGTCTTAGGTTCCGGAAGTCCTACACCCAAAACGTTCTAGAACACTCGATTGAGACCTCATTGATCGCAGGGATACTCGCTGACGAAGTCGGGCTCGATTCAGAAGTGGCTCGTAGGGCCGGATTTNNCCCATGGCGAAAGTTCGCATGTGGTCAACGCGATTGCAGCGCACCATAATGACGTTGAAGCCTCGTCATTGGAAGCAATTGTTGTGCAGATCGCTGACTCGATTTCTGCTTCGAGGCCAGGTGCACGGAAAGAAGACGTTGGTTCTTACTTCACGCGTATGGAAGCTATCGAAGCCGAAGTTCTGTCTTTCGAAGGCGTCCAATCCGCATTCGTGCTGTCAGCAGGGCATCAAATACGAGTTGCCGTAGCCCCGAACAAAGTGCCCGAAAACGAACTGCCCCGGTTCACCGAACGGCTCGGTTCTCACCTTCAGTCGGTAGTACCCATTCCCGGGGAAATCGAGATTACCGTTATCCGCGAAAACCGGACGAGAATTACAGTTGGC
>DFNY01000044.1:9404-9644 GCA_002376595.1 Jonesiaceae bacterium UBA3555 | reverse complement strand
GCGAGTAGGGCCTCGACTCCCTTGTTCTGCTTTGCTGAAACGTCCACGAACATGGTGTCTCCACCGTATTCTTCTGCCACGAGGTTGTACTCGGTCAGTTGCTGACGAATCTTGGATGGGTTCGCGGTGTCTTTATCAACCTTGTTGACTGCGACCACGATTGGCACACCAGCTGCTTGCGCGTGGTTGAGCGCTTCGACAGTCTGTGGCATGACACCGTCATCAGCTGCAACCACAAGG
>DFNY01000044.1:2233-9332 GCA_002376595.1 Jonesiaceae bacterium UBA3555 | reverse complement strand
GGCTTCGCCGGATGCCACGTCAGCCTTACGGATTGCGTCAAGAAGTCGCGTCTTACCGTGGTCAACGTGTCCCATTACGGTCACAACTGGTGGACGTGCTTCAAGGTCTTCGTCGGTTTCTCCGGCTTGCTCAGCCTCGAGGTCGATGTCGAATCCTTCGAGCAGTTCACGGTCTTCGTCTTCTGCCGAAACCATTTCGATGACGTAGCCAAGTTCTGCACCGAGGGTACCGAATGTGTCTTCGTCGAGTGACTGGGTAGCAGTTGCCATTTCACCAAGGTGGAACAGAACTGTAACCAGGCTTGCTGGGTTCGCATCGATCTTGTCAGCGAAGTCAGAGAGCGACGAGCCACGACGCAAACGTACTACCGTTGAGCCGTCACCGCGTGGAACGGTTACACCACCCAACGAAGGTGCCTGCATCTGCTCGAACTCTTGACGCTTCGCACGCTTCGACTTGCGTCCCTTTACGGAACGGCCGCCTCCACGACCGAATGCGCCAGCTGTGGTACCGCGACCGCCTGGGCCCGGACGACCGCCGCCGCCACCAGGACGGCTGAAACCGCCACCCTGGTTAGGACCGCCACCAGTACCTGCGTTCGCTGGAGCTCCGCCGCCAGCGTTTCCGCCGCGGGCGCCTCCACCGAATCCACCTCGTGAACCGCCAGCGTTTCCACCGCGGCCGCCGCGCTCGTTCGCGCCACCTGGGCGTGGTGAAGAGCTACGGCCAGGCATCATGCCTGGGTTAGGGCGTGGACCACCTGGACGTGGACCACCTGGGCGTGGANNACCTGGGCGTGGACCGCCCGGACGTGGGCCACCAGTACGTGCTTCGGTGTCAGTTGCTTCTGGGTTACGTGGAGTGCGTTCGGAGCGCTCTGGACGATCTCCGCGTTCTGGACGTCCTCCAGGTCGTCCCATTCCCTGCTTTTCTGAGAATGGGTTGTTACCTGGACGTGGACCGCCTGGACGTCCGCCAGCTGCTGGAGCGCCACCTGGACGTCCGCCAGCTGCAGGAGCAGATCCTGGGCGTGCACCTTGGCGAGATGCACCTGGGCGTGGGCCACCTGCTGCGTTGGAGGCGCCTGAACGTGGCATGCCCTGTGTCGTTGCAAATGGGTTGTTGCCTGGGCGAGGTCCACCTGCACGTGATGCTGGCTTTTCTCCCGAAGGCTTCGACTCTGCTGGCTTGGCAGCAGGCTTTGGAGCACCTGGCTTAACCGATCCTGCAGGCTTTGCTGCTGGTGCTTCGGATGTCTTTGCGGCTGGCCTCTCAGCGGCCTTTGGAGCAGCTTTTGCCGGCGCTGCTTCGTTCTTTGGTGCAGTTTGTGTTGCACCACCGGATGCTGGAATTGCATCGCGGAGTTTGCGAACCACTGGGGGTTCGATTGTTGAGGAAGCTGAACGCACGAACTCACCGAGTTCAGTCAACTTGCTCATGATGGTTTTGCTTTCCACTCCGAGCTCTTTTGCGAGCTCGTAGACGCGGACCTTAGCCACAACTCTCCAGTCTCGGTCCACCCGAAACTGGGAGGACCGTCGTTAGTTACACGGACTCATCGCTGAGTACTCATCGGGTGCCCATCGGCCTTTACCCGCTTCCTTATCGACGTGTCTTAAGACCCAGGAGATACCCGAGCCCTACGTGGCGATTATCTAGATCTCTGAAACTGCGGCGAAGAATTCTTGCGCAGATCGTAGATCAAGTTCGCCCTGAATTCGAAATGCCCGCGCAAAAGCGCGCTTTTTACGGGCAAGTTCGAAACAGTCATTGTTTGGATGAAGCCAAGCACCACNNCCGAGCACTATCTACCAAGACCACTCTGAGTAAATTCAGTGCGGGTTGTTCTTCTTCCAAGGCAATTCGATACAAGTGCGAAACCGAGTCTGATCCGCGACAACCAATACATGTACGCACAGGTGTTTCGGTGCGGTTCATGCATTCCTCTCGCTACTACGTCCCAAATTAGCGCGGTCACTTATGTAAGCGGCCGCAGCAAGGGCACGTAAATGACCCAGTTCAGTCCTAACAATTCTAGCGTGTTTCGTGCACACGCGTTAGCGTCGCGCGCCGATGAACCGGGCGCGCGAAGCAGTTTCTCGTCACATTTTGGCAAACGTGTCGGAGCTCAGGTCACTCAGCGTCTGAGTGAATATCAATCTTCCAGCCGGTCAAGCGAGCAGCCAAGCGAGCATTTTGACCCTCTTTGCCAATGGCCAATGAAAGCTGGTAGTCAGGAACGATAACTCGAGCAGACTTCGCGGCCTCATCCAAGATGGTTACAGATGCCACTGATGCAGGTGACAATGCAGAGGCAATGAACTGCTCTGCGTTATCTGTGTAGTCAACAATGTCGATCTTCTCGCCACCTAGTTCAGCCATCACTGCTCGCACACGTGATCCCATTGGACCGATGCATGCGCCCTTTGCATTCAAGCCGGCAACCCGGGTACTTCTAGCAAGCTTCGTACGGTGTCCAGCTTCGCGAGCGATGGAAACAATCTCCACGGTTCCGTCAGCGACTTCTGGAACTTCCAGTTCGAACAGTTTGTGTACCAGGTTGGGGTGAGTGCGGCTCAGGGTGATTGATGGGCCCTTTGCTCGGCGAGTCACTTCAAGAACATATGCGCGGATACGCTCTCCGTGCTTGTAACGCTCGTTGGGGACTTGTTCGTGTTCTGGCAGTACTGCCTCGACTCCCCCGCCTAGGTCCACGTTCACTACTCGTGGTGAAGGAGCCTGCTGAATAACTCCTGAAACGAGTTCGCCCTCTTTGTCCTTGAATTGGCCCAAGACTTGGTCGTCTTCAACATCACGAAGGCGCTGGAAGATAACTTGACGTGCAGTTGCGGTTGCAACATGCCCAAAGTCGCTTGGGGTGTGGTCAAATTCTGGCCCAAGTTCCTTACGAGCTGGAATGGTGAAGCCTTCGTCGTCGATGGACTCTGGTTCCACAACAACTTCTTCGCGTGCCCAAACCACAACGTGACCGCTTCGTCGGTCTAGTTCAACACGTGCATTGCGGTAGGCATCAGGTGTGCGCTGGTAGGCGACTGCCAGAGCTTGTTCGATTGCCTCAACCAACACGTCCATGCTGATCTCGCGTTCGCGCTCAAGCATGCGCAGTGCGCTCATATCAATATCCACGTTTAGTTCTCCCTACCGTCCGCGTCGTCTTCTTCAATGTCAACAAAGTCTGATTCTTTGAGTTCTTCGGCCCGCTTGAGCTCGACCTCTACTTTGGCCTTGCGAATATCTGTCAGTGCAACTTCACCTTCATCTTCGAAAGTGAGAGTGTCTTCGGATACTGATTTAAGACGCGCAACAAAGTCAGTCTTATCAGTGCGTACAACCTTGATGAGTCGACCAACTGAGCGCCTAAAGTGGCGCGGCATAGTCAGGGCACGGTTAGTTCCGGGTGAAGAAACTTCAAGTGTGTATGCGTCCCGCAGTGATGAGACCGCGTCCAGCGCTTGCGAAACTGCGCGTGAGGCATCGGCGATCTGGTCAAGCGTTACGGAGCCGGTTTGTTCTTCCGGTGCGTCCACGCTCACTCGAACAACGAGTTGCTTACCGGATCCAGAGATCGAAACATCTTCGAGGAAGAGTCCTGCCTCGTCCACTACCGGCGCCAGCACAGTCTCTAGCTCCTGAGGGGTGATCTGCGTTGTCAATTTTTCTCCTGTCGACTCAGATGGACGAACCGGGCAGAAAACTAACCGGTATGAACTTGTTTCTCATCTAAGATTACCGAGTAAGGCACGTTCTGCTCGCCAATTTGGGCGTTGATCGAGCCACATTTTCAATTGCACTCCGCCACTAGTCCATGTCAGGGATCTGCGCACACCATGAATTTGACTCGCTCATTTCATTCATTGAGCCGAAGAACAAGCCGTTTGAAGCTGTTTCGTGGTGAGCCTACGTCAACCTCACGGCATAAGCGAGTAGTGACAACTATCACCGCAATTCTGGTAGCCGCGATGACTGCGGGATGTGGAGTTCGTTTAGAGGTCGCGCCACCTAGCGAACTTGAACCTACTCGCGATGAAATAGCTAGGCAAAGCGTCGTTCTCGAACTCAATACCATTGCTCAATTATCGACAATTGCGTCAGCGGACTCACAGGCTGATGTTTCAACGTATCTGGTAGAACTCGCCCGCGTCTCGCAGGAACGTGCCCTTGAGTTGGGTGGCCAATATGAGTCCGGCCTACCAACTACTGAGGGGTCAGAACCCGAGGCAACAACGCCTTCGCTCCCCAGCCAGGCCAGTGCCCAAGACGTCATCACAGCCTTGTCTTATTCCGCGTTGCGCATCCGCAGCACGGTGAATTTGCCTGATGACGCTCAGTTGGCGCGGCTTTTGGCATCTATTTCAATCGCACATGTTTCACAGGCGCAGCAATTAGGAACTCTCACGGGTATCGAGTCCGCGGTTCCTGCGGCTTTCGTAGAGACACCCCTAGCCTCGGTCCCACTAGGGCTAGATGCAGAGACGATTTCAAGGCTCGTGGCCCTAGAGGATCGGGCTGGCTATTCTCTCGAGGTAGTCGCGGCAATGCAGGACCCCAAAGTTCGAAGCGTTGCACAAGAGGCAGCACGCTCTCACCGCACTATCGCATCTTCCCTAGCAGAAGTTGCGCAGATCGCAGGGACTGGAGGGGACCCTAGAGCGGTCACCTACGCCTTACCATTTGTACTTGATGCCAATACTCCCACTGCATCAGCGGAAGAAATCGCGAGGCTGGCAGGAAGCTTGGAAACAGAATTGGCCACGCAGTACCTGATAGCTCTGGGGCTTGTGGAACCTCAGTTCCGTGAGCACCTGCTCGATCTCGCCCTTAACCGAGCACTGCTGGCCCGGCACTGGGTTGATACTACCGACACTTTCATGTTCATTACCGATGACGTCGTTGTCACCGGAACTGAAACCTCAACACATTAGTGTTCAAAACGACTGACGTGCGTTCCTACCGATGCACTCTAGCGTGGCTCCCCGTGTGCCAAATTACCCAATGAGCGCCCTGCGTAACAAGCACTCGAGACCTCACAAATCATGTGAAGGCTGGCTCAACGCATTCGGCGGGGGGGGNNCGCCGAATGCGTTGTACGGAATTCAGAGCGTTACTTGAGCAACTCAGCAACTGCGTTGGCAATGACATCGGATGCTTGGTCCACAGCTACCTGCTGGGATTCTCCTGCACGTGGCTTGAACTCAATGACGCCATCAGCGAGCCCGCGGCCAACTACTGCGATCAGCGGGACGCCGTACAACTCGGCGTCCTTGAACTTCACGCCAGGAGAAACCTTTGGACGGTCATCGTAGATAACTTCGATGCCACGCGCTGAAAGGTCCTGAGCAAGCTTTTCTGCAGCTGCGAATACTGCTTCGTCTTTACCTGTTGCTACCACATGTACATGCGCAGGTGCGACGTGCGCAGGCCATGCAAGGCCCTTGTCGTCGCAGTTCGCTTCCGCGAGAGCCGCCATGACGCGAGAGACACCAATACCATAGGAGCCCATGGTTACAGTTGCCTGCTTGCCGTTCTCGTCGAGTACCTTCAAGCCTAGAGCTTCGGCATACTTGCGGCCCAACTGGAAGATGTGACCAATTTCGATTCCGCGCGCCAGTTCCAGTGGACCAGAGCCATCTGCTGCGGGATCTCCAGCCAAGACCTGCGCTGCTTCAATAGTGCCGTCTGCTTGGAAGTCGCGGCCGGCAACCAATCCAACTACGTGCTTGTCTACTTCATTCGCTCCGGTTACCCAAGACGTTCCACTCACAATTCGTGGGTCAACTAGGTAACGCAATGCGTCTTCGGTTCCAGTGTTCGCCTGACCCAGAACCTGTGGTCCGATGAATCCCTTGACCAAGACTTTGTTCTTTGCAAAGTCTGCGTCAGTTGCTGGCTCAACTTCAGCAGGGGCCAGTGAAGCTTCCAACCGCTTCATGTCTACTTCGCGGTCACCTGGCAACCCAATAACGATCAGTTCGCGAGAACCATCTGGCTGGGTTGCTACGACAACAACGTTCTTGAGAGTTTCGGCTGCTGTCCACTCACGTCCATCGGTGCGAGGGTGCGAGGCATTGAGCTGCGCGACGAGCTCTTCGATTGTTCCAGCCTGCGGGGTGTCAATAACTTCAGCATCTGGCGCACCAGTGAAATCTATTGAGTCTGGAACTGGGGTGACCACGGCTTCGACGTTTGCTGCATACCCGCCTGGCGAACGCACAAAGGTGTCTTCACCAATTGCGGTTGGTGTCAAGAACTCTTCAGAACGTGATCCACCCATTGCTCCTGAGGTTGCCGCAACGATGACGTATTCTAGTCCCAGACGAGTGAAGATACGCTCGTAGGCGTCACGCTGCTTCTGGTACGACTCGTTGAGGCCCTCGTCCGTCAGGTCAAACGAGTAGGCGTCCTTCATGATGAATTCGCGTCCACGGATCAGACCAGCACGAGGGCGTGCTTCGTCGCGGTATTTAGTCTGGATTTGGTACAGCGTTAGTGGAAGGTCCTTGTACGAGGAGTACAGGTCCTTAACCAGAAGCGTGAACATTTCCTCGTGGGTTGGGGCCAAGAGGTAGTCTGCGTCTTTGCGGTCCTTGAGTCGGAACAGGTTTGGGCCATATTCGGTCCATCGGTTCGTTGCTTCGTATGGTTCGCGTGGCAGCAAGGCTGGGAAATGCACACGCTGTGCACCAGCGTTATCCATTTCTTCGCGAACAACTTTCTCAACCTTATCCAGCACGCGTAGACCCAATGGCAACCACGTGTACACGCCGGGAGCGGCACGGCGAATATAGCCGGCGCGAACCAACAACTTGTGGCTCGCTACTTCGGCGTCGGCTGGATCCTCACGGAGAGAACGGACAAACAGATTAGACAGGCGTAAGAGCATAGTTCCAAGATTCGTACCTTTGGAACAATTAGAAGTACATGAGCGNNTTGCGTACTCCCCCACTTGCTCGAACCCAATGCCCTTATACACGGCCAACGCGCGAGTGTTGTAGTCGTTGACATACAGCGAAACAACCGGAGCAATCTGGGAAAGCCCCAAGGCCACAGTGGCAGCCATCGCCGGCTTAGCAAGTCCTT
>DFNY01000044.1:0-2075 GCA_002376595.1 Jonesiaceae bacterium UBA3555 | reverse complement strand
CACGCGCATTGAATACTGTGAACTGCCAAACGTGAGGGGTGAAATACCCACCTCTTCAATGAACATGTGCACCGAGGCGGGGAGAATCTGCTCCCACTCGTTAAACCTGGCAAAGCGGACCAACGGATCGAGTTCAACCACGTCGGAGAGTTTAGCCATCACCATCGATGGCTGCGATTGTCTAACTTCGCGCGGCTTGCGCCACACGTCAGACAGCTGGTCCCACAGTTCCAGAACCAGCACTCGTGGCCCCACAATGGAGGAAGGCCTGCGAGTAGTAGAGGTAGCTAACTGTTTGAAGGCGCGTAATGCCTCAACGCGCAACTCACGGTGCTCGGAGTAATTTGGGACAATTGGGATCATGTTTGCACCTACCCAACACACCGCCGCCAGCGGCCCCTGCGCCGGGAAACCCCACACCTCACCAAGCATCACCTGATCGCGGATACCACGTTCCAAGTGCGTCAATGCCAGAACATACGCCACCGGATCTTGCTGTGCCAGACGTAATGCTTCTGGCCATTCGCTGGCCGCGAGCACACGCGCCGAAGTGGGCGCGTTGTGCCGCGACCGTGCGAATAAATTCATAGGCATTAGCCTACGGTAACTACTGGCCCGTCTCCGGTCTTCTCCATGGTGTCAGCGATTCGCATTGCCTCCATGATCAGGGTTTCCACGATCTGCGATTCAGGGACGGTCTTAACAACCTCACCCTTCACAAAGATCTGGCCCTTACCGTTACCGGAAGCCACACCCAAATCGGCCTCGCGTGCCTCTCCAGGACCGTTCACAACGCAGCCCATGACTGCAACACGCAATGGAACTGGCAGCCCTTCCAAGCCAGCCGTAACCTTCTCGGCCAAGGTGTACACGTCAACTTGAGCGCGGCCACACGATGGGCACGAAACGATTTCAAGTTTGCGTGGTTTCAAGTTCAAGGACTGAAGGATTTGGTTACCAACCTTGACTTCTTCCACAGGAGGCGCAGACAGTGACACGCGAATGGTGTCACCGATGCCTTGGGAAAGCAGTGCGCCGAACGCGGTCGCAGACTTGATAGTGCCTTGGAAAGCCGGGCCTGCCTCGGTTACACCAAGGTGTAGTGGCCAGTCCCCTGCCTGCGAGAGCAGCTCATAGGCGCGCACCATAACAACAGGGTCATTGTGCTTCACAGAAATTTTGAAGTCGTGGAAATCGTGCTCTTCAAACAACGAAGCTTCCCACACTGCCGACTCAACAAGAGCTTCAGGCGTGGCCTTGCCGTACTTCTTGAGGAGGCGAGGATCGAGTGATCCGGCGTTCACACCAATGCGGATTGAGACACCAGCATCTTTTGCCGCCTGGGCAATTTGTTTAACTTGGTCATCAAACTTACGAATGTTTCCAGGGTTAACGCGTACTGCCGCGCATCCAGCGTCAATAGCTGCGTAAACATACTTCGGTTGGAAGTGAATGTCAGCGATAACTGGAATTTGGGACTTCTTTGCAATTGCCGGAAGCGCTTCTGCGTCGTCTGCACTTGGAACTGCAACACGCACAATGTCGCATCCAGCAGCGGTTAGCTCAGCGATTTGCTGCAACGTCGCATTGATGTCAGTTGTTGGGGTGGTGCACATGGACTGGACGCTGATTGGAGCGTCACCGCCAACTTCGACCTTACCCACGCGGATCTTACGAGTCTTACGCCGTGGCGCGAGCGTTGGANNGGTTCGAACATGGCGGGATTCACGCCACACCCAATACCTAGGAAATGTTGGCTGCGCTGGGCCCCTGTTGGGCTGCAGCGGCCAAGCTTAGGAGAAGATCTTGATGGGGTTTACCAGATCGGCATAGATCAGCAGTGCACCCATCGCTGCAAAAGCAAAGAACATGATGTAGGACACTGGCAGTAGTCGGGCGGTGTCGGCTGGTCCTGGAAGTGGCTTCTTCTGAACGCGTGCGATCTGCCTGCGAGCTCCTTCATAGAGTGCGCTGGCTATGTGTCCGCCGTCCAGCGGAGGTAACGGAATCATGTTGAAGGCGAAGAGCGCAAGGTTGAGCGATCCTACCAGCGAGACGAGGCTTGCTGCGATTTC
>DFNY01000045.1 GCA_002376595.1 Jonesiaceae bacterium UBA3555 | reverse complement strand
GTCACGTGCGAGCAGGTTTCCTCAATATGGCTCCTGCCGCCTGGGTACGAGTTATACCGTCGCTTCACCCGCACGCTACTACTCCCGCTGCGCCGATTGATCCGATCCAGGGGCTCAGCACCGTGATTCCTGCGTAGGTCAGAATCATTGCGGGGATGGAGAGCAGTGTGAGCATCCGTCCGGCGCCAAACGCCATGCTGATTCCCATGGCTACGCCGACTACGCCGATCCAGGAGACCCAGAGTGGCGGTAGTTCTTCCAGCATGCCGAGGCCGCCGAACATTCCCAGCCCGTGTATGTCTGCTAAGCGTAGGTCCGCGAACGCACCCACGCCCTTTACGTCACCTAGCAGGGTGGCTCCGTGTGAGTTGATGGTCAGCCCGGTGACCCGGGCTGCTGCGCCGATTCCGGTGGTCATGAAGCCCAGTACCAGCACGCCATACATGAGTCTCGACGATCCAGTCACCATATCTGTCGAGCTCAGTTCCAGCAGCCCATTTGTGATGGTTGCTCCTGGTACCAGTACTGCCAATGGCGCGCACACCGCAAACAGCGGTATGGGCCCCAGGTCCAAGGTTGAGGCAAGTAGCCCCACTGCAAACGTGGAGCAGAACGCGATCACGAACGTGATGATGGTTCCCGCACCGCGGACTCGGCCTGCGCCGTAGATGACCAGACCAATAATCACGCCAAGAATGGCAGCCGTAATTACGGACCACCATGGAATCCTGAAGAGCATTCCCAGCCCTACCGAGAGCAGCCCGGATCCAACCGACACGGCCCACAGCCCGGGTGCCACAGCCTCATCGCGGATGGTCTGGATGTGCTTGGAGAACCCACTGACCGGAACCTTTCCGGTTGCAAGCTTCCGCACCAGCGCACTAACGCGCGCAGTGGTGCGGAATGGCAGTTCAGCGCCAGTGGCGTTGACCACAGTGGCTGCGCCACTGGGTTCGTCAGACACCATGACGGTCTGCGGAAGAATCGCGAACGTCATTTCGGGGTGGCCGGTCTTCTCGGCAACCTTGCTAAGTGCCATGTGTACGTCTGTTACGGCGTAGCCGGCATCCAGTAATAGTGCGCCTAAGTGCGCAAATGCGTTCCGTTTTCCGGCGGGGGTGTCCGCGATTGTGGGCATGGGTCGTCCTTGTGGGATTCACAGTGTGGAGGGAGAGGCGGCGCCTGGGGTGGTGGCGCCTCGGATATTTTCGCATGCATCCCGCCCAACAGTCACTGCTGGTAGGCGGCTAGTTAATGTGGCGTTGGTAGTCACTTTGTGAAGCCTCTTCATGGGCAGATGTCTCCTATGGAACAATAGCCGGGTGACTGAAAACTCCCCATTTCCTGAGCAATCATCCGCTCCCGCCTCACGTCCACGCGCTCACGAGCGCAAGCAGCACAAGAAGCGTTGGCCTCTTGTCGTCCTGTGGACGTTTGTTGCGGTCCTGCTTGTAGGTGGTGGAGCAGTCGCTTGGTACGGTCTGACGCTGAACAACAGCTTCAACCAGGCCGAGAAGCTCGCGCCAGAAGCCGTATTCCCTGAGCCGGCTGATCGCCCCGAGGAAACCAAGAATGAGGCGTTGAATATTCTTCTCCTCGGCTCGGACACCCGCGGTGAAATTGGAAGCGACATTGAAGACATCGGTGGAAACCGTTCAGACACCATCATGGTTGCGCACATTCCTTCGGACCGTCAGTCCGTCCAAGTAATGTCGATCATGCGTGACAACTGGGTTGAGATCCCAGGCCACGGCTACAACAAGATCAACGCTGCAATGGCTCTCGGGGGAGTGCCACTCACAATCCAAACGGTTGAGAACATCATCGATGTCCGAATTGACCACGTCGCAATCATCGACTTCGAAGGCTTCAAAGGCCTGACCGATGCTCTCGGTGGGGTGCAGATTAATAACCCGCGCGAGTTCACCTCGCACCACGGCAACACGCACTTCCCCGCAGGGCAGATCACGCTGACTGGCGAGCACGCANNCCTCTCTAAGGACACTCTCACTAGCCCAGGCAAGATTGCGGACTCCGTAGAAGCCTTTGCTCCCTACCTCACCGTGGACGAGGGCCTTACCTCAACTTTCCTGGCAAAGCTCGGTGTTTCCATGAAGGATGTCCGCTCCGACGACATCACGTTCTTCACCTCGCCCACGCTTGGCACAGGCACTGAGGGTAAGGCGTCCGTGGTCCGCCCCGACTGGGCAGGCCTAGACAACATCGCCGCAGCCCTGCGCGAGGATAAGCTTGCCAGCTACCTGGAGTCCGAGGGCTACTAGGACTTTCCCAAATACGAGAATGGCCCCCGAGTTCATCAGAACTCGGGGGCCATTCTCTTTCAAGAATCAGATCAGTCGCGCTTGAAGATATCGCGCGTGTAAACCTTCTCCTCAACGTCGTAGAGCTCGTCGCTTGAGCGGTTGGCGATGATGACACCGCAACGTTCCTTGAAGGCTTCAAGGTCATGCGTGACTTCAGAGCCAAAGAACTCAGTGGCCTCAAGGGTCGGCTCAAAGATGACGATGTGTACGCCCTTGGCTTTAAGTCGTTTCATGACTCCTTGAATCGAGGAGTCCCGGAAGTTGTCTGATCCGGTCTTCATCGTGAGCCGGTAGATTCCAACTACCTTTTCGCTTGAGTGAAGCGGATCGATTTCGAGGCGGCGGAGGACTTCGTTGGCAACAAAGTCCTTCCGAGTCCCATTGGCTGCAACAATCGCACCAATGAGGTTCTGTGGAACATCTTGGTAGTTAGCCAACAACTGTTTAGTGTCCTTGGGCAGGCAGTAGCCGCCATAGCCAAACGATGGGTTGTTGTAGTGCGATCCGATTCGCGGGTCGTACCCAACGCCCTCGATGATCTTGCCCGCATCGAGCCCACGAACACCGGCGTATGTATCCAACTCATTGAAGTAGGCCACGCGGAGAGCAAGGTAGGTGTTTGAGAAGAGCTTGACGGCTTCGGCTTCAGTCGCCTCCATGACCATAGTTGGAGGATTCTCGTCTAGTGCCGCTGCGGAGAGCAAGTCTGCAAACCTGCGTGCCTCGGACTGCATGTACTCATCGTTAGCGAACTTCGCNNGCCCTCGCGAAGGAACTCGGGGCTGAACAGGAACCTTCCCTCTGGATACCGCTTAGTGAGGCCCTCGGTGTACCCGACGGGCACGGTCGACTTGATGACAATTGTTGCTTCCGGGTTTACATCAAGGACCAGCTCAATGACTTCCTCGACGTGGTGTGTATCGAAGAAGTCACGATCTGGATCATAGTTCGTAGGAGTCGCTACGATCACCAGATTGGATTTCGAGTACGCTTCAGCGGCGTCAAGGGTCGCTCTGAAGTTTATCCCAGGCATCACAAGGTGATCGGAAATCTCCGTGTCTTGGATTGGGGATACTTTTTCATTTAGTAGATCAATCTTAGCGGGCAGTACGTCTACCGCAACTATCTTGTTCGCGCGTGCGAGAAGTAACGCGGAAGAGAGGCCCACGTAGCCGGTGCCGGCAATTGCGATCTGCACAATACCTCCAAATTAGAGTGTGATTAGTGAAGGGGATTGTTAATAAGGGCAGTTGAGACAGCCCTAACTGACGAGTCAATGGACAGAGCACGCGCATTCCGCGATACGTGATTAGAAACCTCGACCGCAAGACTGGGGTTGGTCTTCAGTGCTGAAACAGCAGCGCACCACTTATCTTTATCATTTACATCAATAACGAACTGATTGAATAGATCCGGCTCCGTATATAGTAGGTTAGCGCAGCCATAGGCACTACCAAGTACTACGGGAAGCCCAGCAAGAGCGGCCTCGACTGCAGAACGACCAAAAGCCTCACGAGTCGATGTCCCTAAGAAGATGCTTCCACCTCTCCAGAGATCGGAACTATTCTTCCAACCCCCTAGCACCACGCCAGAATGGTTGCGTTGTTCAACGGAGGAGAGAGACGGTCCAGTACCGTACAAGATTCCAGGTAGACCTAATTTCTCGCATATATCGAGAAACAAATGAGGGTTCTTGTCCACGTCCACTCGACCTGCCCATACCAGAGGTAGGGCCAATGAAGCTGCGTCCCACACCTGTTCCACAGGAGCGACACCGGGCTTGATAAGTTCGGGCGAGGCCACGCGGGAGACATGTTCTGCCAAGACGGAAGTGGTTGCCCAAGAACGATCGAGAGTCTTCAGCGCATGACGCTCGAGCGAAAACTGTAGGAGACGTCGATGCCAGCTCGCCTCAGATTTATCCGGCCAGAGGGTACCGCGGGCCCAACTTACCGTTTGAGTGTTTGGTAGATTTCGAAGGCGCGATAACGCAATATCCGATTGCGGAATCATAGAAATTACGTGATCGTATCTCTCCGCGATACCTAATGCGGTAAATCGATCATGGAGCTCGTGAAGGAGTCTTAGCCCGTGGCTCTCTATCGTGAACTCTTGGAAACCGGGCATTTCGGCAGGGCTACCTGCTGCGCTCGGTCGCACTCCCACGAAGGCATCCCATTCCAATCCCTGCCGCCGTGCTTCTTGAACGAGCTCAAATGTTGATCGATAGACGCCGCTCCTAGCCATCAGCGGAGCCGCGAGAAATAGTACTCTCTCTGAAGTAGTTCTAGCCTTCATTCAGGAACCCCAACATTTGCTTTGCCTTATGCTTCCATGTCAGGTCGTTGGAAAAAGCTTCTTCCACTCTCAGCAGCGGAGACTCATTGCGAGAGCGAGTTGCGATCCATTCACTCTGAAACTCTCGATCGACGACGTTTACCTCACTTAATCCACGCGAGTTTGCAAAGGCGATCGGAGTCGTGAGTACTGGCAGGCCCGAAGCTCGATATTCATAGGTCTTGATGACGTCGCCACCGACCTCGCCGGCTCCTACACGGTGGGGGACCCATCCGATGCTGAATCGCAGCATGAGAGCTGGTGTGTCTCGATAGTGAACATCACCCATGAGTTCAATGTTTGGCACGGCAGCTAGCGGTTCGCGGTATTCACGATCCAATATCGGTCCCGCGAAAATGAAATGTACTTCAGGGTTCTCATTTGCCGCTCGCAGAATTAGTTCGAGGTCGAGGCGCTTGCCGATCTTTCCGATGTAACCGACGGTAAACATGTTGATACCGTTAGGCGTCGTGGAATATCGGTCAGGATCTACACCATTTGGGATCAGAATCGCGTCCTCACGCCCGAAACGATGCGCCAACGCGAGAGTGCCCTCGGAGTTACAAGTGACTAAACTTGCTGCCTCAAAAGCCGATGCGTATGCGCTCTCGACTTCGTTCTTGATTGAACTAAACGCATAGTGAATTGACCAGTCGTCGAGTAGGTCAAAAACAGTGCGTTTCGCAACTTTAAATGGATTGGCTTGGGCTTGAGCAGGAGAGGTAAAGGGGTTCCAAACTACGGCTGAGCTAGTAGGGTCNNCCCACCATTTGCGTCGAGAGGTCGGATTGGGCAACTTCCAAGTTACGGGACTAACGCTGCGGGTTCCGGGCAACGTAGGCGGAGTCTTAAAGCCTGTGAGAAGAATAGGCTCTGGCCGGGAAATTACCAATGGAGAGGATTCGGATAGGCGCGAGAACCACTCAATAAGGTGGCCATCCCTCGTCCGGTAGCCCTCTTTGTGGAGTTTATGGAGTCCGTGCATTGGGTAGCACAGGAGGGTTGTGGCTTGAGCGTCTCGCGTCATCGGATTAGATCTCTCAGTGTTGAAGAGTAGCGGTTGCAGATCTCGGGCCAGTTGTAGTGGGTGTTTGCCCGTTCTTCTAAAAGTTCAGGAAGTGTGGACTGCAGGTTCGAATCTGCAGCGAGACTGTTGATGGCAGATGCAATGTCATCTGGCATGTCGGTCGTGAACTGCCCAAGCTCCCCAAGAACTTCTCTGTTGTAGACAGTATCTCGGGCAACTGTTGGTGCTCCAAGTGCCATCGCTTGAACCAGCGCGGGGTTCGTCCCCCCGACAGTATGCCCGTGGAAGTAGACAGTTGCGTTAGACCACAGACTATGCAGGAGCTGATCGTCGTTTACGTGGCCGAGCCAGTGTACACGTGGACTACTCTCAGCAGCCGCACGCACGGACTCATCAATTGGTCCCATATATCCAGATGAGCCGACGATCACTATGTTCAATTCTGAATCGACTTNNCTATGAACTCGAGAATCGAGTTCTCAGGTACAAAACGTGCAACATATAGAACGTAAGGATCCGCTGCGTACGAAGGTAGAGGAATTGGGTTTGAAGACTTTTCTTCGGAACCGTAGGGGATGAAAGTGCCGTCGCGCTTGAAATCACGTCGCCAGCGTTCTCCGATCGCATCCGCATCAAAGACGAGTTCATCAGCGAATTTTGCCGTGAACCACGCTCCCAGTTTGAAGACATGTCGACCGAAACTACTCCACTTCTCGCGTTCCCATTCGATACCATCGACATTCACCAGCGTCCTAATTCCCGCCATCTTCAACAACGGGAGCCAGAATCCGTTAGCAACATTCATGACCAGGGCAACCTTAGGTCTTCATATGAATGCTGCATGTAGAACCGAAGTTAGACCGTACGAAAGGGTACTAAGAGCTTTACGTTCAATCCCGAGCGTGTTTATCGAACATACGCCGTTTTCGTGAACTACCGAGGGGCCTTTTTCTCGGCCATAAACGGATACCTCCCAACCATCATTCTGCAAGTAGGGCGCAAGATGACGCACGGCGGTCTCAAATCCGCCGTAGAAACTGGGGTATCCTCGTGTGCCAATTATTGAAAGCCTAGTCATGGGCGGTTCCTCTTGGATAGCCGTTGAAGTTCCTTGTTCAATTCGGCATATAGTAGTTTGTCATGAGATTCAACTAAAGACGCGCCCGTATTATGGAAATGGCGTTCATTTAGCGCGTTCAGTAGTACGGCGGGGGCGGNNGTCGGTTGTTAGGAAATGGATCTGCTTGCGCAGATCTGCCGGAATTGAATCGTATGATGGATTCATCTGAGTTACGACCGATCTCCCGGTGTATAACGCCTGCCAGACTTTGTTAGGTATCACAGAGTTTGACTTGCGGCTGGCGCCGAAAGTTCCTAATACAACGCTAGACTCTTTTAGTAGCTTGAAAAGCTGCTCTGGCGGGAGCGATCCATGTATCTTAAGTCGGTTCGAGTCGAAATGATTCTGAAGTAGTTCAACGGCCTCGGACTCCAAGTGGCTTGGTCCAACGATGTTTATTAGAAAGGGTTCGTCCTTGCAGGCGACAAGCATTCGGGCAATTCGAGCAAATCCATTGAATGGTTTGAAGTTTCCATAGAAGATTACTGAGGGTACAGTATCCTCTACCGGGGGTGTGGATGTAATCCAGCCGGGTATACCGACAGGAACTACTTTGGTTGGTCGTTGTGTGAGGACTGAAAGTTGATCGCGACGAACCGACGTGTCTACGAGAATAAGGTCTGCCCCTTTCAGTGCCGACACCTCGACCTTGCGCAGGTATTTGCCATATAGGCTTTGTGGGGAAACTCGTTTCTCTTCGAGGACTTCGGTTTCGTAGCCACTGACGAAGTAATCAACCACTGTAGGGAGGTGCCATAACTTTGCGACGCCCGCCAATGCGGGCCAGTACACAGTGGAGAACTCGCTGAGGATCAGCACATCTGCACTTCGTGCCTGGGTCAACAGAGCGAAGAGGGCCCTGATCTTTACTATTGGGTTTTTACCTTTAGGCTTAGAAATTACGGCAACACTATTTGAGTGTTCCTCTGAAAGATATCGTCGAATGCCCCAGTTTCTGGGATAGTTAGCGTCACTAACTGCGAAGTAAATAGTCTTCATCAAAGTCCCCGACGTGCTCTATAGATGATCGCGCTCTGATATCCAATTCCAATGAGTTCAGCCAGCGCAACTGAGAGTATTGCGCCATTTGCTCCCATTGACTCGGAAAGGGGGTAAATCAGAACTGTGCAAGTTAGCGCACTTAGAAATATGGAGTAGGTAAGTCGATTCTGTCTACCGTATGCCACAACGCCAAGCCCTAGGCCACGTGATATGCATATTTGCAGGATAACCAATGAGAAGAGGTGCACGGTTTGAGTCTGTAGTTGAATCTCGTTTGAGAACACGAAGTTTGCAACTGGTTTAGCAAGAATAGCAAATGTAATTCCAGCAATTATGCCAAGGAGTGTATTGATTTGAATGGATCTTCTGATTCGGTGCTCCTTGGAGGCGCCTGTACTGGCGCCAATCCAACTTTGGAGGCGGGTAGGAATAACGCTCAGTATCGTTAAGCCCATCCTTCCAAGTCGGTCGGTCGAAGCGTACGTGCTCACACTGGTTGGCGATACCGAGCCAAGGAGAGCTGTCGGAAGCGAAGTGTAAACCGTGCTCAGCGCCCTACCGAGGGCTAGGACAATCTGGTCCCGAATCGTCGCGCGCCCTGGCCTGATG
>DFNY01000073.1:5391-7613 GCA_002376595.1 Jonesiaceae bacterium UBA3555 | reverse complement strand
CAGGTCCTGTACGGACACCAGCACTTGTCCACTCATTTTCCGGGCTCGCTTTCAGTAGTGTGACTTGAACTTGCCGGTGATTTAGAGATCTCGTTGGGACCGGATGTCTCGACGCTGGAGTCCGAAGGGCCCTGATGTTTTCCAGTGCTGGCACGCTCATTGAGGTGCGTGCGCGCCCGCGCTTCACGATGCTCATCATCTGAGTGACCCGAACGAATTTGCACGTGATCGGACCCCAACTGCACACGCACTCGGTCTCGCAACTGGAGCTCTGCCACGAACTCGCTTGGCAATTGCAGGCGCCCCACCTGATCAATGACTGCAAATTCTTCGACTACATCGTAGAGCCGACCAAATTCGTCAGATTCGGTCCTCCGGAGCACCTCCACCGANNTCCGTCACGAATTGCAATAGTGCGTTCGACATGATCGGCAATCGCAGGATCGTGCGTGACAATCAGGGTGGTAGTCCCATAGGCGCGATTCACGGCCCGGAACGCTTCGAGAACCTGGACAGAAGCTTCGTCGTCAAGCTCGCCCGTTGGCTCATCTGCAAGCAAGACCTGAGGGTTACCCGCCAATGCCACTGCGATAGCGACTTTTTGCTGCTCACCGCCAGACATTTCCTGCGGCTTCTTGTGAGCGCTTGACGTTAGTTCCATCAGCTCCAGCAATTCGGCCACGCGCGCGCTACGGTCCTTTTTGGTCAGGTTTCCCGCTCCCAAACTCATAGGCAATGCAATGTTTTGGGCAGCTGTGAGATATGGAAGCAAGTTCAGATCGGCCTGCTGCCACACGAAACCCACTTTGTGGCGAGCAAAGGACGTGCGTTGCGCACGGGTCATGTTCACCAAGTTCTGCCCAGCCAAGTAAGCGGTCCCACCTGTGGGCGTCAATTGGCCAGACAGCACTGACAGGAGTGTTGATTTGCCAGAGCCAGAGGCTCCGATGAGGGCAGCCAACTCACCCTTATCCACTCGTAACGTCAAGCCCTGCAGCGCTTGAACTTCCACCCCTGAGGTGACAAAGATCTTGACCAAGTCACGGCAGAGGATGTCAGCTTCAAAGCCGTGATCCTGTGCGTCTGCAGTCCACCGAGGGCTCATGGTTTCCTCACTTTGAATGCGTTGGATGGGGCCGGGATCAAAAATGAGAGTCCGGCTGCAGCGACCGAACCAGCTGTTCCTACTGCGACTATATATAGGACATGCATGGTACTGAGCTCACCACTCAGTCCCGTAATGTTCGAGATGTCAACGACCGACAATGCTATCCAAGCCAAGAACCCACCGCTGATGCATCCCCAGAAGATTGAAGGTAGCAACCAACTGAGTGTGCTAGCTCGCGTAACCGCCCTGATCGCTGGCGCTGATAACCCAAGGTGGCTCAGAATGTGAGCCTCGCGTTTTCGAGATCGTGCTTGGTTCAATTGCGTGAACCACAAGGAGCTGGCTCCAGCCGCACACGTGACTACAAGACCCGCGACTACTCCCAAAGTCAGCCATTTCAAGGTTGGGTCATTACGTTTTTGGTCCAAGGCATCCTGCCTGAGTTCCATCGCCGCACCAGGAAAAAACTCTTGGAGTCCCGCAGCAACCTCGTGGACTTGCTGCGAAGAGAGACTGGAATCGACATCGACCAGCAATATTGTTGGCCGATACTTACCCAGTTCTTCGATTCGTTGGGAATCGGCAAGAAGGAAACTATTGGTCTGGTTTAGCCCGTCAATCCCACTTCGGATGCGAATCGGGTTAACACTGTAGGTTCCGGCGCCAGTATTCAGTCGATGCCCTGCATCGGTTGCGATCAGGTCATCCAACATGCGCGTTGTGATCACGTTCAGTTGTTCGCCAGATGACCGCAGCGGATCCACGCCAAGATCGTTATACGAGCGCAGAGATGACAATTGCTCCACCGGCGCCACATACAACCGAACTCCCCTTTGCCCGGCAGCGGTTCGAATCGCAGCGGGATTGACATTCATTACGGTGCTGTACCCGGTTATTTCTTGAATATCATCCAGTGCCTGGACTTCTTGGTCCACAAAGAATGGGCCTGAGNNACAATCACCGTTGCAATTCCTTGAACAGTAGATCCTTTGGCTCTGCTCGCTTGCGCGAAGCCCAGATACAGTGCAACGCTCTTGCCTCGTGCGGCTAGCGCACTGCAAGCTGTCATCACTGTCTTAAGCAGTGTAATTCCTATACATATGGCGGCCAGAGG
>DFNY01000073.1:5137-5284 GCA_002376595.1 Jonesiaceae bacterium UBA3555 | reverse complement strand
GCCAATCTCCGTTTCGTTCCTGGTCCCAGCACGGCTCCGTTGCCCAGCAAATCCCAGCAGTAGCGAGATCATCAGCACGTAAATTACGGCGTAACCACCCCAGAGAATCGGGCTGGCCATGGGAACTGAGTATTCGTCGAGAAGCAA
>DFNY01000073.1:4940-5116 GCA_002376595.1 Jonesiaceae bacterium UBA3555 | reverse complement strand
GCGCTCACCACATACAAGGATTGAGAGTGCTGGGCAACCAGCGCGCGACTCATGACCAGTGCGCTGACCACCAACGCTAACAGCGGAACGGTGACCAAAAAGAAAGCCAGCGACTTCACAGCCTCAATGTCCGAAACCACGTTAGCTAGGACGACTGGTAGCCCAGATGAAAACAG
>DFNY01000073.1:2449-4907 GCA_002376595.1 Jonesiaceae bacterium UBA3555 | reverse complement strand
AATGCGTCTACGCGTTGAGTGCCTGGGGAATCCAGCACCTGATGCGGCGCCAGGTACGCAGTCGCCATCACCGATGTGCCTGCGTCCGGATCTGCATTGACGTAAGGCATCACCGAAGTGGTTGCATGCTCCCAGTACCCATCTTGTGGGTCTTTGACGTCATAAGTACCTACAAGAACAAGCGGCTCATCCGGGATCAACACACTTGTTCGTGACTCCCCAACCTCCCAACTCAGTCGGTCTGCGCTTGCTGCGGACAGCAAGATCTCAATGCCATCTGAGGGGTTGGTTTGCTGCGGGTATCTTCCGTTGACCAGTTCGATCCGTTGGAAAAGGTCCGGAGCATATCCAGGTTGAACTGATGGGAAACGCACATCCGAGCCGTCCACAGTATTGACCGGAAGTTCCGTGCTCAGGACACGGAATTGTCCTTGTCCAACCACGGACTGCAACTGCAAAGAGAGCTGCGACCGAAAATAAGTGAGTTGTTGTGCAATGGACCCAAACGCCTCATTCCAAGCGTCTGGATCATCGAAAGCGCCCTCGCTTTGGGCGGAGGTGCCGTCATTCCACGAGACCCAGGTTTCACCAACCGCAGATAGGTCACGGGTCAAGGAACTTGTGGCGTTGAGTCTCTCATTGCCCAGTTCCGAACTCATGCTGGAGAATCCGAGAACCCAGGCAGTGAGGAGTGCTGCCATTAGCGTTGCAACCACAAAAAGTCCAATGGATGCAGTTCGTGCACTATTCCAAGCGCGCAAGAGCATTGCGCTGCCGGTGATGTTAGGGTGCCTCACGAGTCTGCCCTCGCCGTGTAATCAGCAGCGACTCGCTTGATAGTTCGGTCATAGATGGCATAAGCGCACACTATTGCGCCAAGCAACAGGAGCACCCCTCCACAAAGGACCTTTGCGTCGAGTGGAACCCATCCTATGTGTTCGGCGCCAAGGAACTTAGAGGCAACTACTGCGGTAACAAGACCCACTACGGTGCCAAGCAAAAGCGCAAATCCAAACACGTATGCGAGTTCGATCCTGCGCATCGCAAATTGCGCTCGGACAAGCCCCAAACCCCGCAACGCTCTGACCTCGCGTCTACGCTTTGCGTTGAGGGCGTTCAGGGCGGCAGTGATGCCTAGTGCGCTCAACGCGATCACGCTGGTAGCTGCGATTACGAAAATGGTGGTTGCATTGGGCGGCAGTTCCTTAGCAAGGATCCGAGCACCCGAGGTAATTGGACCGCCACCAGCATTAGTGACGTTGTTGCTCGCGAGGTTACTCAAAAGGTGCTCTGCGCGCTCGTGCGTCTGCTTCAGTCCGTTGGCAGTCAGGTTTTTCGACGAATCTGTGCGTAACCATAATTCGGTTGCGCGGGAAGGCAGAACGCCTTGTAATAGTTGGGCTTGGGCCAATGAAAGGCTGTCCACTGCCATTCCGGCTTCGGTGAGGCCGGGCAATTCACTGGTGGTGTTCGTGATCTGCGCGGGGAAAGTGGCACCTCCGACACGGACCTCTAAAATCTTCTGGGTTTCCAAAACCGCGGATCCGAGTGCTTCCAACACTCGAGGTGTCACTACTGCGTGCACGGGATACTGCGCCTGTGGAGCAACTAAAGCAATCTTGCCTGCAGGAGGCAGAGTAACAGGCTGCTCTGCCTCTCCAATGTTCACCAGTGGTTTGGAACTATTACTCGATTTCACTAGGAACTGGCTCAAGTCCATGTGAGGGCTTGTACCCGAGAAACCCAAAGTGCCACCGACGAGTGAGACCGTCTCCTCTGGCCCTTCCGGCACGATGAGCTCGCCATCTTGGCTGGTGTACTGGTGGACGTCGTTCGTTGATGCGACTTCCAGTAGTACTCCCACAACCTGCCAATCTCCCACACCTAACGGAACAGGAGCGGAAAACTCTTTTGAGTTAGTGGCAGGCGTCGTCTCCTCATTACTGCTCATGGTCACCACTGCACCTTGACTGTCCATCAGCACCACCAATGGACTGATTTGAGCACCCTCCCCGTTCAACTCGAGAGTGAGGGAAACTGAGTTTGAAACCTCAGCTGAACCCAAGTTTCTTTCGTCTACGCCAAGCGCAGAAGTGTGGGAGCCATTCTGGTAGAGAGTGCCGGGCGAGCGCCAATTTGTCGCGATCAATGAAGTCTCGAAAGTGCCCACGTTTGCAGGTACCTGCACCATGAATGTGGCTGCCGCTTGAGGGAGCCCTGCGGACTGCGCAACCGACATGACCTGGTCGCCCGTGTACTTATAGCCAGGAAGCAACGGACCGCTCTCGCTAATTTCGAACTGTAGGTCAGCGCCGCTGCGTAAAGATAGCTCGCGTAGTTGGGATTCGCTTGTTTGGCCCACATAGGCGGCCGCAAGAATGATCACTGCACTTGCTAGCACGGTCAGCGAAGCAGGCAACGAAAATGAAGGGAAGTCACGGCGTAACCGGGTAAGTGC
>DFNY01000073.1:0-2367 GCA_002376595.1 Jonesiaceae bacterium UBA3555 | reverse complement strand
CTGCTATTCCTGCGGCGACAAGAACCCCCATCGCTCTTCGTGGGCTGCGACTTCGATTCGGCCTGCCAACAGCGGTGGCGACTCGTGCTCTGGAGTATTCAAACACTCCCAGTGAGGCCCCAGCCAGAACACTTGTTCCGAGGACAAGGCCCAAAATAAGGATCCACGTCTGAGTAGAAAATACTGGAGGCGTTCCTAATAGATGCGTCACGCCCCAGCCGCAGAGCACTGCCAGTAAACCAGCTACGCCGCCCACGCCGATGCCCTCGGTAACAGCCTGGCGAGTAGCCGCACCCACCGACTGCCCGCGCGCCAAGAGTAGAGACTGTTCATTCTTGCGCGCTACCACAAGGGCATGAGCAAACCACAACACGCTCAACAATGACACCGCGAAAACGATGTACTGCGCCGCTGCCGAAACTCCAGCAAGACGTTCAATGCGCTCGGACACGGTCACAGCCAAAGCCTCAAGGTTGCCTTCGGTGGTCAACCCCCGCGGACTAATCTCCTTGGAATTCATAGCACTGAGCACGGGCGGGATCTCGGAAATAAGCAGATCTAGTTCGGCCTTGGTCAAAGCACTGCGCTCAATGNNTGAATGAGTTAGCGTGACAGCGTCCAAGTGCGTTATGGACTCTAGCGCGGAACTTGCACGTTCACCCTGGTCGCTTGTTCCATCTGCAATGCGCGTTGATAGTTCCAAATATGCGTCTGGTGAAGCGAGTTCCTCAGAAGTGCGGATCACGCGGGTCGCATCGTTGACTGAAACCGATTGAATAACGAACGTTGCACCAACGGCTATTGCAAGAACAGTCAAAAAAGCAAAAAACGACCCACGGTACGCAGTAAATCTGCGTACCGTGAGTCGAATTGAAGTAGACGTATTCTGCAATTGCTAGAAACTAGTCGACTTGAATCTCTGCGACTTGGTCTNNGACGCTGCTCATTTGGCTCAGGTACGGGCGCTGCAGCAATGAGGCGGCGGGTGTATTCCTCTTGCGGGTTACCCAAGACTGATTCGCGTGAACCTTGCTCAACGATGCGTCCGTTTTGAAGAACAACAACTCGGTGAGCAAGCATGTCGATAACAGCCAAGTCATGGCTGACAAAGATACATGCGAACTGGTATCGCTCTTGCAAGCTGGTGAACATTCTCAGAACTGACGCTTGAACGGAAACGTCCAACGCCGAGGTTGGCTCGTCTGCCACCAAAAACTCAGGGTCCAACGCCAATGCGCGTGCAATGGAAACACGCTGACGTTGACCACCGGAGAGTTCGTGCGGGTAACGGTTGATTACGTTCCGTGGCAACTCAACAGCGTCCAACAGCTCTTCGATACGTGCAAGCTGCGACTTGCGATCACCAATTTTGTGAACCACAAGTGGCTCAGCGATGCAGTCACCGATTGGGAAACGTGGGTTCAGTGATGACGCAGGGTCTTGGAATACCACGCCAACGCGCTTTCGAAGCGCACGCTCTTCTTTGCCACNNGCGAGCAATGGTTGATTTTCCGGAGCCGGATTCACCAACCAAACCAACGATCTCTCCGGGCTTTACGTCGAAGGACACGCCGTCAACTGCTCGGAATGGCGGCTTGCCTAGCAATTGGTATTCCACAGCAAGGTTTTCAACCTTGAGCGCGTAGTTCTCGCCCTCTTTGAGTTCTGGAACCTCGGTGCGAGTAATACCAAACTGTTCTGGGCCTTGGCCTAGGTGAGGCACTGCCGAGAGCAGACGCTTGGTGTAGGCGTGTTGAGGGTTGTTCAAAACCTCTTCAACAGTGCCCTGCTCCACAATGTCGCCCTTAAGCATCACTGCAACACGATCAGCCATATCTGCTACCACACCCATGTTGTGAGTGATCAGCAAGATACCTGTGTTCAGCTTGTCTTTGAGCGAACGAAGAAGGTCAAGGATGTCCGCTTGAACTGTAACGTCAAGCGCAGTAGTTGGTTCGTCCGCAATGNNACGCGCTGACGCTGACCACCAGAAAGCTCGTGTGGGTATTGCAGCACACGGCGCTCAGGCTCAGGGATTCCAACCATGCGGAGAAGCTCCACGGCACGCGCGTCTGCTTGGGAGCCGTGAGCGACATTGTGAAGTTCCAACGATTCAGTGAGTTGGTTACCGATGGTGATAACAGGGTTCAGAGCGGTCATTGGCTCTTGGAACACCATTGCCACGTCTTTACCACGCATGCGGCGAAGGCCTGAACCGTCGAGCTCATTTACCTTCTTGTCGGTGACTGTGATGCCACCGTTGATGCGTGCATTGCCTGGCAGCAAGCCCAATGCCGTCATCGAGGTTACAGACTTACCGGAACCCGACTCACCTACGAGAGCCAGTACCTCACCAGGCTGTACCTC
>DFNY01000076.1:1936-5737 GCA_002376595.1 Jonesiaceae bacterium UBA3555 | reverse complement strand
TGGAATACGTTTCTCGGCCCGCTCTGACGTTGGACTGGTCAGAGCTAATAATCAGGACTCTGCGTTTGCGGGCGAGCAACTCCTAGTGGTCGCGGACGGTATGGGCGGCCACGCCGGTGGCGAGGTTGCCTCCGCGTTGTGTGTTGCGTCTATGGCGCCGTTGAACAACGAAAAGTTCACTACTTCCAACATGCTTGAACGTCTGGGTGACGCCATTGAGCGCGCCCGCATTGACTTGGTTCAACGAGCTCGGGCGCATTCCACTTTGGCTGGCATGGGAACCACCGTGACCAGTCTCTTGCTGTGTGACAACAAGTTGGCCATGGCGCATATGGGCGACTCTCGCGGGTATCTTTTGCGCGATGGCAAGCTCACCCAGGTCACCAAGGACCACACGTTTGTGCAGCATTTGGTGGNNAGCGCTCCGTTGTGATGCGGGTTTTGGGTGACTTTGAACTTGATTTGATCCCTGATCTTTCCATCCGTGAAGCTCGCCCGGGTGACCGCTGGCTGCTGTGTTCCGATGGCTTGAGCGGCTTTGTGCGGTTTGAAACCATGGAGCAGACGCTACGTGATGTGGCAGACCTCGAACTGTGTTGCGAGTACCTGATTCAGTTGGCGCTGCGTGGCGGCGGTAGTGACAACATCACTTGTGTCATAGCTGATGTGGTTGAGCTGGACGACGACGCCACACGTCCCGTCCCTGTGGCCGGTGCGTCTGGGAACCGTAGGCAGCAGATCGCGCTCTCGGTTGGTTCCGTGGCGTTGGGCGCAGATGTACCCGTTGTGGTTGATCAGTCGGCGACTCTGTCGGATTCCACCAAACTGTTGGTAGACGCGCATGAGCGCGTCAATGCGGTTATTGCTAAAGCAATTGCCCGCAAAGAAGGCCTCGCAGATCCAGAGCCTGAGCCAGCCACCGGGAATCTTTCCTTGGGCGCGGCTGCTCTGGCAGCAAACTCTAGCCCTGAATCTGTTGGAACGTCTTCCCCATCGGAACAGACCCGTAAAGCGGCTGCTCCGATCAACGATGACGATGAAGACCTTATTGCCTTGGGCAACGCGCCAGCACCGAAACGTCGAGTGCTGCGCACCGTAGTGAACTCGATGCTTCTGCTTCTACTTGTTGGCGGTATTGGATATGGCGGCTACTACTGGGGTTCCCAGCAGTACTTCCTTGGCGTTCACAACGGCAAGGTGGCCATCTTCAACGGCTTCCCTCAGTCATTGGGCCCAATCCACTTGTCGTCTGCACAGGTGACTTCGGAGCTCGAACCTAGCAGCCTTAAACCATTTGAAGCGCAACAGCTCTACAACACCATCCGGGCAACGTCGCTAGAAGACGCCAAAGCCAGACTTGCTGCCTTGGAAACTGAAGTGGCCGTAAACAACGCCGAAGTCCAAGAACCAGCGGCCACCGAGCCTTCTGACACTCAAACTTCCGGCACAGAAACTACCCCACCTTCAACGGATCCTTCTGCGCCGTCCTCACAAACCACAGACGGAACCACCACCTGGGGCGAGACAACCACTGATCCAGCGACATCGTCGCCAAATACTGACACCAGCACAGGCGGGAACTAACCATGCGCCCCGCCCCGCCGACAACAGTGAAAAATCGACGCGGCAGCGAGCTTCTCTTAACAGTGCTTGCGCTCGTGATCGCGATGTTCGCGGACGCGGACATCGGTTTAGCCGGCCAGGGGTCCATACCCGCTAACTTCTACGTGTATTCCGCCACCATGGCCGCCATCGCACTGGTGCTGCACCTGGTGGTGCGCAAGGTCGCACCGTTTGCAGACCCGCTGATCGTGCCGTTGGCGTTGGCGCTCAATGGAATTGGGCTAGCCATGATCTTCCGGATCGACCTAGCCAAAGAAACCACCCTGGCCATCAAGCAAGTCATGTGGACCGGCGTGGGAGTCGCGGCAGCCTGCGTCGTGCTCATCTTCATCAAAGATCACCGCTGGCTGCGCAGGTACTCGTACATCTTCATGATTGCGGCAATCGCACTGGCTCTATCGCCGCTGATCCCAGGACTTGGCCGCGGCCACTACGGCGCCCAGATCTGGATCAACATTGGACCGTTCTCACTCCAACCAGCGGAACTCTCCAAAATACTGCTGGCCATATTCTTTGCCGCCTACCTTGTGGAAAACCGGGATCGCCTCGCCATAGGTGGACCAAAATTCTTGGGCCTCCACCTACCCCGAATGCGAGATTTCGGACCAATCCTGCTGGTGTGGCTCGCATCGCTGGGAATCCTGATCTCCCAGCGCNNTTCTTCGGCCTGTTCGTGGCCATGCTGTACCTAGCCACCGAACGAACCAGCTGGATCATCATTGGTGGCTTGCTCTTCGCAGGTGGCGCCGGAGTAGTACTCACCCAATTCGCTCACGTGCAACAACGATTCGAAGGCTGGCTCCACGCGCTAGACCCAGACGTCTACGCGTCGGGAACTTCCGAGCAACTCGTGCGCGGACTCTTTGGAATGGCCAGCGGAGGACTATTCGGCACCGGATGGGGTCAAGGAAACCCACAATCTGTGCCATTCTCATACTCTGACTTCATCATCCCGTCGCTCGGTGAAGAACTAGGCATGGTGGGATTGTTCGCCATCCTAGCCATGTACATGCTGCTGGTAGAACGCGGCTTCAGAGTAGCGTTGAGCACCCGAGACGGCTTTGGAAAGCTCCTCGCAGGCGGTTTGGCCTTTGTTGTGGCGTGGCAGTGCTTTGTGGTCATCGGTGGCGTCACGCGCCTCATCCCGCTCACCGGACTCACCACACCATTCCTTGCCTATGGCGGATCCTCACTCCTAGCAAACTGGATCATCGTTGGTCTCTTGCTGCGCATCTCAGATAACGCGNNCCTCTCCCACTGCGCGGAAGCGGCAGCCGTAATGGCACCCCAGAGTCCCCGAACGAGTTCACCGATCCAGAAACCCAGTTCAGCAACGAACCACTAGGACGTCGCACCCCCGGCGCCTCAGTGCAGTACGTGGGCGAGGTAGGAGAAACAGATAACGCAGCCAGCGGACTCACAGGGGTGGTTCTAAGGCGAAGCACTCGAAGCTACGCCAACTCCACCGAAGAAGCAGGCTCGTTTGGCCCATCCGAAGCGCAGAAAACCGAAGTGCACCGATTCGGGCTGGCTCAAGACTCTGCCACGGCCGCACCTGCTACTCGCAGTTCCGACTCAACCGAATACATCGGTGTTCAGGGATCGTCCACCGAGATTGCCGCGGACCAAACCTCGGCGCACAGCGCCCCGCAGCCAGCTGTGCCTAGTGCCCAACAGCCAACTGCGCCACGTTTCGATCTAGGTACCCCACCACCGCCACCTGCATCATCACTGCCACCTTCGGTAGCGCCGCGCGCTCAACGAAGCCGCCCAACCGACGACACTGAACTCGTTTCCGTCTCAGCCAACACCGCAGACTCAGCCGCCGACACCGGAGAGGATGACCGCCCATGAACAAGCCACTGCGCAGACTCTGGATAGACTCCCTCATCCTGTTCCTGTTCCTCTT
The DNA here is from genome assembly GCA_002376595.1 of Jonesiaceae bacterium UBA3555. Lineage (GTDB taxonomy): Bacteria > Actinomycetota > Actinomycetes > Actinomycetales > Cellulomonadaceae > Timonella. Next base: position 2,205 of record DFNY01000076.1, on the reverse strand, counting down.
TGGCGCATCCACTTGGGTGCAGTTCATCCAAGCCCCGAGCCTCAACGCCGACTCCAGAAACACTCGCTCGCTCTACCGCGAATTTGGAACCAACCGCGGACCGATCGTGGTGGAGGGCGAATCCGTTGCCTACTCCACACCGGTGTCCACAAACTACAAGTACCAACGCACCTACACCGACGGAAAGCTCTACGCACCCGTCACTGGGTTCTACTCAGTTGTGTACGGCCGCACCGGAATTGAGCGCTCATCAAACGAATTCCTCAATG
>DFNY01000076.1:0-1864 GCA_002376595.1 Jonesiaceae bacterium UBA3555 | reverse complement strand
TGCCATCCTCGCCATGGTGTCAACCCCTTCATACGACCCCAACGACCTAGCAAGTCACAACGCGAACGACGTCACCGCAAACTACAAGAAGCTCTCAGAAGACCCGGACAAATCCATGGTGAACCGCGCAATCGCAGGTGACACCTACCCGCCTGGATCAACCTTCAAGCTAGTGACTGCCGCTGCAGCAATTGAAAACGGACTCAACTCAACTGACACCGTGGAAGCACCAAAGACCTACACACTTCCTGGCACCAAAACCGACCTTCGGAACTTCGGCGGATCCTCATGCTCGTCCAGCGGTGAAATGTCCCTCTCAGACGCACTGCGGATCAGTTGCAACACCGCTTTCGCGATCCTCGGAAACGACCTCGGCGAGGACAAAATCGCAGCACAGGCCGAGAAGTTCGGATTCGGCGCAGACCTCAACGTCCCACTAAAAGTCACGCCAAGCCGGTACCCCTCAGGCCAAAACGACGCACAAGTTGCGCTTTCCGCCATTGGTCAGCAAGACGTACGAGTAACCCCACTCCAAGTGNNGGCACCATGATGCAGCCATACCTAGTCAACCGAGTACGCACCTCAGACCTCTCCGTAGTCGAAGAAACCAAACCGAAGGTCCTCGACCGTCCCATCTCCGCACGCACCGCCGAAGAACTCACAGACATGATGATTGCAGTGGTTAACAACGGCTCAGGAACCGCCGCACAAATCAGCGGAATCCAAGTAGCCGGCAAAACCGGAACCGCCGAGACGGGAAATTCCAACGAACCACACGCGTGGTTCACCGGATTTGCGCCCGCGTATGACCCTCAAATCGCTGTGGCAGTTGTAGTTGAAAACGGCGGCTCTGCCGGAAGCGAAGCTACGGGTGGACGCATTGCGGCACCAATCGCGCGCGCAATCCTCGAGGCGGTGCTGAGCAAGTGAAACCACAACCAGGATTAGCTTTAGGTGGTCGCTATCGCCTAGTGCGGCAAATTGCCGTAGGCGGTATGGGAGAAGTCTGGGTTGCTAAGGACGAATCCCTAGCCCGCGACATCGCGATCAAAGTACTTAAAGAAGAATTCGTTGGGAATGCCGACTTCCTCAACCGATTCCGAGTAGAGGCTCGCAACGCTGCATCGCTTTCACACGCCCACATTGCGCAGCTCTACGACTACGGTGAGCAAGACGGCTCTGCCTACCTCGTCATGGAACTCGTACACGGCGAACCCATGTCGGATGTGCTTGAACGCGAACCGGTACTGCCAGTAACCAAACTACTCAAAATACTCGCGCAGACCTCACGTGCACTGCATGCAGCCCACGTGGGTGGAGTTGTGCACCGCGACATCAAGCCGGGCAACATCATCATTGAGCACTCCGGCGACGTCAAGATCACTGACTTTGGGGTCTCGCTCGCAACCAACCAAGTACCTATGACCGCAGCAGGCATGGTCATGGGAACCGCCCAGTACCTCTCACCTGAACAAGCAATCGGACGGCCCGCTACCGGAGCTTCCGACATCTACGCGCTCGGAATCGTGGCCTACGAAGCAATCGCAGGTAACCGTCCCTTCACAGGAAAAACTCCAGTGNNTGCACACGTAAACGAGCCGGTCCCCCCACTGCCACGAGCAACCCACAAGGCGCTCTCTGAACTCGTGATGCGCATGCTGGCCAAAGACCCTCTAGAACGCCCTCGCAGTGCAGCAGCTCTAGCGCACACCTTTGAACAGCTCGGAACCGAAATCGCGGCCAACCCGTTCGACACCGGAACCCGAACCACCTCCGCAGCCCCAGTAAGCCGAGCGCTAGCGCCGGTAAAATCGGCAACCGTGGGAGACCCAGGGCCACGCATCACCCGATCAGCAGGATCCTC
>DFNY01000205.1 GCA_002376595.1 Jonesiaceae bacterium UBA3555 | reverse complement strand
ACGATTACCCAGAACGGAACGCTGGAGTCAGGAGCAGCTTCACCGGCAGCGATCAACGCCAGCAAGATAATACCCATGGACTTCTGAGCGTCGTTTGTACCGTGTGCCAGCGAAACCAGCGATGCGGAGCCAATCTGGCCCCAACGGAACGCCTTATCCTGCTGAGCCGCAGGAACGGTGCGAGTAATACGGGCAACCAGCCACGTACCAACTGCTGCCACCAAGATTGCCAAGGTTGGAGCGATGATCGCAGGCAGTGCAACCTTTGAAATCACGCCAGTCCAAATAACGCCACTAGTTCCAACAGCCATCAGAACCGCACCAACCATTCCACCCACAAGAGCGTGGGAAGAACTAGAAGGGATTCCAAACAGCCAGGTAAGCAAGTTCCAGACGATTCCACCAACAAGACCCGCGAGGACAACCTCAAGCGTGATCACGTTAGCGTCGACGATGCCCTTAGCGATCGTTGCAGCAACTGCAAGCGACAGGAAGGCACCAACTAGGTTCAGTACAGCTGAGAGTGTGACAGCTGTTTTTGGCTTTAGTGCTCGCGTAGCGATTGACGTAGCCATTGCGTTGCCCGTGTCGTGGAAGCCATTCGTAAAGTCGAAGGCAAGTGCAGTCATCACGACAAGGACGAGTAGGGTCATCTCGTTCACTCTTCCATCGTGATGGGTGTTTCAACTCTGCGTAACCGAATTTAGTAATCTTTCCGTTCCTGTTAACCGTTTGTTCACTTTGGTGCGGCGTGTTTGCGCGAAACGCCCTTTTGGCGTGTCTCACAAAGTTAATAGGAGGTGACCTGGACCACTGTTTTACGCTAGGAACTAGGTCCTAGAACGGCCTCCGGTTCGATGTTGACGGTGGCATGTCTGCGTCCGCTCGGGTTCATCGCGATTTACGCCGCGGATAGCGCCGCGCGCTGTCTGAGTGATCGCTCCGCAAGTGCCTGCGCCAGTGGGACAATGTTTGGGTGAAGAGTGCAGACCAACTCCTAGATATCTTGACCGCCGGTGGACGGCGCCAAGATCAGTTGAAGTTTGTACACGAAATTCCACAGCGAGAAGGCGTGACTTCGCACTGGCCGCAATGGGTTCCAGAAGAACTCCGCCAAGGACTGGCACGCAAGGGCGCTCAGTTCCCATGGCTGCATCAGGTTCAGGCCGCCGACGCAGCATGGAACGGCAAACATGTAGCCCTGGCTACCTCCACTGGCTCCGGAAAGTCGCTTTCCTATTGGGTCCCAGCGCTCAGTTCCATCCGCTCCGCTGGCATGGACATCAATCGTATTGAGTCTGTGCACGCACGTGGGTCCGTGCTGTATCTGTCTCCCACGAAGGCTCTGGCCCAAGACGAGCTGCATTCGGTGTTGTCACTGCTTAAAGCTGCGGAAATGACTGACATAGCGGTGGATACCTGCGATGGCGACACCGTTTTTGAGTCACGCAGATGGATCCAAGCGCACAGCGACGTTGTGCTAACTAACCCTGATTTCCTGCACTACTCAATGCTTCCGTCGCATGCCCGCTGGTCGCGCTTTTTCAAGCGCCTCAAATTCGTCATTATCGACGAGGGTCCCTCCTATCGCGGTGTGTTCGGTGCTCATGTGTCCTTAGTTATGCGCCGCCTTCAGCGAATTGCTCGGTACTACCAGGGGTCTAGTTCCAGCGGGCGCNNGCCCACCTTCATAGTTGCGTCTGCGACGACTGCCGAACCGGCTGTGAGTGCAGCTCGGCTTGTTGGTGTTTCCGTTGAGCAGGTGGAGGCCGTGACGCAGGATGCGTCACCATCTGGTCGAAAACTCTTTGCTCTGTGGGAACCGCCCATCATGGTGCCGTTCGACAATTCCCCATTACCTGAGTTCATGTCTGGCTTTGCTCCAGCTAATGGCCCAGATCCTCGTTTTGATGTACTTAATCAGCTCGGTGTACCTACTAACGATCCTTTTGGGGCTGTTCCCTTCGACGCTCTTGATGATGAACTTACGTCTGGTGCAACCAGTGACGGCGCGATCTTTGATGCACCTGCAGTGGATCAGCCTCGACGGCCGGCATCGTCTGAAGCGGCAGAGTTGCTCGCGGACCTTGCTTCGCATGGAGCTCGGACCTTGGCTTTCACACGCTCACGACGCACCGCAGAGAACGTGGCCACTCATACACAGGATCTCCTGCACAGTGTTGATACGCGCCTGCCCCACAAGATTGCCGCCTACCGCGGAGGGTACCTGCCCGAGGAACGGCGGGCTCTAGAATCGGCAATCCGATCCGGTGATCTTCTGGCTCTAGCCACAACCAATGCACTGGAACTGGGCGTAGACATCTCTGGCCTCGACGCCGTGCTCATCATTGGTTGGCCCGGTACGCGAGTCTCCGTATGGCAACAGGCAGGACGCGCGGGACGAGCAGGTGCTGAAGGCCTCGTAGTGTTCATAGCTAGAGAAGACCCCCTAGACACCTACCTAGCCAACCACCCGTCAGCCATATTTGATACACCGATCGAAGCCACCGTATTCGACCCAACCAATCCTTATGTATTGACCGGTCACTTATGCTCCGCTGCTGCCGAACTTCCACTGCAGCCCAACGAGCTTGAAGCATTTGGCGGAAAAGTTGCCGCTGAACTTCTCAATCAGTTGGTTGCGCGTGGAACCCTGCGTCGTAGGGATCTTGGCTGGTACTGGACTCATGAGCAAAACGCTGCAGACTTCACCAACATCCGTGGTGAAGGTGGAAACCCAGTACAGGTTGTTGAACGCGAATCCGGCAGACTCCTTGGAACGGTGGACGCCGCCGCAGCAGATGGTCAAGTACATAACGGCGCAGTGTATGTACACCAAGGTGCAACGTACGTTGTGGCGGAATACGACTACTCAGAGTCGGTAGCCTTCGTAGACAGAGAACCCGTCACCTATACAACGTGGTCACGTGACGTCACATCCATTGAAATAGTTGAAGAACTGCGCTCCGAAAATTGGGAAGTTCCACTCCCCGGTGCCTATCCACACGAACGCCCACATGTTGAGTGGGGATTCGGAACCGTCAATGTGCATGGCCAAGTCGTAGCCTTCAACCGCAGGCGCATCCCATCAGGGGAAATCTTGTCCAACGACCCCCTAGATCTGCCGGTCCGTACACTGAACACCACCGCTGCATGGTGGAGCGTATCTGCGGACGTGCTCGAAGTCGCCGGCCTAGACATGGAAGAAGCACCCGGCGCACTTCACGCTGCCGAGCACGCATCCATCGGTCTTCTGCCTCTTCTTGCCACCTGTGACCGTTGGGACCTCGGTGGTGTATCCACTGCCCTACACATTGATACCGAACGAGCCACCGTGTTTGTATACGATGCACTACCTGGCGGAGCAGGATTTGCAGAACGCGGATTCGCACAAGCACGGCTTTGGTTGCAGGCAACCTTGGATGCAGTACGAACCTGCGGTTGCGCCGCCGGTTGCCCGGCCTGCGTACAGTCACCAAAATGCGGCAACGGAAACAACCCATTATCCAAAGCCGGCGCGATCCGCCTACTTGAAACAGTCCTGCACGGAGCTCCGTCCAAGTCTGGAACGAGACCTTGGGGCTGGTGCTAGACCACAGGGCTGGTGCTAGACCACAAGGCTCGAACGATACCGCGGGGCTGTCTTGCGATTCTGAATTAGTTAGTGCGATTCCTCGCGGCCTTGCTTTGCCATCAACATGACCGCGCGTTCCGTGACACCAAGCCACTTCGCAATCCTGTATTGGCTGATCTTGAGTTCATCACGTAGCCGAGCGATTTCCTTGTTACGTGAAGTTCTAGCCGAATCAGTGCGTTGTTCGGCTAGAACTAATTCACGTTGCAGACGATCAAGTTCCGGCGGAATTGCCTTTGTTTTCGAGGTCAAGTCCGCTGGTGAATCGGTGTGCTCAGTCGAAGTCAGTTCCACCGGCACGGGGTCTTGCTGAGCCACGATCTGTCTCCTAGCTGATCAGCGTGANNAGGCATCCTTCACCTCATCAAGGCGTGGGAAAGAAGGAGCCAAACGAATGTTGGTGTTCAAAGGGTCCTGCCCTAGTGGGAATGCAGAACCTGCAGCAGTAAGTAAGATTCCTGCTTCTTTAGCAAGTTGCACAACGCGCTGCGCCGTACCGGGCACAACATCCAAAGAAACAAAGTAGCCGCCCTCTGGCTCAGTCCAGGTAGCAACTCCCAAACCGCCTAGCTTTGCATCGAGGATGTTCAGAAGGGCGTCGAACTTTGGCTTCAAAATGTCGCGGTGCTTTGCCATGTGTTCGATGACGCCCTGCGCGGAACCAAAGAACTTCAGGTGACGCAACTGGTTGACTTTGTCTGGGCCAATTGAGCGCTTTCCGGCGTGCTTCTGGAACCATGCTTGGTTAGCCGCCGATGCGCCAAAGAATGCCACTCCGGCACCAGCGAACGTAATTTTCGAGGTTGAGGCAACCACCAACGGACGGTTTGGGTTACCTGCTTGTTCAGCAAATGCAACTATGTCATGGGCCTTGGGGGCTTCGTCGGCAAGGGTGTGGATTGCGTAGGCGTTGTCCCAAATGATGCGGAAGTCCGAGGCTGCAGTGCTCATAGAAACCAGTTCCCTGGTCACTTCTTCGCTATAGGTGGCGCCGGTTGGATTTGAGTACGTTGGAACGCACCACATTGCCTTGATGCTTGGATCATTAGCTACGAGTTCCTTCACCACGTCCATGTCAGGTCCGTCTTGGCTCAGTGGCACCGGAATCATGGTGAAACCAAAGCCCTCGCAGATAGCGAAGTGGCGGTCATAGCCAGGAACGGGGGTGAGAACCTTAACGGTCTCTTCCTTGGACCATGGACTCTCGGAGTCCGATGTACCGTATAGCAGCGAGAATACGATGAGGTCGTGCATGATCTCTAGGCTCGAGTTACCCAGAGCGATCAATTTGGCAACGTCAATGTTCAGCAATTGCGCAAAGATTTCGCGCAG
>DFNY01000006.1:8099-10633 GCA_002376595.1 Jonesiaceae bacterium UBA3555 | reverse complement strand
GCAGTGCGATTCTATTCTGCTTGCAGCCTTTCTTGTGTTGCAGCCCTAGTGACTACTAAGGGGATTACCTACTGCATTAAGTGCGAGGCAAGAGCAGAACGATTCCAAAAATGGAACGTTTCCAGTTTAAGTGTTAGTGTTATTGCCATGCCAACTACTGGATTCGAAGCACTCTTGCGTGAGCGCGGACTGCGTGTGGTCGCAATCCGCCTCGCGATATTGCAGTCACNNCGACGCTCTCCACGCACTTACCGAGCACAAACTGATCAACACGATTGAGCCCGCGGGTCACCCGGCGAGATATGAGCTGCGGGTTGGCGACAATCATCACCACCTAATTTGTACCGGCTGCGGACGGATCGAAGACGTCGACTGCTCCATTGGTCATGCGCCATGTTTGGCTCCCTCGGATTCACATGGCTTTCATGTTTCAGTTGCAGAGGTCAACTATTGGGGACTTTGCCAAGACTGCGCCCACGCTCAAAAGACTGCAGATCTTGCCGCTCCTCCTAGTTCGAGGNNGCTAGGCTTTGCCCGACCTCAGATTTGCTGTTTGAGTTCATGGCAAGCCGCACTCATAGATATTGCACAACCCACAATAGAAAGTTGGATAGCCTTTCATGTCTACCCAGAATTTCACTACAGCCCAGAACGGGTCACCAATCGCGAGTTCCCAGCACTCGCTGACCACTGGAGCGGACGGCATTACCGCACTCCACGACCGGTTCTTGATTGAGAAGTTGGCTTCCTTTAACCGTGAGCGCGTGCCAGAGCGTAACCCACACGCAAAGGGTGGCGGCGCCTTCGGTGAATTCGTAGTTACCGAGGATGTATCAAAGTACACCAAGGCTGCCGTATTCCAGCAAGGTGCAAAGTCCGAGACTCTACTCCGCTTCTCCTCCGTTGCCGGCGAGCAGGGCTCCCCTGACACTTGGCGCGACGTGCGTGGGTTCTCCCTTCGCTTCTACACCACCGAGGGTAACTACGACATCGTTGGTAACAACACGCCAGTGTTCTTCATCCGCGACGCCATCAAGTTCCCTGACTTCATCCACAGCCAGAAGCGCAATGGCAAGGGCCTTCGCGACGCTGACGAGCAGTGGGACTTCTGGACCCTACAGCCAGAGTCCGCTCACCAGGTGACCTACCTCATGGGTGACCGCGGCTTGCCAAAGTCATGGCGCCACATGAACGGTTACGGCTCGCCCACCNNTACACGGTTACGGCTCGCACACCTTCTCGTGGGAGAACGAAGCCGGCGAGAAATTCTGGGTCAAGTACCACTTCATCTCGCGCCAGGGTGTTGAAAACATCTCCAATGAAGAGGCTGAGCGCATTGCTGGTGCGGACGCTGACTTCTACCGACGCGACCTATTCGAAGCAATCGATCGCGGCGAGAACCCAGTGTGGGACGCACACGTTCAGGTCATGCCTTTCGATGACGCGAAGACTTACCACACCAACCCATTTGATTTGACCAAGGTATGGCCGCACGCCGACTACCCACTGATCAAGGTTGGAGAGCTCACCCTCAACCGCAACCCACGCAACTTCTTTGCAGAAATTGAGCAGGCTGCATTCTCCCCATCCAACTTGGTTCCAGGAATCGGCCTGTCCCCAGACAAGATGCTGCTTGGCCGTTCGTTTGCTTACCCGGACGCACAGCGCTACCGCATCGGAGCTAACTACAACCAGCTCCCAGTCAACCAGCCACACGCTGCTGAAGTTTTCAACTACCAGCACGAGGGCAATATGCGTTACCAGTTCAACGACTACAACACGCCAGTTCACAACACGAACTCGTTCGGCTACCCAGCCGCAGACGAGGCTCGTGCAGGCGAAGTGAACTGGGAAGTTGACGGCGAACTGACCCGTTCCGCATACACCTTGCGAGAGAACGACTCTGACTTCGCTCAGCCTGGCAACCTCTACCGCAACGTCTTTGATGACGCTGCTCGCGCACGTTTCCTTGAGACCCTCACTGGCCAGGGTAACGGCATCACCGTTCACGAGATNNGAACACTTGGGCGCTGCATTGCGTGCGGCTGTAGCACATTAAGGCAACGGCTTCTATAGGTGGGCTGGGGTGCGGAACTACGAGTTCCGCACCCCGGCCCGTTTCTTTTGCCCGGATCAAAGCGGGAAGAAAGTACATTAGGGCCACCAATCGCCCAAGTTATCCTGCGCAAGGTGGACGCCGAAACCCTAAATCTTTGGGACAATACTTTTATGACTCAGCACAACGTGGGCGAAGAAGCTCCAGTTCGCCTCTCCGCTCAAACTCCAGATAGCCAAACAGAAGCACCGACAACGCCGCCGGCGCCCTCCGGCGTGGCAGAACAAGAAGCGCTACGAGACATCGCAGACGTTGCCGCCGTAGAGGTCATTGTGACCTCCGCTGTGCACATGATGAGTGCAGCTGCCGTGAAGTGTGGGCTCGCTGATTCTGCAGACGCCGAAGAACTCACCGACCTAGACGAGGCCCGGAAACTAATCAACGCTCTAGCAGCTTTGGTTGTGACCTCCGCACCGGT
>DFNY01000006.1:6282-8085 GCA_002376595.1 Jonesiaceae bacterium UBA3555 | reverse complement strand
CCCGTAAGTTGACAGGCCCCCAGGTTCCCAATGGTCCATCCGAGCCGCTAGGTGACTACGCGGCTGGGGTGCCTCGACGCGCCTCTGCCGATTCTCAAAGCGTTCCGGATGCCCACAACAACATTGAGCTGCAAGGTGTGCGAAGTGAGCTAAGCGCTGCTAGCCGGTACTTCAACACCCACGCCAGTGACGTTGGTGCCAACCAGCGATACCAGTCTCCAAGGGGATCACGCGAGGCGAAGCTCAAGGCGCCATCGAAGACACTAATTCTTGGTGTCATTATCGGTGTGCTGGTGTGCGCATGTGCATATGTCACGTACTTGGCAGTACGCTGGTCCGACTTTGGCGAAGCGACGCACCAAGCGAACCAAGAACTCGGACTGACTATTGCCCAGACCACTGAAGAACTTGAATCGGCACGGGCTTCCTTAGAGGCCACACGTTCACAACTAACTACCGCCCAGCAACGCATTTCAGAACTGGCGAACGAGAAGGCGGAGGCTTCGGATGACCGCGAACAACAGCGAATCAGGGCCGAAGACACCTTCGCGGTAGCCACCGAATCGTTGGGGATTTCCGCGGACCTAGCCCAGTGCCTCACCCTCCAAAACAAGGCCAATTCGTACCTCACCGAAATATCCAATGCACAGAGTGTAGTGGCATCGCAAGCACTCAAACCCGTGGACGAGCGAGACACCGAGGCTATTACGACAGCGTCACAGACGATAAGCGCCCAGCGAGACTCCCTTATGAACATGCAAGATTCGATGATCTCCACGTGCCAGGATGCAATTGACCGGCACAACAACTTGATTGACGATCTGCAGGAATAGCCGTGATTTCAGCACCAGTCAGGTTAGTCGCGGCATTATTCCTTGTAGGAGCATGTGCGAGTTGCTCGGTTCTGCCTTCTACTCCCCCAGCTGTGCCAGATTCCTACATCCCAGCGCTCACAAGCGAGAATCGGGCCGCACCGCAAGGAAACCTAACACCCTACGGATTTAGCGAAGCCCAGCGAATGGCTGTGCGAGTACGGAATGTCAGTTGCACCAGTGTGACGCGAGGCACCGGCTTTGCTATCGATGCGCATACGCTCATTACAAACCGTCATGTTGTGGAAGGCACTGCCCAACTCCAGCTCAACACCTATGACGGCAAGGATGTATCTGTCACGAATTCCTCAGTTGCCGGAATTGCTGACTTAGCTCTGGTTCGAACCACTGAGGAACTCGAAGCATTCCCTGTACTCGCTGACAACGATCCAAAGCCGGGTGATCACTTAACTGTTGTTGGTTATCCCAATGGTGGGAAGCTCACTGTGACGTCAGGTGAAGCTATCAAGTACACGAAGGATCCTCTCAACGAGAACTTGGGAGAAGTCTTGTACTCGTCTGCAGAAGTGGAACACGGTTCGTCTGGCTCTGCGGTTCTCGACGATGAGGGGCGCCTAGTGGGTGTGGTGTACGNNGAGTCCTACATCATTCCAGTGTCGACGCTTCTGGACATTTTGGGCCAAGATGAAGGCTTCGAGGAACAATCTACCGCTACGTGTCAGCGCTAGACAGAAAAATGGAGCCCACCGCGATGAGCGGTGGGCTCCATTACTATCAACAACTAGGCTTTGCCGATACGCAGTTCCAGAGAATCAACTCGTTCAGAGATCAGAGTTGATCCAGCTAGCGCAGCGTTGACCAAAGCGAGCACTTCATTCAGCCCGGCCCGGTTGAGCCCCGCATCGATACCAAGGACAACCGCAACCTCTGCGGTCCTTCCGGGTTCAGCGTGTGCGCGGGCAATATGCTC
>DFNY01000006.1:2773-6193 GCA_002376595.1 Jonesiaceae bacterium UBA3555 | reverse complement strand
CCATCGGGCGCCTCAAGCGCCACGATTCCAGCAGAAGCTTCCTTGTCATACTTTTCGCCGGTCTCCGTAAAGCCTTCCTTGTCTAGCGAAGCCAAGACTGGAACCAGCACACGAACCTGAGCGAGGCGCTCCACCACCTTCTCCAGGCTGGTGGCACGCATGCTGTGCCCCAATAGGAGGTCTGCCAGCTGAGGGTCTGCTGAGCCGTCGTCGCCAGAGAACACGGACCCAGGAGGCAGTGCCTTACCGGTCATGGCCTGCCCACAATGTCCAGTGCCTGCGAAAGCGTAAATGCACCGTGGTAAAGCGCCTTACCAATGATTGCGCCTTCAAGCCCAAATGGAACCAGTGAGTTGAGCGCTTCAATGTCCGCCAAACTTGAAATTCCTCCGGATGCAACAACCGGAGCATCGGTGCGCGAACATACATCCTTCAGTAAATCGAGGTTTGGACCCTGCAGTGTGCCGTCCTTGGTTACATCAGTGACCACGTATCGCGCACATCCGGCCTCGTTGAGGCGATCCAAAACCTCCCACAGGTTGCCGCCCTCTTTAACCCATCCGCGTGCAGCCAAGGTGGTACCGCGAACATCCAGGCCAACAGCAATTTTGTCGCCGTATTGTTCGATAACTCGGGCAGTCCACTCAGGGTTCTCAATCGCCGCGGTACCCAGGTTTACGCGAACGCAGCCAGTGCTTAGAGCCCGCTCTAGCGATTCATCATCACGGATACCACCGGTCAGCTCAACCTTCAGATCAAGCTGGGAAACTACATGAGCCAGTTGCTCCGCGTTTGAGCCTCGTCCGAACGCAGCATCGAGATCCACGAGGTGAAGCCATTCAGCGCCGCCAGCCTGCCATTCGAGCGCAGCGGTGAGCGGATCACCGTACGATGTTTCGGATCCAGCTTCGCCTTGTACCAAGCGCACTGCCTCGCCGTTAACAACATCGACTGCGGGAAGGAGCTCCAAACGTTTGGTCATTTCACTTGTCCTTTAGTTAAGTCTCATTGCATGTATCAAGTTTTAGAGGCCGCAGCAGGGGCTCAAGCCTGAGGCAGGCCCCCAAAGGGCCATCCGAACTGGCTACCAGCATTCTCTGCCAGCTAGGTCTGCTCCCAGCAAGCGTTGCCCCTTCCGGAGCATTCCAGCAGGTGCTGCCTTAGTTATGGTCTGCTTCCAGCGCACTGGCTCTACTTGAAGGAACCTATCCAGTTCTCGAGCATGTGTGCACCGGCATCCGCAGACTTCTCTGGGTGGAACTGAGTGGCACTCAGAACACCATTTTCCACGGCCGCTACGAACCGAGTTCCGTGGGTTGCCCACGTTACTTTTGGTGCTGCGAATGCCCAGTCTTCCGGCTCGTCTTGCCCTAGGGTGAACGTTTGCGCGGCGTAGGAGTGCACAAAGTAGAACCGCTCATTTTCCAGACCATCAAAGAGAACCGTTCCTTCGGGCGCTTCAATGGTGTTCCAGCCCATGTGCGGAATGACTGGCGCATCCAGCTGGGTGACCTGTCCAGGCCATTGAGCCAAGCCTTCGGCTTCGTGTCCGTGTTCGTTTCCGGAATCGAACATTACCTGCATTCCAACGCAAATTCCGAGCACGGGACGGCCCCCGGAAAGCCTGCGTTCAATGAGTCGAGGACCGTTGACTGANNCGTCGCTGTTGAAAGCTTCGTCGTAGGCTGAGGTGAGGCTTACAGTTGCGCCAACGTGTTCAAGTGCCCGCACTGCCGATCGAACGTTTCCGAACCCGTAGTCAAGAACCGCTACGTTAACCATCAGGCCTCGCTTGCTTCGCGTGCGGCGCGCGCTTGCGCGATCTTCTTCTGCTGCTTGGTTACCTTGCGCAGCATTGTGATGGCTTTGAACCGCCCGATCTTGGACGTATCAATCGCACCTTCAACGTCACTGGGGTCTACAACTCCAAACAAGACGTCTTCGAGTTCATGTGGAGCGCCATCCATGACGAGCGCTGCAGGCAGTTTTCCAGTTACCGCTCCTGCTTCCCACTGGTTGGCAAGCATGCGGCCTTGCTCGTTTCGGACTAGAATTGCTGGAACTGCTTTGACAAAGAGCGTGAATGCCTTTGCCATTTCCTCGGCGCCTTCTTTGGATGCATTTGCGCTGACTGCGTAGGCACCGATTGGTGATGGCACCACAACAGCGCTGATCTTGTTTATTGCAAGAGTTGCTGCGAGAGCTTGTGCGGATTCCACCTGCGTCAGGAGTACTGACACAGGTGGAGTCGCTGTTGGTTCCTGGCTCACANNTCTCCTTGTACGCGTGGGTCTGGTGCCACTGCGCTACGCAGTGCTCGTGCCAACGCTTTGAATTGCGCTTCTACGATGTGGTGTGGGTCGCGTCCTGCCAGTACTCGCATGTGGATGCAAATACCTGCGTGGTGTGCGATGGATTCGAGCACGTGGCGGGTGAGTGAGCCGGTGAAGTGTCCCCCGATGAGGTGGAATTCTTGTCCGGCTGGCTCGCCTTCATGCACACAGTATGGCCGACCAGATACGTCCACAACAGCCTGTGCCAATGCTTCATCCAGCGGTACTAGGGCGTCACCAAAACGGCCGATTCCAGCCTTGTTGCCCAATGCAATCCGAAGGCACTCACCAATGACAATCGCAGTGTCTTCAACGGTGTGGTGTGCATCGATGTGGGTGTCACCGGTGGCTTTAACGGTGAGGTCAATGAGTGAGTGCTTACCCAGAGCCGTGAGCATGTGGTCATAGAACGGTACGGACGTGGAGATGTCAGTTTTTCCTGTTCCATCAAGGTTGAGTTCAACTAGAACGGAAGACTCTGACGTGGTTCGTTCAATGCGTGCCACACGTGGCGCAGCGGTTTCGCTCATTTGGCCAGCTCCTTTTGAAGTGCGTTTTTGAATGCGGACATTTCTTCTGGCGTTCCAACGGTAACGCGGAGCCAGCCTTCTGGCCCAGACTCTCTAATCAGCACGCCTTGGTCAAGCAGTCCTTGCCAAAGNNCTGCTGCCGTAGCCAGGTGACAAGTTCGTCGCGCTCGTTGCGTAGTTGTGCAACGGCTGACAACAGCTCATCGGCGTGCGCTAATGCTCCACGGGCCACCGCTTGGGTCACAGAGGAAAGGTGGTACGGAAGGCGTACTACGCGCAGGAGGTCAACTATTCGCGGGTCGGCGGCCAGGTAACCTATTCGTCCGCCTGCGAGCGCAAAGGCCTTTGACATGGTGCGTGTGACTACGAGGTTTGGGTATTGCTCTAGGAGTTTGAGTGCGGAGGGAGACCCGGCACGCCTGAACTCTGCATAGGCTTCATCAACAACAACCAATGCGGGTCCGCCGTCTACATCAATGGTGTTTGCGATATCCGCGATTGCGCGAATCTCGTCAATTGCCAGCGCTGTTCCGGTTGGGTTGTTAGGGCTGGTGAGG
>DFNY01000006.1:730-2732 GCA_002376595.1 Jonesiaceae bacterium UBA3555 | reverse complement strand
GTGAGTGTGTCACGTGCGTACTCGCTGTACATTGCGTACGCGGGTGTGAATGCGAGCGCGGTGCGCCCCGGACCACCGAAGGCCTGCAAGATGTGTAGCATGATTTCGTTGGATCCGTTGGCAGCCCAGATGTTCTCCTCAGCGAGGGTTACTCCAGCTTCTTTGGCTAGGTACGTTGTGAGGTCTTGGCGCAGTTGGTGAAAGTCGCGATCTGGGTACCGGTTGAGAGTTGCGGCAGCGCTGGTGACTTCGCTGGCTATGCGCGCGATGACAGCGGGGCTCGGCGCGTAAGGGTTTNNGTTGAGCTGGTATGGGACGTCGAGTTGTGGTGCACCGTATGGGGTTTCGCCGCGCACGCCTTCGCGCGCTACGGGGAGGCTGGTGGTTCTTTTCGACGAATCGGCGGCTTGTGCCAAGAGGCTTGCGGTACCGTCAGCTTGAGAATCGCGTGTGTTCACGCCCTCTATTCTACGTTCGAACACTTTTGGCCAGTGTGCGCGTCCGCTACGTGGTTGTGTGATCTGCGGCAACCTCGCCTGTAAAGAAACTATGGCCGAGTTTATGTGTGGTGTTTGTGTGATTTTCTGGCGGGTGTGTATAGAACTGCATCCGGTTTGTTTAGCCATAGTCTTGAGTAATGAGCCGTTCACAGAACCCTGATTCGCCCGATGCTTTCCAGTCCCCTGACGCATCTGATGTGGCTGGTACAACTGGCAACACGAATGCCTCGGGTTCTACGGAGGGCGAGGGCGCTGTTCTTGGCCCTGTGGCAGCCAAAGGGCCCAAGCGTTTTTCTGCCATGCCGGATCTTTCCAAGATCCCGCCTGGCGCACNNAAGGGTGTTTCGGCGGTTGACGCACGAACGCTTGAGCCTTCACAGTCTAGTGAAGAGCCAAGTCTGGATTTCTCGGGGCTCGATGTTCCGTATCACGCAGAATCGAACATCGGTGCGCGGGTTCTTGCCGGGTCTGCGTCAGGCGACCCTACGGTTGGCAGCGGTGTGACGCTGGAGCACGAGGTACAGCCTGCCAGCGTTGAACCGTTCGTACCAGAGGATAGTGTTGAGGCCGCTCAAAGCGAGGGTGTCGGCCAAACCGATACTCAGTCTCTGCATGCGCAAGCGCAACAGTTCTTGCGAGCGCTGGTTGGACGCAGCGATGTTTCGTTGCGTGAAGACCAGTGGTCAGCAATTAAGTCTCTGGTTGAGGATCGTTCTCGAACGTTGGTGGTCCAGCGCACCGGTTGGGGCAAGTCTGCTGTGTATTTTGTTGCTACAGCACTNNCCGAGCGTGCAGGTATTACGGCAGTCTCTATTAACTCCGCCAACGTGACCGCCTGGGATGAGATCAATGCGTCAATTCTTGCCGGCGATGTAGACGTCCTGCTCTGTTCCCCTGAGCGTCTGAATAACCCTGATTTCAGAGACAATGTCTTACCTCGGCTCGCGGAAGACGCTGGCCTAGTAGTTATTGATGAAGCGCATTGCATTTCAGACTGGGGCCACGACTTCCGTCCCGACTACCGCAGAATTCGTACCTTATTAACCGAATTGCGTCCGGGGATCCCGGTTCTAGCAACCACTGCAACTGCCAATGCGCGGGTTTCTGCAGACATTGCTGAGCAGCTCTCCGTGACCACCTACGGTGACCTAACGTCAGTCAACGTGCTTCGTGGTGGTCTGGATAGAGAATCTCTTCATCTCGCAGTGGTGAACCTTGAAGATTCCACACACCGAATAGCGTGGATTATCGATGCCCTCAACCACATGCAGGGCTCCGGGATCGTCTATTGCCTTACAGTGGCTGCGGCCGAACAAGTGGCCGAGCAACTGCGGGAAGCTGGACTAGATGTAGCCGCCTACACCGGTCAAACCGATCCCGATGAACGCGGCGAACTTGAGGCCCGGCTTAAGAACAACTCCGTCAAGGCACTCATTGCAACGTCTGCGCTAGGGATGGGATTTGATAAGCCTGATCTCTCCTTTGTCATCCACCTTGGCGCA
>DFNY01000006.1:342-710 GCA_002376595.1 Jonesiaceae bacterium UBA3555 | reverse complement strand
TGCGGGCCGTGGTGTTTCTCAAGCATGGGCCATCTTGCTTCCTGGAAAAGAGGACCAAGAGATCTGGGACTACTTTGGATCGCTAGCTTTCCCAGGTCCAGAGCAGGTTGAGCAAGTCTTGAGCCTATTGGCTAGCGAGGCCAACCAAGGCGGAAAGGCACTATCCATTCCGTTTATTGAGTCAAAAGTTGATTTGAAGCGATCCAGGCTCGAAATGATGCTCAAGGTGCTAGATGTTGACGGCGCGGTCAAGCGAGTGCCGGGAGGCTGGGTTTCCACGGGTGAACCGTGGACTTACGACTCCGAGCGCTATGAGCGGGTAGCACAAGCGCGAGCAGCCGAGCAGCAATCCATGCTGGATTACCAAG
>DFNY01000006.1:0-298 GCA_002376595.1 Jonesiaceae bacterium UBA3555 | reverse complement strand
CTGCGGCGGCTTAACGTTACCCAACCAGGTCAGCGAACAGTCGCTTGAACGAACTCAAGCATCCATTGCACGACCAGGAATTGAAGTAGGGCCCCGCAAAATGTGGCCCACCGCTATGAGTTCCCTCGGCCTGGACCTAAGCGGGAAACTCGCCGCCACTGAGGTGTGCGAGCCTGGCAGGGCCATAGCTCGAATTGATGGGCTAGGTTGGTCGACTCCGTTGCGAGAGCTGTTCCACGAAACCCAACTGGACGGTCCCAACCCGGTCAAATTTCGTACCGCCCCAGCTCAAGTTCTA
>DFNY01000192.1 GCA_002376595.1 Jonesiaceae bacterium UBA3555 | reverse complement strand
TCATCACAACAACACCCAAAAGGCCGCTGCCATCCAGTTCGAACGAGACAGTTTTACCCAACACAGCGCCCAACCCGAGGCACACAACAGCTGAAGCCATCACAGCGAGGATGCCCAGAACGGCGACGATCAAACCCGCAACGAACTTCGCGGTGAGGACGTGGCCTCGGCGAGGCTCCCACATGAACGTGATCAGGTTCGTGCGTTGGGACCATTCAGCTGTGGTGGACATGATTGCCACCACAGGCAGGAGCATTCCGATTGGCGTGATCCCGATATCAAAGAATGTGGACAGCTTCATTGGAGACGAGTCGTCAGTGAAGAGGACCACGAGTTGCAAGCCCACAGCGCCCGCAATCATCACGGACAAAAGAACGCGGGCAGCTCGGGTATCGAACAGCTTACGGAACTCAACATTCAGTAGTCGCAGGAACGGAATGCCTGCCGACGATGTTACTGGCGCAGCAGCAACACCTTGCGTGAGTGCGGTCATCGCTGGCCCCCATTCTGGTTAGGTGCGAAAGGTGCCGGCGCGTTAGGCGCTGGCTTTGATGCAGATGGCTGGCTTTGTTCGCGCGCGGTGGCGTTAGTGAGTGTGAAGAAGAGGTCTTCGAGGCCACCATTCGCTGACGCGGAAAGCTCGGTGAGAACGATGGAGTTTGTGAGCGCGAGTTCGCCAACCTGCAACGTGGTGGCGTTCGTAGCGATCTTGCCGTCCGAAGTTGGGTGCGCCGTGTAGCCAGCACCCGCCAACACGCCGCCCATGCGGTTCATGTCCACTGCCCGAACCTGGGTTTCGCCACCAGAAAGCAACGTCTCCTTCGCTCCCCGCGCAACAACCCGACCGCCACCAATAACAACGAGGTCATCAGCGATAGCTTCGATCTCCAGCAACAGGTGTGAGGACAGCAAAACGGTTCCACCATTTTGGGCGAATCCACGCAGCAGGTCGCGCATCCAGCGGATACCCGACGGGTCCAAGCCATTGACTGGTTCGTCCAAGATGAGGATTTGTGGATCTCCAAGTAGCGCGTTCGCAATTCCCAAACGCTGGCGCATGCCCAAGGAATACGCGCCAATTCGCCGAGACGCCTCCTTGCTGCTGAGGCCCACAACATCGATGATTTCAGCAACACGAGAACGAGGCACACCCATCGCGATGGCACTGAGAGTGAGCGCTTCCTTGCCCGTGCGCCCATCATGCTGGGCGCCCGCATCAAGCAAAGCACCCACCACAGCAGCTGGGTTATTCACGGTGTTGAGAGGCTGACCATTGATGAGGGTACGGCCAGCGTCTGGCTTCGCCAACCCACAAATGATGCGCATCGCAGTGGACTTACCTGCGCCGTTTGGCCCAAGGAAACCCGTGACTCGCCCCGGCTTGGCGGTGAACGAGACATCCGAAAGCGCAGCAGTGCCTCCGTAAGTCTTTGTTACGTGTTCGACAGTAATCATGTCTTCCATACTTACCTACACATTCAACCGATACATCAGTCTCGGGTGCTATTTCATGAAACCTTTGGCTAAACGTTTTCCACCAGTGGTCAACTCGCCGCCAACTTAAGGATGGGTAACTACTCGGGTTTGGCGGGGATGGTTCTTGGGCGGGGTTTGGACCTGGTGCTGCTTTGGTGCGTTCCACAACCGAGTGATGAATTTTTCCCTCGAGTAACTCGCCGAGAGTGCGTCATTCAAGGGGAAGATGCATCACTCGGCGAGAACNNATTTGCGGGATCGTCGGGAAATTCGGCGCTAAGGCGCCCCCCACCCAAACGCAGGAACCGGCCGCCCAAGTGATACGTTGCCTAAGGAAGCGCATAACTCAACCACGTCAGGCCCATGAGCACTAAAACCGAACTCAAAACCCTCCTGCACAACGCGGACTTCAAACGATTCTTTGTTATTCGCCTGCTGTGCCAATCGGGCGACGGCATGTTCCAAGCCGCGCTGGCTGCGCTGTTCTTCTTCTCCCCCGAATCGCAAGGCACTCCTGCCGGGATCGCTTTCGCGTTCTTCGTGATGCTCGCGCCTTACACATTTGTTGGGCCGTTTGTAGGCGTGTTTCTCGATAGGTGGCAGCGACGCAACGTCATCGTGGTCACCGACTCGATTCGCGCGGTGCTGACTGTCACCATCATCGTCGCGATCCTCGTAGCAGGCATAACACCGCTGGTGTACGTGCTGGCGCTGCTGGCACTCTCACTAAACCGGCTGTTACTCAGCGCGCTAGGCGCTTCGCTACCACGCGTAGTTCCCGAAGAGAGTTTGCTGGTGGCCAACTCCATCTTGCCGACGATAGGTGCGGCTGCCACAGGAATAGGTGCCGTAATCGGCGTGCTAGTTGGGCTACTTGTGCCAGCCGGAAACACGCGTGATGCAGCAAGCCTGAGCCTTGCGGTTCTCGTTTTCGTGGGGTCGATTGTGGTGGCAGTGGGCTTCGATGCCCGCCGCCTCGGGCCAGACGCGCACGAGCTCGAAGGCAAAGAAAAAGCCTCCGCTCGGCAGATCATCTTCGACCTCAAAGACTCCGTGCGGATAATCACGCGGCTGCGCACCCCCGCTCGCGCACTGCTGAGCATGGCCGGGATGCGGCTGCTGTACGGCCTCATCTTTGTGAGCTCAATTCTTTTGGCGCGAAACTACTTTGCTTCCGCCGATGGCACCGGACTGGGATCGTTTGCGCAGATCATCGGCGTGACTGCAGTGGGCTTCGCGGCAGCAATCTTTGTGTCGCCGCTGGTGGCAGGCAAATATGGCGAACACCGGTGGATCGTATTGTGCATGAGCGTAGGGATCGCGGCGCAACTACTCGTTGCGGTCACGCTCACGCCGGTCACTCTACTGATTGCTGCGTTCCTGCTGGGTGTGGCAACGCAAGGGGCCAAGATTGCATTCGACACCATCATCCAGCAAGACACCCCCGACGATTACCGAGGCCGCGCCTTCACCCTGTACGACATGCTATTCAACCTCGCGTACATGAGCGCCGGCGGAATCGCCATTGCCTTACTGCCCGACACTGGGCTCAACCAACCCTTGTACGGCATCATGGCGCTGGGATATGCGGCCATTGCTTGGGTCTACCGCAAGCCTCGGCAACCGCACGCCTGATCCACCGCTAAACCCCTCATCAGCGTGTTTGCCTATCGATGGGTGATGACGTGGGCTCAGATTATTCACTGTCGAAGCGTTTCGCATTATTGCTTCGAAACGCTTGGCATCTCCTGGAATGAGGTGAGTTAAATGGCGACCATCCACGACGTAGCCCACGAGGCTGGCGTGTCGATTTCAACTGTGTCCTACGCACTCACTGGTAAGCGTTCGGTGTCCGAGGCTACCCGCAAGCGCGTGGAAGAAGCCGCACTGACGCTCAAGTACTTACCAAATGCTGGTGCGCGCATGATGGGCGGCACCCGTTCCCACATTTTTGCGCTGACTGCTCCAATGCGCCATGACACTAACCCTGCAGTGCACATGTCTTTTGTGTTGTCGCTGGTGAACGAGGCTCGCAAGTTCGATTATGACGTTCTGCTTATGACCGAAGATGAGGCCACCCGCGGCTTGGAGCGTGTAACCAAGAGCCGTTTGGTGGATGGCATCATCTTGCTTGACGTTGCTGCGGACGATGAGCGCGTTGAACTCGTGCGTGATCTACCCATTCCGTCGATCACCATTGGCGTTCCGGACAACACCGATGGCCTGATTTGCGTTGACTTGGATTTCCGGGCAGTGGGCGAGATCGCTGTGCGCACTTTGGCCGAATATGGCCACCGGTCGATTGCGCTGGTTGGCCAGGCCGAAGAGACCTACGGGCGTGGAGCTACCTTCCCGCTGCGACTTCGTAATGGTTTTGATGAGGCTGCTGCTCGGCGTGGCATCAACACGCACTTTGTTTTTGGTGACAGTAATGGCGGCCGGCTTCGGGCACGCCTTGAAGATTTGTTCAACAAGGAGCACCCTCCTACAGCGCTGGTATTGAACTGCGACGAGTTCGGGCACAAGACCGTTGAGTCCTATCTCGCGGCCAAGGGCCTGCGAGTTCCCGACGATGTTTCACTTCTGTCTGCCGGCACCAGTTTTGATATGGATGAGTTGGATATTCCGCTCGACACTATAGATCGAAACTATTAACCCGTTGATTTTGCTCGTTTCTGAAGGTTACACCCACAAATTGCTACCCAAATAAAACAGTTTTCACCAAAGAGAATCTCATGACAGCTTCAGCGCTGAAGGTCCCCCATATCTTGTACGGTGGCGACCACAACCCTGACCAATGGCCACGCGAAGTATGGGACGAAGACATCCGCCTCATGCACAATGCCAGTATCAACACGGTCACTGTTGGCGTATTCTCTTGGTCAACTTTGGAACCACGCGAAGCCGAATACGACTTTGAGTGACTCGACGAGGTCATGGACCTCATGGCCGCCAACAACATTGGCGTAGTCCTAGCAACACCCACCGCATCACCNNACGGATCACGGGATACCTACGACCCAAGTTCCATGTCCTACCGCAACGCTGCACAGAAGATCACGCGCGCCCTGGTAGAACGCTACGGCAGCCACCCAGCCCTGATCATGTGGCACCTGCACAACGAATACGGAACTATCTCGTTCGGACCACACTCTGACGCCGCATTGCGCCTTTGGCTCGAAAACAAGTACGGCAGCCTAGAGCAGCTCAACCACGTGTGGAACTCCCGCTTCTGGTCTCAGCTGTACTCCGATTTCTCGGAAATCAACGCTCCGCAAGCCACCCAATATCTGCAAAACCCCACCGCAATGCTGGACTTCAAGCGGTCTGGCGCAGACCAACTCCGCGTGGTTCTCAACGACCAAGTCGACATTGTTCGTGAGCTCACACCAACCATCCCGCTCACCACCAACTTCATGCTGCCAACCTGGAACCACTACAACCAGTGGGACTTCGCAGCAGACATCGACGTAGTTTCCATTGACCACTACCTCGACTCCGCCACCATCGACGGCGAAGCATCCAAGCAGGTTGCTGAGGTATGGCAGACCCTCTTGGATGAAGACCTAGTTAAGGTTGTTGAAATGTGGACCCCAGAGTACTGGGCATCCATCAACGACGGCACCATCGCAACCGTTAACTACGCAGCATAGTTCCCAGCACTCCTCCAGGAGAACGCTAAGGACCTCACAGGCAAGTGGTCTGTAGCCGCATCACCATCGTTCGATGGCTAGCCAGCAGCAGGCCAAGNNCCGTGATCCCAACCGGCACCGAAAACGTTGCGGAAGCAATCCGGTGCTTGCAGTGGCTCAACTCTTCCGAAGAAGGCGTAAACACCCTTCTTGCAGGTGGCAGCTTCCCAGCAGCAACCGCTGGCGGACAAAAAACGCCAGTGCACTGGGGCGGCGACACCTCCTCCTACGAATCAATGGCCGAAACCCTCAGCGGCGGCCTATCACTCTCCCAGTCCGGCTTCGGATTCTGGAGCCACAACATCGGCGGCTTCGAAGGCATGCCAGACCCAGGCGTATTCAAACGCTGGGTAGCATTCGGGCTCGTGTCCTCACACTCCCGCCTCCACGGATCAACCTCCTACCGCGTGCCATGGCTCTTTGACAACGGCACCGAAGCAGAAGGCCAATCCGCAGTAGAAGTAACCCGCAAATTCACACGCCTCAAAGCGTCACTGATGCCGTACTTCTACTCCGTAGGCCAAAACGCACACCGCACCGGCGTGCCATTCACCCGACCAATGGGCATGCAATTCCCAGAAGACCCAACCACCGCATTCCTAGACCGCCAATACATGATTGGCTCAGACCTCCTAGTAGCACCAGTGTTCAACGAAACCGGCGAAGTCCAGTTCTAGCTCCCAGCCGGAACCTGGACCAACCTCCTCACCGGTGAACTAGTCACCGGCGGAACCTGGCGCAACGAAGTCCACGGCTTCGACTCCATGCCGCTCTACGTACGTAACGGAGCCGTACTACCAGTAGGCACCCGCGACGACCGCGCCGACTACGACTACCTCGCAGACGTGCACCTAGTAACCTTCGGTGAAACTCCACGCGAGCCTTCACAGCTGCTAGAGAACCCTTCGGGGGAACAGCTCAACATCGACCTGGCCGCTAATGATGCGGCGACCACCG
>DFNY01000051.1:3020-4660 GCA_002376595.1 Jonesiaceae bacterium UBA3555 | reverse complement strand
CACCAATGGCTAAGGTCTTGGACGAGAAGTTCGGTATCGTACGCGGCCTCATGACCACTGTTCACGCATACACCGGTGACCAGAACCTCCAGGACGGCCCACACAGGGACCTCCGCCGTGCACGCGCAGCTGCAATCAACATCGTTCCAACCTCGACCGGTGCTGCAAAGGCTGTTGCTCTCGTTCTTCCACAGCTCAAGGGCAAGCTCGACGGATACGCACTTCGCGTACCAACCCCAACCGGTTCTGCAACCGACCTCACCTTCACCGCTTCCCGCGAGGTAACCGTTGAAGAGGTTAACGCAGCAATCAAGGAAGCAGCGGCAGAGGGCCCACTCAAGGGAATCCTTACCTACACCGACGCTCCAATCGTTTCCTCGGACATCGTTACCGACCCAGCATCGTCGATCTTCGACTCTGGCCTCACCAAGGTAATCGGCGACCAGGTCAAGGTTGTTTCTTGGTACGACAACGAGTGGGGTTACTCAAACCGCCTCGTAGACCTCACCGTACTTGTTGGCGAGAAGCTCTGATTCTCTAACTTCGGTTAGCGATTATCCGGGTTGATCCCGAACATCTCATGAGATCGCCCGCGTGAGTGATAAGCCACCTCGGCGCGTCACCCACGCGGGCGTTCTTATGCCCACACCGTTTCTTTCAGGAGTTTCCAATGAAGACCATCGCAGACCTCGGCGACCTCCGTGGCAAGCGCGTGCTTGTCCGTTCAGACTTCAACGTTCCACTTGACGGCACTACCATCACCGATGACGGCCGTATTCGTGCAGCACTCCCAACTCTTAAGTCCCTTGTAGACGCCGGCGCGAAGATCATCATCACCGCGCACCTTGGCCGTCCAAAGGGTGCTCCAGAGGACAAGTACTCACTCGCTCCAGTAGCAGTGCGCCTCGAGGAACTCCTCGGCGCAAAGGTAACCCTTGCCAAGGACACCATCGGTGAGTCTGCCAAGGAAACTGTTGCCGCTCTCGCAGATGGCGAAGTTGCTCTCCTCGAGAACATCCGTTTCGACGCTCGCGAGACCTCCAAGGTTGACGAAGAGCGCGCATCACTCGCATCAGACCTTGCTGAACTCGCAGACTTCTTCGTTTCCGACGGTTTCGGTGTTGTACACCGCAAGCAAGCTTCGGTCTACGACATTGCCAAGGCTGTTCCAGCTGCTGTAGGAACGCTCGTGCTGAAGGAAGTTGAGTCGCTGAAGAAGGCTACCGACAACCCAGCACGCCCATACACCGTAGTACTCGGTGGGTCCAAGGTCTCCGACAAACTCGGAGTTATTGGTAACCTCCTGGGCAAGGCAGACCGCCTGCTCATCGGTGGCGGAATGCTCTTCACCTTCTTGGCTGCAAAGGGCTACTCAGTGGGCAAGTCCTTGCTCGAAGAAGACCAGATTGACACCGTCAAGGGATACCTTGAAACCGCAGAGAAGAACGGCGTTGAAATCGTTCTTCCAGTGGACATCGTTGTAGCACCAGAGTTCAAGGCTGACTCGCCAGCAACCGTTGTAGCTGCAGACGCTATTCCAGCAGACCAGATGGGCTTGGACATTGGTCCAGAATCCCAGAAGATCTTTGCTGCAAAGCTAGCTGAATCAAAGACCATCGTTTGGAACGGCCCAGCCGGCG
>DFNY01000051.1:0-2980 GCA_002376595.1 Jonesiaceae bacterium UBA3555 | reverse complement strand
AATGAGGCTGGATTCAGCCACATCTCGACCGGCGGTGGCGCAAGCCTCGAGTTCCTTGAAGGTAAGGAACTTCCAGGCATCGCAGTCCTTGACGCCTGAGCACACTAGACACGAAAAGGTAGAAAACGTGGCAAACGCACGTACCCCGCTCATTGCGGGTAACTGGAAGATGAACCTCGACCACAACGAGGCAATCCACACCGTTCAGAAGCTAGCTTGGGCTCTGAAGGATGCAAAGCACGACTTCTCGGCTGTTGAGGCGACTGTTCTCGTCCCGTTCACCGACATCCGTTCGGTTCAGACCCTTGTGGACTCCGACAAGCTTGAGCTCTCATACGGTGCTCAGGATGTCTCCGCTCAGGTTTCTGGCGCATACACTAGAGAAATCTCACCAGTATTCCTGTCCAAGCTTGGCGTGAAGTACGTAGCAATAGGTCACTCCGAGCGCCGCCAGTACCACGCTGAAGACGACGCAGTAGTTAACGCGAAGTCCAAGAACGCTCTGGCACACGGACTCGTTCCAGTAATCTGCGTTGGTGAGCCACTCGAGGTTCGCAAGGCCGGTGAGCAGGTTCCATTCACCCTTGCACAGGTTGACGGAGCACTCGAAGGCATCTCAGCTGAGGACGCTGCAAAGACTGTCATCGCTTACGAGCCTGTATGGGCAATCGGAACTGGTGAAGTTGCAACTCCAGCTGACGCGCAGGAAGTTGCTTCGGCAATCCGTGCACGCCTTGCTGAGTTGTACTCCGCTGAGGTAGCAGACGCAGTTCGCGTTCTCTACGGTGGTTCAGTGAAGTCTTCATCCATCGTTGAACTGATGGCTGAAGAGGACGTTGACGGCGCACTCGTTGGTGGCGCTAGCCTCGACCCTGAAGAGTTTGCAAAGATTGTGAACTTCCAGGGCCCAGCTGCCTGATCTTAATGCTTTTGGCTCACCGGTTGCTTTGTTGCAATCGGTGAGCCAAGTAGCATTTTTGGGTGGTTTTCGATTAACCTGATGGCTGGCGCGTGAAGCGCCACCGTTACGTGCCTCGTTCGATTGCGAGGCCCTCATCCTAGAGGAATGACACTAGTGGATATCCTACGTATCGTCCTTGAAGTACTTCTCGTGATTACGAGTGTGCTCTTGGTCCTTTTGATTCTGATGCACAAGGGAAAGGGCGGCGGTCTCTCCGACATGTTCGGTGGTGGTATGTCCACTTCGATCGGTAGTGCTGGAAATGCACAGAGCAACCTGAACAAGATCACGATTGGCTTTGGCGTCGTGTGGTTTGTGGCTGTGGTCTTGCTCGGTGTTATCCAGAAGGTCCTGAGCTCCTGACTTTGTTTGTCTAGGTCCTCCTGGTGTGAAGATTCCTGACCATATCTGTGACGGTCAGTCAGGTGTTTCCTACTGTGAGCAGGCATGAGGAAGCTCGCTGAAGAGTTTCCGGTATCTTCTGTTCGAGTCCTAGGGCTGCGCTCTGTTGAGTGTTAGCACGTCGATGATGCAGATAGCGTCATTGGAATCTTCAGCGGAACCCGGCAATCTGTTTCTGCAATACTAAGGCTCCCAACGCAATTGCGTTGGGNNTACCGGCCGCGGCAGCGTCAATGAGCCAGAGGGTCCTATTCGTGCCTTGAGCGCCCGCTACAGGGCAGGTCCTGCGATCCTCGCCTGAAAGCCCGCTGTTCACTGCTGCGGCTTTCTCAGCGCCGGCTGCGATGATCCATACTTCTTGCGCGCAGGTGATTGCATCGAACGTAAGTGATACCCGTTGCGCTGGCGGCTTGGGGGAGTCATTTACTGCGATTGCGCGGGCTCCATCAGCCAAAGCATCTGGGTGGTTAGGGAAGAGCGAAGCCACGTGGGAGTCTGGCCCCATTCCCAGCAGCACCACATCGAATTCAGGAACCGTGTGGCCTTCGGGTGCCCACTGTGCGAGTTCGGCTGAGTAGTCAGCCGCTGCCCGTTCAACGGTGTATCCCTCGGTGAGGCGTGGCATGTAGTGGATGTTTTCCTGGGGGAGGGCATCTAAATCGTTGAGCCAGGCTTCGCGTGCTTGTACTTCGTTGCGGTCTTNNGTAGAATCGCTCGTCTCCCCACCATAGGTGCACCTGAGACCAGTCGATCGCGTCAACCAGCGGTAGTTCGCGTGCTTGGGCGAGTGTTGCTATACCTACCGTGCCGCCAGTCAGTGCGATGTGTACGGGGGATTTGACGGACTGCTTGTCCAATATGGAAAGAAGAAGTCGGCTCGCTGCGCTGTATGCAAGGACCGCAGGGTCTGGATGCACTACGACTAATTGCTGTGTCATGCCACTGTCACCTTGCTTAGGCCCTGGGTGAGAACTTCGGAATAGAACACGTCAGGGTGCAGACGGCGAAGTTCTTCTGCGAGGCAGTCTTCGAGGCTGCGGATAGGTAGGTTGATGTGTTGCTCAGGCATGTTTGGTTGGCGCAAAGTTGCGCGCTTTCCGTCTGTGCGAGTGAATTCGATGTCGCCGCCTTCGCGGCTTAGGAGCACCCGGGTTAGGCCTAGTGCGCCTTCAATTGGCTTGAGTGTCACTGGTACGTCCAACTGGTTGGCAAGCCACGCACCTAGAAGGTCAAGTGACGGGTGGGCCGCGTCCCCTTAAATGACTACGGATGTGACCGGAGTGAGCGGTGGCTGCTCAAGAGCAGTCGCAATCAAACCGCGCCATACCGTTGCCCGAGTCCACGCCAAGTCGACGTCGCCCGGTACATGGTTGTCTCGCAGAGAGCGCAGACTTGCTTGCGGTTGGCTGCAGTTGAGAGAGTCCGTCAAACGTGTGTGCGCCATTGAACCGATCGGTTCGTGCGATGGTCGCTGCGGAACGATGCTTGGCCACCACGCAACAATTGGAGCGTCTGGCAGGAGCAACGGCATGATGAGCGTGTCTGTGTGCGCAACTACAGCTGATGGAGCCTGTAGCACTATGACTTCGCTGGCTCCTGCGTCTCCGCCTACGCGGA
>DFNY01000091.1:1940-12094 GCA_002376595.1 Jonesiaceae bacterium UBA3555 | reverse complement strand
ATCGCCGTAATTGAGCCGATTCCCCCCCCCCACCGCGGGCCAAGCTGTTCGGCTATAGCGCCAACAACCGGCGAGCCAATTGGAGTTGCACCAGTAAACACAATCAGATAAAGCGCCATAACGCGCCCGCGCACTTCTGGTTCCACAGAGGTTTGGATGGCACTGTTCGCAGCCGTCATCATGGTCAGCGACGAGTACCCCACCGGAATTGACATTAAGGCGTAGGTCCAGAACGTTGGCNNAACGCAGACATGACCACAAGTCGCACGCGCGGACGCTTGCGTCGTGCGGCCATTAACGCACCCGTAAGAGAGCCGATTGCCAAGATCGAGCCAAGGACCCCGTATTCCCCAGCGCCCTTACCAAACTCGGCGGTGGCCATCATGGCGGAGGTGAGTTGGAAGTTCAGGCCAAACGTAGACACCACACACACCACAATCATGATGACTACGATGTCCGTACGGTTGCGCACGTACCGCATTCCTTCGCGGATTTGACCCTTCTGCTGTTCCACGCGTGGCATCCGGTTGAGTTCGGCTACTCGCATGCGGCTCATGGCCCAGATAGTTGCCGCGAAAGACACACCGTTGATGATGAATGCCCAGCCGGGACCAACCGCAGCAATGAGAACACCGGAGATACCGGGACCAACCAGACGCGCAGCGTTGAAGGATGCGGAATTTAGTCCCACCGCGTTTGGCAGTTTGTCTGAAGGGACCAGCTCAGATACGAACACCTGCCGTGCCGGGTTGTCGAACGCGGCAACTACACCAAGCAGGAATGCGAAGACATAGACGTGCCAGAGTTCAACAAGCCCGGACAGAGTCAGAGCACCGAACGCAAAGGCAAGCACACCCAACATTGCTTGGGTAGCCATAAGGAGTTTTCGGCGGTCCATGCGGTCTGCGATGACACCGGCCCAAGCCGAAAAGAAGAGAACAGGAAGGAACTGGAGGCCAGTCACGATTCCCACTGCTGTGCCGGAGTTATCCGTCAGTACAGTCAGAACGAGCCACGATTGTGCAACTCGCTGCATCCACGTGCCAATGTTGGCTACGAGGGCTGCACTAAACCAGATTCGATAGTTAAAGTACTTCAGCGAAGCAAAAGTGGGGCTCATGGGTTAATGACCGGCAATCCTTTTTAGCAGCTCGCTTGCTTGCGCAAGGGTCTGCCTATCCTCAGGGCTCAAAGAACCCAACTGTTTGGTGAGCCAGGCATCTCGACGACGTCTAGTTTCTTTAATCTCGTTACGGCCTTGCGGCGTAAGCTGCACCGTGATTTGGCGTTTGTCTTGGTCGTTTGCAAGTTTGCTTACAAAACCATGTTCAACAAGCGCATTAACGGTTCTGGTCATTGATGGCGGTCGGACACCTTCGAGGTCGGCGAGTGCGCCGGGTGTCATCGGGCCAAACTTGTTCAGTGCAGTGAGCACTACAAATTGGTGCTCCGGGAGGTCAGCTTGTCCGCGCTGATGGCGCAACTTGCGTACGAGGCGGTTCGCTCCAACGCGCAGTTCCCCGGCAAGGGTTCCTGGACTGGTTGGGCGTGCTTGACTCACACGTCAATCATAGACCGTTACCTAAAGTAATTAAATAGGGTAACGATTATTGGGATGCACTTCACCCTTACTATTTCGGTGAAGTATTTCGTGGTTACAGGCAGCGAAACACTGATCGGTGACAAGCCGATTTCAACTCTTTGCCCTCAGAAGCCAGGCAAGACTGATTGATGGTGCTACGGAACGTAAGCCACCGCAAGATCACCTGAGCCAGTGAACTCTATGTTGCCCACACCGTGAGGGATGAACGCCGACTCCCCCGCTTTCAAAGTGCCAAGATCGCCGAGTGCACTCCCCACGGTGAACTCACCGCTCAGGCACAGAGCGATCCGAGGACCAACATGCGGCACTACCGCATGGGAGGCAACCGAACCGTACATAAGGTTAAATTCTGGAACACCGGGGCGGTACTCCGTCAGCCCACCAGTTCCGGATCGCAGTAACGGACGAGAAGGTGGCGCTGGAACATAGGACGTGCAGGCTTCAAGTTCCGCAACATCAACCCTCTTGTGAGTAAGNNCGCATGAACCTGACCAGCCCCCAAAAAGACCGCCTCGCCTGGCACCAGAGAAAACCTGTTGAGAAGGAGCGACACTAAAGCACCAGGGTCCTGCGGGTACTTTTGGAACAACTCCAAGGCAGTGAGATGCCCTCGTGACACTCGCTGCCCAGCGAGCTCGAGTTGCTGCACGTGCTGCTCAATCGACTCATGGGCGCTGCGTAGCTGCGATTCATCGTGATTGTCCCTAAGTTGCAGGGCCACAGAGAACGCCTGCTCAACACCCTTAGGGTTGGGCATCGCCTGAAGTGCGGCGCGCATTNNCGGCGGCTGTTTCACCGGCTACGGGCTCCAACAGCTCAAGCGCACGCGCTGGACGCCGGAATCCACTGAGCCCTTCAAAAGGGGTCAACGCCAGTATCATTTCTGGCTTGTGCTGATCGTCCTTGTAGTTTCGATCTGGATGGTCCAAGGCAAGCCCTGCCGCATTTTCGCGGGCAAAACCTGCACGGGCCACGTGCGGCTGAGGGTGGACTTGGAGTGAAAGCGGCTGATCTGCCGCTAGAACTTTCAACAAATACGGGAGTCGCGTGCCAAAACGCTCCACTACGGCCTCGCCAAGCATGAAGTCGGGGTCGGACTTAATGAGAGCAATCAGAGAGGCTCCGCAGGCATTGGGAATAGCCTGCGCGCCTGAATCGAGCTGCGTAGCAGTGCGGTAGTCGGACCAGTCACCCGGGACCAGCTCTATGGGTCGGGTAAGGCTCGGAGCGCTCGGATGAGCGCCCAACCACAGTTCAGCAGCCGGCCTTCCGGTAGAGGGCCATTGGAACATTGAGAAAATCGCGTCCGGTGAACCCCACGCATACTCCTGCAGCGTGTTAGACAAAAGATATATGACGTGCCGAACCACGCCTAGATCTTACGGTGCACTGAGCACCCAAACCTAACCATGGTCAATATGGGCGTGTTCATGGAAAACAAAAAGTCCTGCCCACTCGCGCAATGCGAGTGAGCAGGACGAACTGATTGGGATGTGAATCAGAGGAGAGCGTTCTTGATAGGACCAAGCACGAAGTAGACAACGAACATGAGTGCAACAATCCACATAAGTGGGTGTACTTGCTTGCTCTTGCCCTTTGCAATCTTGATTGCAGTCCAGAACAGGAAGCCTGCACCAATGCCATCGGTGATGGAGTAGGTGAAAGGCATGATGATGATGGTGAGGAATGCTGGGAGTGCGATTTCGAAGTCGCTCCACTTGATTCCAGTAACCTGGGTCATCATCAAGAATCCAACGAATACCAGAGCTGGGGTTGCAGCCTCGTAAGGAACGAGAGCAACTACCGGCGCCAAGAAGGTGGACAGAAGGAAGGCTAGACCTGTAACGATCGGAGCCAAACCGGTTCGCGCACCTTCACCTACACCCGAGGCGGACTCAATAAAGGCGGTGTTTGACGAAACCGAACCCACACCACCAGCGGCGGCTGCGATGGAGTCAACCACGAGGATTGTCTGGGTCTTTGGTGGGTTACCTTCGGAGTCCAGGAGGCCAGCTTCTGCACCAACGGCAACCATGGTTCCCATGGTGTCGAAGAAGTCTGCGAGGAGCAGCGAGAAGACCATGAGGATGACGGCGATTACACCGATCTTGCTGAAGGCGCCGAACGGGCTTACTTGGCCAATGAGTGAGAAGTCAGGAAGAGTAATCCACTTCTCAGGCAGCGTTGGAGCGTTAAGCGACCAGCCCTTAGGGTTTTCCCATGCGCCGGTTCCCTGGTTCTTTGCACCGAGCTTTGCAACCTGCTCAATGATGACTGCAACGACAGTTGCACCAACGATTGAGTAGAGCATTGCGCCCTTGACCTTCTTGGCGGTCAAGATAACGATTGCGAGCAGGCCAAGGACGAAGACCAGAATTGGCCAAGAGTCAATGGAACCACTTGAACCAAGTTGAACTGGGGTGCCCGGCTGGTTTCCTGGCTGGTAGTCGAACATTGCTGGGGTGGTAACCAAGCCAGCGTTAACCAAACCAATGAATGCGATGAACAGACCGATACCAACGGAGATTGCGGTCTTGAGGCCTGCTGGAACTGCACGGAATACCGCGGTACGGAATCCGGTGAGCACGAGGATCAAGATGACTACACCTTCGAGCAGGACAAGGCCCATGCCGTCGGCCCAGGTCATACCTGGCATCTTAACGATTGTGTAGGCCATGNNCGCTGCTGCGATCAGCGGGATACCTGCACCAATTGCGGTTGGGTCACCCGTTGCCAGCTCAGCACCGAGGTAAGCGCCGGTCGAGTCTGGGGTGAGACCAAGAATCAGAGGGTTAAGGACGATGATGTAGCACATCGCGAAGAACGTAACGAGACCACCACGGATTTCCGTGCCGATGGTCGAGCCACGCTCTGAGATTTTGAAGTAGGAGTCCAGGAAGCCTTTTGAGGCTGCCTTGGTTTCAGTGTTCGCCATAAGCAATANNTTGTGCACGAAATGTGCGCATACTTTTAACAACGTTTCACTATTTACGCGTCTGTTAAATAGACAATTCACACCAAAGTGGACACGGTAACCGTTTAACTATGAGACCTGGGTTACTTTGCCACATGAACAAGTAGTGAATATCACGCCCAGGTTGGGACTTACAGCCCCCTCAAACTACCAACTAACGCTCGGAAGAACCTCTTTGCGGCAGTGAAGCAGCAATGATATCCAGGCTGTGGAGCGCCTCTTCACGCGATGGGTGATTGCGCTGAGAAACAGGAATCGCAGTTGGGAGTTCCAGAGCGCCCACTTCGTGATGCGAAGGAGCCTCTTGGGAAGCGACCGCAGTCGCAGCCCCGGCCGCAGCTTCGGACTTCGCAGGCCGATCTTGGGCCTCGGCTGCCTGACTACTTGCATCAGAGTTGTCCTCTTCGGAGATCTGTGCACGCGCCGCCCGATCCTTCGCACGCTTGCGACCACGTGCCCGAGTGTTCTTGCGGCGTTGTGTGCCTGTGGGCTTGCCTTCTTCTTCGTCGCTCGCGGTCGAACCAGATCCTTGAGTGCGATCAGTG
The DNA here is from genome assembly GCA_002376595.1 of Jonesiaceae bacterium UBA3555. Lineage (GTDB taxonomy): Bacteria > Actinomycetota > Actinomycetes > Actinomycetales > Cellulomonadaceae > Timonella. Next base: position 6,972 of record DFNY01000091.1, on the reverse strand, counting down.
TTTTGCGCGCGATCGGCGTCTTGAGCATCAAGGGATGTGGGTAGAACAATGTCCGCAAGTTCTGGCGCGGTCGATTTTTCACCATCACCCTCAGAAGATTCCTTGGCAGCTTCTCCCACGCTTACGTCCGCAGGCTGCTCAGAAGTAAGCTCTGCTGAAGCGCCATCTGCCCCGTTCAGATCAGCTTGAGTTTGCTTGGGTAACGGCTCAACGGCAGCGAGTTCTTCTGCAGTATCTTCCACAATGGAAGTTTCGTCGATGATCGGATGATTCGACGGCCACTCAGAAGCGCGGTGTGGAACATCGGTCTCCGAGTGCGCGCCACAGCCGTGGCCGATCGCAACAACTTTTCCGTCATCGTTCGACCACATGTTGGCGCACACACCAAATACCTGGCCAAGCGCACCTTGAAGCGGCACCAAGAAGCCACACGACCCACAGGAACCTGCTGATTGCATGGAACCAGGCGACCAAGGGCCTTGCGTGCCTGAGTACCAGCGTGACGCAGCCTCATCGCGACCAGTTTCGGAGAGAATACGGGTGCGCGCTAATGCAAGTTCCTCAATAGCGACTTGGTCTTCTTCTTCATTGCCCGTTGCCTTGTAACCAGGTACAAGACGAGGATCATCGGACTTGAACGGTAGTACGTCTCCAGGACCGATATCCCCCGGTGCTAGCCGGTCAGACCACGGCAGCCACTGCGGTGCAAGAATTGCATCGTCAGTTGGCAAAAGGTGGACTTCGCACACGGTTGCGTTGCGGCCACGAGGCACACGCGCAAGTGTGACAGTCCACTGCCAACCCACGTAGCCACGCATCTCACACGCAAAGGTGTGGGCGGCCAACCTTTCACCCACCATGACTACCCCGAGGTGCGCTCCAACGTGCCCTGGTTGCTCGGCTTCTTCAACAGCGACCGCGCGCGCGAGATCAACCGCGCCCGCAAGAACCGAATCATGCTTGATCCGTGCGGCGCGTGTCGAGGTAGATGGTGCAATGCTCATTACTTGTTATGCCTCAATCGAATCTGCGATGGCGCGAAGGACGGTTGCCGTCTTCGTTGCAGAGTTCTTGTCTGGGTAGCGTCCGTTGCGCAACTGGTTTCCCACTGCATCAAGGAGCTTGATGACGTCTTCAACCATCACTGCCATTTCGTCGGCAGGCTTGCGCTGAGCGCGGGCCACCGACGGTAGTGGATCAAGTAGCTTCACTGCCAACGCTTGTGGACCCTTACGTCCATCAGCGACGCCGAACTCAACGCGAGCGCCCTGTTTCGGTGCCGGCGCGCCTTCAGGCAGCGCGGATGCATGCAGGAACACTTGGTCCCCGTCATCGGTGGAAATGAAGCCGAAGCCTCGTTCTGCGTCAAAAAACTTGACTTTGCCGGTGGGCACATTAACCTCGTGTACTCGTCGGAATCTTCGCGGCAGTGATGGCGCGAGAATAAAGTTTAGGAACTTCAAGGATACCCATGCCGGTAAATCTTTGAACAATCCTTTTGCCGTGATTGGCTCACAGCGCAAATTCTGGTGGGTCCTACTGTGGCCGCGCGCCGATTTTCTGTGTCTGACCACACCCGCAGCCTTAGGCTGCGACGCGTAAACTTGGTTGGATGGGCAACTTCTTGGATGCAATCTCACGTCGCACTAACGAGTCACTTGTGACGCTGTTTCAGTTGCGCCCTGATCTTGCGAATCCCTCCCCCACCCATATTGCGAGTTTGGCTGCACGTGTCAGCAACACCACGTCCATTGCGCGGGCTCTTTCGGGATGTAATGCCCGCACGTTGCAGGTACTCGAATCTGTACTCCTGCTGAAGTCTCTGGATAGAGAGACAACCGCGAGCGCGGTGAGCCTAGCGGTTACTGGCAGCTGCAAAATCGAAGACGGCGATGTAGCGGCAGTCCTTGAAGAATTACGCCAGTTAGCGGACTATGCCTTGCTCTGGCTAGACACCGATGATGAGTTAGGCGCTCAATCACTTGTCCACCCAGCGCCCGGGGTTGAAACGTCGTTGGAGCGTTTCCCAGCCGGTTTTGGGCCATTGTCCAGCAATGATGTGAGCACCGAGCACCTCCCAGACGACGCCCCTGCACGTGCCGCATCGGTGCTCGATACTTTGTTATGGGGTCCACCTGTTGCGGTGGTTCCTTCCAACCTTTTGTCGGTTCGCCCTGCGGCCACTGAGCCTGCCACCAATGAGGCTTTGCGTTGGCTCCTGCGCAACGGCTATCTGGAACTACTTGATGAGTCCCACGTGTATCTGCCACGGCAGACCGCGTTCGCTTTGCGCGGCAACCGTACCCACAGGGGTTTGTCGCGTCCTCCGTNNAGGACTCGATGCCCGTCTTGAGTTCAACATCAATTTCGGCGGAGGCCGCGCTGCACGCGCAGGAGGCGGTCCGCTTGGTATCCGAGCTCATTGACCTGTGGGAGCATGCGCCTGCGACGGCTCTGCGGAATGGTGGACTACCGGTTCGCGAACTGAAGCGGGTTGCTCAGGCTCTAGATGTCAGTTCGGAGGACGCCACCAAGGTTTTGGAAGTTGCTTTTGCCGCTCAATTGGTCAGATCTGCTGATGACGGCGCCAAAGACTTCGCGCCAACTCAGCGTGTAGACGCGTGGCTTGAGTCCAGCGTGACTCAACGATGGTCGCATTTGGTCCAAGGCACTGTTGCGTCCTCACGGATGCCTTGGCGCGTAGGGCATCTTGATGAACGTGCTTCCACCATCAATCCGTTGCACCCGCACATTCATGCACCGTGGGTGACGAGACTACGTGCCAGTGTTCTCCAGGTTCTCAAGCAATATCCCGGTCAAGCATTAACGCCTGATCTTGTTACTTCGCAATTGTCGTGGTTTGCGCCGCGGGCAGGCGTGAACGGCGAAGCTATCGAAGGCATCTTGGCTGAGTTCGAGTTCCTTGGTTTGACCGGTTCTGGTGCGCTTTTGCCTGGTCTGGAGTCCTTGGATTTGCCGCAAGCGCTTGAGTTGGCTCTACCTGATCCGGTGAACGAGGTTTTCATCCAGAGCGACCTCACGGGCATGGTGCCTGGTCGGCCTTCTCAGNNAGCGCGGTAGTTGAGTCGCGTGGAAATGCCCTGACGGTGCGGTTCACACCTCAATCCATTTCACGGGCGTTCGATGCAGGGCTTGGCGCGTTGGAACTCATTGAGTCGTTACAAGCGGTCTCAGTAACCCCAATTCCGCAACCATTGGAATACCTCATCACAGATGTGGCTCGCACACACGGAAACATTCGTGTGGGCGTTGCGTCCACCTACATCAAATTTCCCGACGATATTTCGGCTGCGTCTGTTTGGTCGCTGGGAGCGCGTGGTTCAGTTGAGTTTTTTGAGATTGTTCCGCGGGTGCTTGGATCGAGTGCACCGCTTTCGGCTGTTCTGAGTGTGTTGCGCGAGTCCGGTTTGGCCCCGGCCGTGGAGGGCCCGGATGGGCAGATTGTTACTGCAGATAGGCAGTCTCCTCGGGTGCGTGTTGCTACGCGACCATCTCGGATTTCTTTGGAGCAGCACACTGGCGTGGCCGCCGCGTTGGGTGGTGATCGCGTTATTTCGCAGATTGAAGGTGGCAGAGCATCATCAGGCTCTGGCCATGGAACACCGAAACACCTTATTGATTTGGTCCAGCAGATACGAACTGCGAGCGCCGCGTCTGATTCCTCTGGTCAGGCGTTGCAGCGTACACCTTCAGTGCTAAATCCAGAGGGTTCCGGGAATGAAACTATGCCGGTGGGAGTTGAACCATCGCAGCCTGTATCACCTTCCGCTTTACAAGCCAGCACGCCTGCAGACGAGGAAACTTCAGTTGTTGTTGTGAATTTGCGTGAAGCGATCGCACACAATGCTCTGGTTTCCCTAGCACTTGCGGATGGATCGGGCACACTGCATCATCGCACCGTTCGTCCCTTGACGTTGGAACAGGGCCGTCTGCGCGCCGTAGACCCAGCACGAGAATCAGAATTGACGGTGGCAATCCATAGGATCGCTACAGTTACCCCAGCGTAAGTACGTAAGGAACATCCTTGTCTAACGGACCACTGATTGTGCAGAGCGACAAGTCGCTTTTGCTCGAAGTCGATCACGAACAAGCCACCGCTGCCCGTCGTGCAATTGCTCCATTTGCAGAGCTTGAGCGCGCACCCGAGCATATCCACACGTACCGCCTCACTCCTTTGGGCTTGTGGAATGCACGCGCCGCGGGCCTTGACGCTGAAACGGTAGTGAACGTACTCATCAATTACTCGCGATACCCAGTTCCTCATTCGATTCTGGTCGATGTTGCTGAAACTATGTCTCGCTATGGACGCTTGCAATTGGTGTCGCACCCCACCCACGGTCTACTCCTGACTTCTACGGACAAGGCTGTACTTGCCGAGGTTCTCAAGTCCAAGCGCACCAAGGGATTGGTGGGCGACAAGGTAGACGACTCGTCGGTAGTGGTTCACCGATCCGAGCGAGGAAACCTCAAGCAAGCGCTCATTNNGGGCTGGCCGGCCGAAGACTTAGCTGGCTACGTGGACGGCGAGAAGCACCCCATCGAAGTGTCTGAAACAGACAAGGCCAAAGGTACCGCGTGGGAAATGCGTGAGTACCAACGTCATGCTGTGGAGAACTTCTGGGATGGTGGTTCGGGGGTTGTGGTGCTTCCGTGTGGCGCCGGAAAAACCATTGTTGGTGCGGGCGCTATGGCCNNTGGCGCGACGAACTTATACGCCGAACTTCACTTACGGACGATGAGATTGGCGAATACTCGGGAACCAAGAAAGAAATTCGTCCCGTCACCATTGCCACCTAACAGGTACTCACCACAAAACGTAAGGGCACCTACACTCACCTCGAACTACTTGATGCGCGCGACTGGGGTCTCATTATTTACGACGAGGTCCACCTGCTTCCGGCCCCTATTTTCCGGATGACGGCCGATTTGCAAGCACGCCGACGTTTGGGGCTGACTGCAACACTTGTGAGGGAAGACGGACGCGAAGACGAGGTGTTTTCACTTATTGGGC
>DFNY01000091.1:0-1813 GCA_002376595.1 Jonesiaceae bacterium UBA3555 | reverse complement strand
GTGAACCCACCCTCATCATTGGACAATACCTCGATCAACTCGACGAACTTGCTGCGGCACTGAAGTCAGATGTCATTACCGGCCAGACTCCTGTGAAGGAACGCCAGCGCCTGTACGAAGCATTCCGTACAGGAGAGATCAGCACCCTCGTGGTTTCGAAGGTTGCAAACTTCTCCATTGACTTGCCTGAGGCTTCTGTTGCAATTCAGGTGTCCGGGTCATTTGGGNNGAAGCTCAACGCCTTGGACGTGTGATGCGGCCCAAGCAGGATGGGCGCACTGCGCATTTCTATACTGTGGTCACACGGGACACGGTGGATCAGGACTTCGCAGCGCACAGGCAGCGTTTCTTGGCTGAACAAGGTTACGCATACTCCATTATTGATGCCGAAAATGTGAATTCTTGAGCAACGTTGATGCTTCTGCATCTTCACTCTTCGTAGCAAGGTTGAAGTTCGAAGCCTGATAGTTCCCGGTTACGCCATCGGACGAATAGATGGCGCTGACGTGCTTTTCCGTTGCGCATGGCTTCAAGATCGTTAAGATCGAAGAGTGGCCCATAGCACAGTTAATTTACGTGAACCGTCTCTAGCACTTCGAGTTGTTTTCGCAGTGCTTGCCTCGATTGCGCTTGCATGTGCGTTNNAGGAAACGTAGTAACAAACAAGGCTGCTGTCAGCGCGGCACAAAAAGAGCTCTACGAGGAAACGGGCAATCAACTCATCGTTGCGTACGTAGATGATTTTGGTTCGTATACGCCTCAGGAGTGGACTAACCTCACTGCCGAGCGATCTGGCATGGGATACAACGATGTTCTCCTTGCGGTGGCCACGGAAGCACGAAGCTACTACCTTTCCGTTGCTGAGGATTCAGAAATCTCCGATTCTGACGTGCGTTCCGCGATGCGGGACATTGAAGACGAACTGCGCAACAACAATTGGGGCGACGCAGCCATCGCGGCAGCCAGTTCACTTGGAGGGTCTGGCACATCTAGCTCGAATTCTGACGACGATTCCGATTTGGGTGGTTCACTCGTGCCCATCGCGATTGTTGGAGCCGGTGGCGTAGGAGTTGCCGCGTGGGCTTTGAGCCGAAAGAAGAAGTCCTCCGGCGGGCTCACACGTGGACCTGCTGGCCAACCAGCCCCAGGCTCGATACCCACTGAGGAACTGAACAAGCGTTCCTCGCAGGCGCTCGTTGCAATGGACGACACCATTAAGTCTGCTGAGCAGGAGTTGGGATTCGCTGAGGCCCAATTTGGGCCCTCCGAAATCGCTCCGTTCAAGCAGGCACTGTCACAAGCCAAGAAGCATGCAACGCAGGCGTTCTCCATCCGCCAACAACTCGACGATTCGCAGCCTGAACCAGAACTTCAAGCACGAGACATGATGGGCAAAATCCTTGCCTTAGCGGACTCTGCAATCAACGAACTCTCGGCGCATTCAAAGCACTTTGATGAGCTGCGTAACCTCCAAGACCGNNCTGCAAATCACTTATCCGCAATCTGCGCTTGCTTCGATTTCAGCCAACCCGGACCATGCTCAGTCGCTGCTGGATGGTGCGCGCGAAGCTATCGCTCAGGGTCTGCGCCAAGTCGAATCTGGAGATCGAGCCGGTGCTGTGGTCAGTTCGCGCGCAGCTAGCGCCGCTGTAGACCAAGCAACGAAACTTCTAGATTCCGTCTCTACGGCCGGAGACGACCTCGCGCATGCTGGGGCTCGATTGGAATCAGCACTCACCTCAATTAAGGGTGACATCCACGATGCGCAGACTCTGGGGAAGAACGACCCTTCAATCGCAGAGGCTGCCCGCGT
>DFNY01000222.1:986-6666 GCA_002376595.1 Jonesiaceae bacterium UBA3555 | reverse complement strand
CATCTTCTACTCGATGTTCGGTTTCCAGCGCACCGGTGACCAGTTCTGGGCTGCTGGTGACCAGTTGACCCGTGGTTTCATCATTGGTGCAACCGCTGGTCGTACCACCTTGACTGGTGAAGGTCTGCAGCACGCTGACGGCCACTCACCACTCATCGCTGGCACCAACACCGCAATCGTTCAGTACGACCCTGCGTACGGTTACGAAATCCGCCACATTGTGCGCGACGGTATCGAGCGTATGTACGGCAATGGTTCAGATGGCCGCGACCAGAACGTCATGTACTACCTCACCGTGTACAACGAGCCAATGATTCAGCCAGTTGAGCCTGAGAACGTGGACGTTGAGGGCATCTTGCGCGGTNNTGAAGGTGAAGGCCCACGTGCCAACATCCTCGCTTCGGGTGTGGGTGTGCCTTGGGCTCTTGAAGCTCAGGAACTCCTGCGCAACGACTGGGGCATTGCTGCATCGGTTTACTCTGTGACTTCATGGAACGAACTGCGCCGCGATGGTTTGGCTGCCGACCAGCACAACTTCTTGCACCCAGAAGAGCCTGCACGTGAGGCTTACCTGACTGCAAAGCTGAAGGACGCTTCGGGTCCATTCATCGCTACGCGTGACTTTGACCACTTGGTTCAGGATCAGGTACGTCAGTGGATCCCAGGCGACTACGCGGTTCTTGGTGCAGACGGCTTCGGCTTCTCTGACACTCGTGCAGCTGCGCGTCGTTACTTCAAGATCGACGGTCCTTCGGTTGTTGTTCGTACTCTGCAAGAGCTGGCTCGCCGTGGCGAGGTTTCTGCTGACCTGCAGAAGCAGGCTATCGACAAGTACGATCTGCACAACGTAAACGCTGGAACCTCCGGTTCCGCTGGTGGCGACTCCTGATAGTCNNCGAAAAAAGCACAAAGGTTGGGGCCGGACACTTTGAGTGTCCGGCCCCAACCTTTTTCTTTCCGACGATTCCGCAACTTCCAGCGCATGAAACTGGAGGCTGCGACCGCCTGCTTACTGTTGTAGCCGGGTGCGCTTGACGGTAGCGATCAGTTCGCAGTCGAGCGCTGAGATGTCGTCGTTGGTGGTGTGCGCTAGGAGTTCTTGGAGATGCTTGTCTGCGTCTTCATGGCGTCCTGCATCCAGTGCTGCTCGCACTAACTGAACTCCCGCTTCTGGTACGTGCTTGGAAGGAACCCAGTGCCCCAGTCCGAGTCCGTAGGCTTCTTGGTGCAAGCCGCTTCCTCGTAGGATCTCAAGGGACTTGCTCAGGGCCTTGCCGCTTTCGTCGCGCGCGACAGCTGTGGTGAGTCGTCTGAGCGCTTCTTCTGGGTCTTCGGCCAGNNAGCGAGAGGCGTGCGAGTTCCGTGAGTGGGAACCATGCGCGTGGGTGTCCGGACAGTTCTTCCGCGAGTGCCCAGGTGCTCATGTACTCACATTCGTCAGCCTGTGACAGTGTGGTTGCGGTGTTTTCTGGAATGAGCGGATCTAGCGTTTCGTTCCCTCTAGCTAGGTGCTTTGTGACAAGGCGAACCAACGCTTCAAATGCTCGCTCGTTGTTCGGATCATCGTTCAGCATTGCGCGTAGGGCGTCTTCCTGAATGGCGTCCGGGTTTCGCGTGTGTTCTGAGATTCTTCTCATGCCAACTGTTGACGAAGTTGACTCACGCGCAAGGAGTTTCCTAATTCTGGGCATCATGGCCATACTTTGACTTTACTCATACTTGACGTTTTCGTCAGCAGATCTAGGTAAGCAATCCCACCTAATGAAATTCAGCCAGGTTAGAGATTTGTGGGAAATCGACAATTTAGCCTTATGCTCGTGCTATGTCTTTGAACGATTCCAGCTCCGCGCCAGTTCCGCTTGCACCACTCGAGGAACACCAACAGCGAGTCAAAGACGGTGCTGGGCTACTTACCTCAGCTGCGCTTAAGAAACTGGACGAGGACCTCCCTTGGTACCGCGCACTGCCTAAAGACGACCGAACCTGGGTGGGTTTGGTAGCGCAATCCGGTATCACGTCCTTCATTGACTGGTACACCCACCCCGAACTAGGCATAGCGAGCGCCGGCGAAATGTTCTCGGCAGCGCCACCTGACCTCACCCGCTCCATCTCGCTGCAGCACACTCTGCAAATCGTGCGTTGCGTGGTTGAAGTTGTAGAAACCTACAGTGACCGTCTTGCTATACCTGGACAAGAACGCTCTTTACGCGAGGCAGTTCTGAGGTACTCCCGTGAGGTTGCGTTCGAAGCCGCTGAAGTCTACGCCCGAGCCGCTGAGGTTCGTGGTGCGTGGGATGCTCGCCTGGAAGCACTTGTGGTGGACACGATTGTGCGTGGTGACCGTGATAAGTCACTGCGTTCTCGAGTCTCCGCTCNNTGGCATTGGCAAGACGTTGGTGGTAGTCGGATCCACTACCCCAGGATTTGACGACCTCCGCGCGGCCGATCTCCGACGTGCCACTAGACGCTTGGTTCAAGATGTTCTTGTGGGGATCCAAGGCAACCGCATCGTGTTGGTACTGGGTGGCGACAGCGACTTGATTGCGGCAGCCAATTCGCTGGTGCCACGCTTTGGCATCGGCCCCATCATTTTTGGGCCAATAGTGCAGGGGCTCGAAGATGCCCCACGTTCAGCATCTGCCGCGCTTGCTGGTGTCGAAGCTGTTGCGGCTTGGCCCACCGCACCTCGTCCGGTATCTGCAGATGAGCTCCTCCCAGAGCGCATGCTGATTGGTGACCCCTTAGCACGCGCCTCCCTCATTACCCAAGCATTCGAGCCCCTCTCCACTGCCGGTGGAGCCCTGCTGGAAACGTTGANNNNGTTTGCCGGACGAGTACTAAGTCGGCGCCGCACTTGCGGCAGGACGTTTGCCGGACGAGTACTAAGGAGCTGGTTTTAGGCGTATTCAACAATCAGTTGGCGCCTGAACCTCGCTTCACTGCAGAAATTAGTCCCCGAACATCCCCTAAATTCCGGCGCTCTTGTATGAATCCTACAAATGCGCGGTGAACACTTGTGCGCGTCAACACGTTACTTGCACCCTGACCATCAGGCAGAGTTAAACCGTGCTTGCAGTAGTTTGCCCGGGACAGGGCTCACAGACCCCCTCAATGCTCACCCCATGGCTCCAAGTGCCAGGGGTGGAGCAAACGCTCGGTGAATTCAGTGACGTTGCCAAGATTGACCTTGTCGCGCACGGAACCACCTCAGACGCGGACACAATCCGGGACACTGCAGTTGCGCAGCCATTGATTGTTGCTTCATCGTTGCTGGCCTACCGCGCGATCTTTGACCAAGACTCAGCCGGCTTCACAGTTTCAGTAACTGCTGGACACTCCGTTGGTGAATTTGCGGCAGCCGCTGTTGCAGGTGTTCTGGAAGATTCCTCTGCAGTTGCGCTCGTTTCGCACCGCGCACGCTTCATGGCACAGGCAGCAGCCGCAGAAGCAACGGGCATGGCTGCTGTTGTCGGAGGTGACCCAACAGAGGTCCTTGCGGCCATTGAAACGGCCGGCCTCACCCCAGCCAACGTAAACTCCGCTGCCCAAGTTGTTGCCGCGGGTTCTCTCTCAGGGCTAGAGGCATTCGCCGCAACTCCACCTGCAAAGGCTCGCGTCCTGCCGCTCAAAGTTGCTGGCGCGTTCCACACCTCGTACATGGCCAGTGCACACGACCAGTTCAACGCAGTGGCTACAACATGGGAAAGTTCAGACCCTTCAGTTCGTTTGCTTTCTAACCGTGACGGCCAAGCCTTCACGGGTGGAAGCCACGGGTTTGGGACAGGATCCGAAGTATTGGCTGCGCTCACTAGCCAAATCGTGAGTCCGGTGCGCTGGGATCTATGCCAGGAAACCTTGGCATCCTTGGGCGTCACCGGCATAATCGAACTTGCTCCAGGCGGGGTGCTTACCGGTATTGCTAAGCGCTCATTGCCAGGAGTGGAGCTCTTGGCAATCAAGTCCGTAGACGACCTAGACACCGCGCGTGCATTTGTTGCACAACACGCACACTAGAGAGAGCATTTCGTGCCACAACTAATTCCAAGTACGGGTTCACAGTTCAGCCGCATTTACGCCTTCGGCGCGGAGCGCGGCGCAAATGTAGTCACTAACGACGACATTGCGGGGCCAATTGACTCCTCAGATGAATGGATCCAGCAGCGTACCGGTATTGTCACGCGTCGCCGCGCGAACGCTGACGAAACTGTCCTTGATTTAGCCACTCGTGCTGCCCTTAAGGCCATCGCGAAAGCGGGCATTGATCCGCAGGAAATCGGCGCTGTTTTGGTTTCAACAGTTACGTACTTTGCGCAGACGCCTTCGGCCGCCGCAATCATTGCCGATCGTGTGGGAGCCAATCCTGCCGCAGCTTTTGATATCTCGGCAGCGTGCGCGGGATACACCTACGGCATCGCACAGGCCGACGCTCTGGTTCGTGCAGGAACCGCCAAGTACGTCTTGGTCATCGGGGCCGAGAAGATGAGCGACTTCATCGATCCAACAGACCGTTCTATTTCGTTCCTCTTGGGTGACGGCGCTGGCGCTGTCATCGTGGGTCCTTCGGACTTCCCCGGCATTGGTAAGACGATTTGGGGTTCTGATGGGTCTCGCGCAGACGCTATCTACCAGACCCACCCGTGGAGCGACCTTCGCTCCAACCCTGACGCGGGGTGGCCTACGCTTCGACAAGATGGGCCTTCTGTGTTCAAGTTGGCTGGTTTCAAAATGGGCCCGTTTGCGCTTGAGGCAGTTGAAGCAGCGGGCCTCACGCCCGAAGACATTGACGTGTTTGTCCCTCACCAAGCAAACATGCGCATCATTGATCAGATGATCAAGCAAATTAAGCTTCCGGAATCGGTCGTTGTAGGACGAGACATCGCAGACACGGGGAACACCTCTGCTGCGTCGATTCCGCTCGCAATCGATCGATTGCTTGAAGAAGGCCAAGCCAAGTCTGGCGATCTCTGCCTCCAAATCGGATTTGGGGCAGGGCTTGTGTACGCGGCGCAGGTTGTTGTTCTTCCGTAACGTCAACCACACCAAACATTTCAGTTAAGAAAACACATCAAGGAGCAATCATGGCTTACACCGAAGCAGACGTCCTCGCAGGCCTCGCAGAGATCGTTGCAGAAGAGACTGGTCTTCCAGCAGACAACGTAACTGCAGACAAGTCGTTCGTTGACGACCTCGACATCGACTCACTGTCCATCATGACCATCGTGACTCACGCTGAGGACAAGTTTGAGGTCACCATCCCAGACGACAACGCCAAGGAATTCGTTACCGTTGGCGACGCAGTAAACTTCATCGTCGGCGCACAGGCCTGATGATTTTTGCGGGGGTGGCCTCCCTTCCCCCCCCCCCCCCCCTTTTTTTTTTCTTTTTTTTTTTTTTTTTNNCATTTTTCAAGGAGTTGAACATGTCCTCCGTTCCAGAAGTCGTCGTCACCGGACTTGGCGCCACCACGCCGCTCGGCGGAGACGTGGCATCAACTTGGGAAGCAGCGCTTGCCGGCAAGTCCGGCGCAAAGACCCTCGAGAACGACTGGGCCGAAAAGTACGGCATGCCTGTTACTTTTGCAGCCACCATTGCTGTGGCCCCCGAAGAGGTGTTGTCGCGGCCGGAAACTAAGCGCATGGACCCGTCAACTCAGTACGCAATCATTGCGGCACGTGAGGCG
>DFNY01000222.1:544-953 GCA_002376595.1 Jonesiaceae bacterium UBA3555 | reverse complement strand
GTTGACGGTTATCGCTTGGGCACTGTGGTGTCCTCGGGCATTGGTGGCATCTGGACCACGTTAGATGCGTGGGACACTCTTCGTGAGAAGGGCGCTCGACGCGTACTTCCTATGACTGTTCCTATGCTCATGCCAAACTCCCCTACCGGGTTTGTTTCGCTTGAGTTCGGCGCAAAAGCTGGAGCTCACGCTCTGGTTTCAGCGTGTGCATCCGGCGCAGAGGCCATTGGCTACGGCGTTGAGATGATCCGTTCTGGCCGGGCTGACATTGTGATTGCTGGTGGTACCGAAGCAACCATTCACCCAATGCCAATTTCTGCTTTCGCGGCGTCTCGTACGCTTTCGTTGCGTAACGACGACCCTCAGGGTGCGTCACGTCCATATGACGTGAACCGCGATGGGTTTGTGA
>DFNY01000222.1:0-531 GCA_002376595.1 Jonesiaceae bacterium UBA3555 | reverse complement strand
GGCGCGCGTTTACGCCAAGATTTCCGGCGTTGGATTGAGTGCTGATGGTTACCACATCACCTCTCCTGAGCCATCTGGCGACGGCCAGATTCGCGCCATGAATGACGCGCTTGAGGACGCTGGCATATCCACTGCGGATGTAGTCCACGTGAACGCTCACGCGACCTCTACAACGGTTGGGGACCTCATTGAGGCTCGTTCCATTCGTGGAGTGCTTGCCGACGAATCCGACCACGTTGCGCTCTCGGCTACAAAATCGATGACTGGTCACCTTTTAGGCGGCGCTGGCGCATTGGAAACGATCTTCACGGTCTTGGCTGTGCATAACCGCACCGCCCCGCCAACGATCAACGTATCTGAACCGGATCCAGAGTTGACTTTGGATTCTGTTCGCGATGTACCGCGCGAACTGCCAACTGGTGACATTGCAGCCATCAACAACTCGTTTGGTTTTGGTGGACACAACGTTGCTCTGATTGTTGCTAGTAACTAGACACTGAACCTATAAAGGCTGGGCGCCACATCTCATCG
>DFNY01000014.1:5470-9308 GCA_002376595.1 Jonesiaceae bacterium UBA3555 | reverse complement strand
GGCAGAGATCGTCCGCGATGCTCTCCTCAAGTTTGTGCGGGCAGCCAACGAACGTTGATTCCGCAGAGCAACGCCCGTGCAACAGTTAGGCCCTTGGTTGCGCCCAGGTGCGGCCAAGGGCACCTAGTCGCCCAGTGGGAACAGGTTGTTTTGGTAAACGAATACCACCGCTTCGGTGCGGTCACGTACGCCTATCTTTCGAAAAATCGATGACAGGTGAGACTTAACAGTGGATTCTTCAATAGCCAGTTCAAATGCAATTTCCGAGTTGGACATCGCTTCGGAGAGCAATTTCAGTACAACCACTTCTTGCTTGGTGAGTTGGTCCAACGTGTCCATTGCCTGCAACGCGAGTTTGGGCTTTGATGTACCACTGAAGCGTTCCATCATCCGCTTTGCAGGCCCAGGAGAAAACACTGGTTGGCCAGCCTTAGCAGACCGAATTGAGCCAGCGATAACTGCAGGTTCAGCATCCTTGGTAAGGAATCCTTGAGCCTGCACTTCTATCGCGTCAGACAGATAATCGGCTTGGTCAAAGGTGGTGAGCATGACAACCGGAAGCTCAGGATAAGCGGATTTCACCATTCGGCACGCATCTATTCCGTTGACGCGCTCCATCTGCACATCCATGAGGAGCACGTCCGGCTTGTCCTTTGCAATGAGATCTAGGACTTCGTCACCGTCGCTCGCAGTTCCAACGATTTCGATGCCGTCCTCCATCTCAAGAATCTTGGACAAGATATTCCGGATCATCGCATCGTCGTCTACGAGACCAACCCGTACCGTTTCAGTCGACATCTTGTAACTCCCCCTGATCTTGCGCGCTAATACGTTTGGNNGCCCACCCGCTTCGGTGGAGTTAACACTCCCTCCAACCGCTTCAACACGTTCTCGGATTCCCACGAGCCCGAGTCCTGACGATGGAAAAATCTTATGCTTCTCATGGTCAATAGTGTTAATGACCGCAAGTGATAAGTAATCCTGGTCAGCGTTGACCGTCAAGATTACTGGCTTGCTGTCATCTCCATGCCTAATTACGTTGGCACTAGCTTCACGAATGCATGCCACGAACGTTGAGACTGCTAGTGGGTCAATTGCTTCGAAGTCCCCTTCAATAACCTGTTTGACTTGGAAGTCCTGTGACTCTAGGAATTGTGCGTTGCGGGCACACTCCTCACGCAGGTCAATAATCATGTAGTTGCGGTATCGCGCTTCGTTCTCATCGCTTCCGCGCAAGAGCTTAAGCAACGCACGCATTTCCCCGAGCGCTTGGATGGACAGATCAGTGATGCTTTCGAGGTCGTCCTGAGTAGATTGCGTTAGCCCTTCACGAGTTTTTGCCATTCGTGCACGCAAAACCACGCTCGACATCGAGTGCGCGACCGCGTCATGCATCTCTCGTGCTATTTCCTTGGCAAACTCCGCAGCTTCGAGTTTTGCGGCGGCGGCAGCTTGAGCGGCCTTGGCCTCTTCAACTTTGACTCGGTCGTTATAGCCCTGGAGCACGATGCCCAGTAGCCACGATGAAACCACAAATACGGTAACTGTGAAGGCAGGGTTGGAGTCCTCAAACAAAATCCACTGGATGCCAGCACCAACCACAACAATGGCCGAATAGACCGTTGCAGTGCGCATTCTGCGAGCGCTCACTGCCATTACTAGCGGAACAAAGCACCCAATGATCGCGAACGAAATGTCATTCGGTCTAAAGCAGTAAATGATGCAGGCAATCACAAGCCCAAAGGTGGAAAGCCTAGGTTTGTATGCATAGAGCACCGACAAAGCAGCGACTGCCATTCCCAAGAAGTAGGCAGATGAGTTGAGGTTCGATCGGAGCCCAAACGTGAAGAAGAGCGCTAGCGCGATAACCCAGATCGTGTACCGCTGAATAAGCGTCTTGTGGTGAGTCTTCCCAGTGTGTTGAACAGACTCCATTGTCCTCATCTTTCCGGTACCTCTATCACGACGTGAGTCTAGCACCGTGGGCCCTACACCTACGCAGGTCGGGTGTTCTTTTGGCGTGCAATCCCACTTAGGGAGTAGTCCCCAGATTCTTCCGCGTGTCGTGCAAGAAATTGCCATGCAAAAGGGCGACCAATGGCGGGCGACGCAGCCACTGGCTTTCGCGAGTATTGAGGAGTCAAGAACCGCCACTTCAATTAGGAGAACGAAATGTCATTCGTCGACTGGCTCCGTTCATGGGTTTGGCCCANNTAAGTTTGCCCAAGGGGTATCAGCCCGAAGCGAATCCCCGATTGCTCCAAAAAGGGAAGACACCGGCGAGATGGTCAAGGCGAAGTGAGCGCTGGTTGATTCTGCGAGATTCGCTACGCTCATTACCTCAAGCACTGCTAGAGCGGCAAACAACGTGAGAGTCGCGGTGCTAAGAATTCGGATAATCTGACGATGACCAGGCAAGCAAAATGACCCTAGTCGCCCAACGTTGTAGTTAAAGAGATACCCGATGGTTAATGGCAAAATGAGGGCAGGTACATTCCCGTCTATTCCGAGGTCATAAATGGGAGCAGTTGCCACAATCGCCAGCACTACTGAGCTGGTCAGGCTGAAAAGTATGCCTAGAACTCCATCAATCGCCCACTCAAGAGTCTTACTAAAGGGCATTGACCCGAGCATCCGCTCG
Source organism: Jonesiaceae bacterium UBA3555 (assembly GCA_002376595.1). GTDB lineage: Bacteria > Actinomycetota > Actinomycetes > Actinomycetales > Cellulomonadaceae > Timonella. The sequence continues at coordinate 6,667 of DFNY01000014.1, read as the reverse complement.
CTACCGTCCGCTTGGGCGTGAGCGGAACTTCTCATTCCGAACGCCACGCCGGCCACGCACACCGAAATAAAGAGTGCGGTAGTAGCCACGAATGTGTCTGCATGCGTAAGAGCCGCTTGAGGCAGTAACTTCGAAGCAGCTACGCACACCCAAAATAACAGGACTGGCAGGCCAATCAAGTATGCGAGGTTGATGGAATCTCGTAGTCGAGATACATAGATCGTCTTCACCAGCAGCGCAAATGGACGGATTCGGGATATTACCTGGTCCAAGCGCTGCTCCATTTTCCCCTGTAAGTAGTGGAAAGTTTGTGGTGCTTCCGAGGCTTCATGACGCAACAGTTCCACTGCCCGCCCAATTTGAGGCCGAATTACTGTGCTCATCTGCCCACGGCTCCACTCATGGTGTGCGTGTTGGCTACCCCAAATCCGCGGCGTGCAGACCCGTGACTATCAACGTTTTCAGGTGTTCCTGTGTGAAATGAATCCCTAGAACCAGCGGTCTGGCCACTCTTCGCGCTGTACTGAGCGATATCCGTGCCTTTACTGATCACGGTCACGGAATCACAGAGCTTCTCTAGCTCATCTAGGTGCCTAGTGATGTACAGCGTTGAGGTTCCAGCGACGTTTGAGGACCTCAGAATCGACACTAGATTCAGACGTGCCGCAACATCCAACTCACCTGAGGGCTCGTCGAGAATCAACAATTCCGGCTGGTGTACCACGGCCGAAGCGATGGCTAGCCTTTGACGCTCGCCTGGCGCCAATCGCTCAACCCTGCTGTCAACCCNNCTCATCCAGGAGCAGCGCTTCAATGAGAACCGTTACTTTGCGGTCCGTGGCACCATAGACGCCCGCGACGGTTCGCAGGTGCTCCCGCACTGTGGTGCGTGGAAAGAAACTTGGTACTTGCGCGGCAAACCCTATGCGTTTCAAGAGGCTAGCATCACGTGGCATTGGATTCTCGCCTAGGACGGACACTATTCCCGCGTTGGGTGCTTTGAGCCCCATCGCTAGAGCCGCCACTGCACTCTTTCCACTGCCAGCTGAGCCGAGGAGTCCATGAAACGTACCACGTTCCACAGTCATGGAGAAGTCATCCAGTTGAGTTCCTCGTGGCCCGCGTACCATCACGTTAGTCATGACAAGAGCCGACTGTAGTGTATTCATTTTTCGGCTCCTCTCGTGACGGTAACTG
>DFNY01000014.1:4353-5360 GCA_002376595.1 Jonesiaceae bacterium UBA3555 | reverse complement strand
GCCCCACCACCCAACAACTCACCCACCTGTCTAGATAGGCAGAGACCGCGCAACCGGCATTTGACGTGGTGCAGTTGCCTGGTCCATTCCCAACGCCAAATTGTAAAAAAACCCCCTAAAGTTCAGCGCCTCTGCCTATCCCGCCTCTATGCCTTAAGTAAGGTTCGCAGCCATAGTCTTGGGATATTCCAGTTCAAGCACTTCAACCCTAGATTCTCACCGCATCGCTTCACATCCGGCCAACGAAGAGTCTTGAAGAAGCCCTGGACCTTTAGGGTGCAAAACGTTTAAGTCGTAGGTATTAGGATGATCTGGCTGCCTCCTACAAGAGTCGGGCATTGCTACTTCCTAGGTGCTAACTCAACTATCGACGGCTAGCGCTTCACAATCCCTTGGGGGTTTGGCATTCAAGAGGCGAATATGTCCCACACAAGGCGAACTNNGATGCGGACAAACTTTGAGCCACGCTTGACGGCCATTCTTGCTCCCACGTATGCACCGCACACATTCATCAGCCCAATCAGGATTCCGAGCCCCCAAATCACCGCGCCTGAGGGAATGAAAAGTATGAGCGCGCCAAGGTTGGTGGCGAAGTTGACGATTTTGGTGATTGCAGTTGCAGGCAAGAATGAGGACCCCAATCCAGCAACCAGAGTAATCCCCAAAAAGGACCCGGTGCCTGGTCCGAGGATGCCGTCGTAGAAGCCAATGATGGTTCCCCAGAGCATGGCCAATCCAATGTGCCGGTGCCCTTCCCATTTGAGGTTGGTTTGCTCACCAAGAGTGGGCCTAATAAAGGTGTAGATCCCAACTCCGAGAAGCACCACAACCACAATTGGTTTCAGTGCTGAAGCGGGTAGCAAAACTGCAGCACGCGCACCGCCGATGGCGGCAAGCAACGCCATGATTGCCATTGGTGCGGCTGTCTTCAGGTCTGGGTGTACTCGCCGATAGTAGGTAGTCGCTGAGACGCTCGTACCCATGATTGAACCAACTTTGTTGGTGGC
>DFNY01000014.1:0-4241 GCA_002376595.1 Jonesiaceae bacterium UBA3555 | reverse complement strand
GCGGGTTCTGCACGGGACGATGCGGAGTGTCACTGGGTGGGTCCAGTTTCACGTGTGCGATTCCAACCTCAACTGCTTGGTCAGGGGCGCCGGGAACTGTGGTGTGTGCGGAGGTGCGAGCTGATACGCGACGAGCTGCAATTTCTGCGAACTTCGAGAGCAGATAGTTCAAAGCAATAAACATTAAAGCTGCTAGCAGCATCGTTTGGAGAATTGGCATGGGTGAGCGAGTTCCCAAAAGTCGGGCCTGACGCAGCAGTTCCGGGTATGTCACTATTTGACCAAGTGCANNCAGCGAAGGCAGCATGGCCAACAATGCTTGAGGCAGTTCAACGTTGCGCAACGATTGCCCACGGGTCATTCCGATTGACATGCTGGCTTCACGCTGGCCACGAGGTAGGCCGTGCACCCCCGAACGAACGAGTTCGGCAATGATTGCTCCGTTGTATAGGGTTAGCGCTACTACTACTGCAACTAACGGCGCTTGTTCTCGAGGGATGAAGTCGGTCTGCGCAAAGATAACCCAGCCGGCAACCATCATGATGAGTACCGGAACCGCTCTGAAGAACTCCACTATCAGTCCGCACGCCCAACGCACTGCGGGGAACTTTGACAACCGCCCCACTCCGAACAGCGTTCCAATTACGGTAGCTAGAACAATTGAGATTGCAGCTGCCACGAGCGTTCCGCGAAGACCAGGAAGCAAGAAATTCGTCCATGCGCTGGAATCCACCAGTGGCTTCCATAGTTCTGCTCGGAACTGTCCAGCTTGGTTGAGTTTGAGAGCAGCGAATGCGACGAACCCAGCAATGAGGAGGAAGCCAACTATGTTGATTACCGTGATGATGCGGCGGGTCTTTTGGCCAGGAGCATCGAACAGAACAGTCTGAGTTCTCATCGGGTCACCGCCAGTTTCTTGGACAGATAGGTTGTGAGCATGCCAACGGGAATAACGATGATGACGAACCCAACCGCGATGGTCAGGAAGATAGGTACAACATAGTTTCCGTTGTTCTCAATCATTTCTCGCATCAAAATCGATACTTCAGCTACGGACGCAGCTGCTGCCACCGTAGTGTTCTTGATCAATGCAATGACCGTATTGCCAAGCGGAGCGATGGCACCCCTGAATGCTTGCGGAAGTATGACGTAGCGGGCAGCCGGAAAGAAGCCGAGTCCAATCGCTCTGGCCGCTTCTGCTTGGCCGACAGGGACCGTGTTCACTCCTGATCGTATTGCTTCGCAGAAGAATGAGGCGTGATAGACCGACAAACTAAGCACTGCGAGCCAAAAGAAGTTTGTGGGGAAATTTCTGCTGAAGGAAACCCCCAGTATCGGCCACAGAACAAGAATCGCGAACACCACTATGACTGTCAGAGGAGTGTTACGCACTAAGTTGACGTAGCCAGTTCCAATTGCTTGAAGCGAAGGAATGGGTGAGATCCGCATGAGCGCGAGTACCATCCCGAGAATCAATGCAAATATCGCTGCAAAGAATGCAAGTTTGATGTTTACCCAATAGGCGCCCAAGATGTTGTACTCGGCTAGGACTTGGAAGAAATCTCCCATAATTGAGCAAGCCCTTTCTGTGCTGTGGCGGGCAGTGAACAAATGAGCATGAGACGGGCCGGCTGGAAGCGGTGCACCAAGTCCGGCCCGTCGTCAGGTAAACGTCGATCAGCGACTACGCCTTGCAGTCGTTGAGCTTTGGTGGGTTGAGCGAAGCGTTCGGCTTGTAGTTAGTGCCTGCGGTGTTCTCGTCGATTGCCTTCTGCCACGAGCCGTCATCGATCATGGCTTGGATTGCCTCGTTGATAGCCTTGCACTGGTCCGAACCTTCTGGGATGCCTACGCCGTAGTTCTCTTCAGAGAATGGGTTTCCTACAACTTTGAGCGAACCGGAGCCCTCTTCTGCTGCGAGTCCCGCCAAGATGATGTCGTCAGTGGTGGCAGCGTCGACTTGACCGCCCAAGAGCAGCGAGATGCACTCTGAGTAGCCAGGTTGCTCTACTAGGTTGATGCCCTCCCCGGAGTCGAACTCATCCTTCACACGTTGAGCGGAAGTTGATCCAGACACCGAACACAGGTTCTTACCTGCCAGCGTGTCAGGTCCGGTGATGCTGGAGTCGTCCGCGCGAATGAGGAGGTCTTGTCCGGCCACAAAGTATGGGCCGGCAAAGTCCACTACCGCGTCACGCTTCTCGGTAATGGAGTAGGTTGCGAAAATCATGTCCACTTGTTTGGTTTCGAGCATCTTTTCGCGGTTTGCAGAGATAGCTTCCACGAATTCGATTTGCCCTTCTTCGTAGCCGAGTTTCTTGGCTACATAGCGGGCAACGTCANNAGCCAAGGCCTGGTTGGTCAAACTTGATTCCGATGGTGATCTTGTCTCCCGATGAGTCTTTGTCATCGTCTCCGCCGGAACATCCTGCTAGTAGTAGTGCTCCGATTGCTGCCGTTGCAATCACAGTTTTTCGGGTTGTGCGCATTGTGCTCTCCTTGTGGTGCTGTGAATCTGATTGGCGAGTGGATTGGTCTTTTCGAGTTTTTAGTCTTTCGGTGGTTTGGTCCTGCGGTGGGTTGCTCCTCAGCAACTGGTTGTGGTGTTCGCGTGGCGTGATATTGCTCCAACCTGATGTTGGCTTCAGTGCGAGAGGATTTTTCCTAGTAAGTCGCGAGCTCGGGCACTTTGTGGGTTGTCGAAGAACTCTTCTGGTGAGGATTCTTCTACTATTTGCCCGTCGGCCATGAAGACGACTCTGTCTGCGGCTTTGCGGGCAAATCCCATCTCGTGGGTTACTACAACCATGGTCATTCCCTCTTTAGGAAGCGAGACCATGACATCTAGGACTTCGTTTACCATCTCTGGGTCGAGGGCGGAAGTCGGTTCATCAAACAGAATGATTTTGGGCTTCATTGCCAAAGCTCGAGCGATTGCGACTCGCTGTTGTTGTCCGCCCGAGAGTTGTGCTGGAATCTTGGACGCTTGGTTTCCCACTCCCACTCGATTGAGAAGGTTGGTTGCTAGTTCCTTTGCTTCCGCTGGTTTCATCTTTCGAACTTTGATGAGTCCTAGTGTGACGTTGTCCAAGATGGTTTTGTGGGCGAACAGGTTGAAGGATTGGAACACGATGCCAACATCTGCTCGTAGCCTTGCGAGCGCTTTGCCTTCCTCAGGCAGTTTCTCGCCGTCGAGTGTGATTTCACCAGAGTCAATGGGTTCGAGGCGATTGATGGTTCTACATAACGCNNTACTAGGTTGATGTCTTTGAGTACATGCAGTGCGCCAAAGTGCTTGTTTACCCCACGCATTTTTACCAAGACTTCGCGTCGTTCGTGTTGTTCGGTGGGTGGAGTTTCTGGCTGCTCTGGCGAAGTGTTCATGAGTTCCTCTTACTGCTCGGAGCCCAATGAGGCGTGGATCACATCTCATTTCGGATTGGAACCATCATGTGCCACTGGCAGGAAGCCCGCCACAGGAATTGTGATTTGAAACCAATTCGTTACCTTTGCTGGCGCTTTTCTTTACCCATGTTTTACCAGCGGGTTTGCCCCGCGGACCGATTTGAGGGCAAGAAGGCTAATCTTTGAGGAAACAAAAAGACGCCTGCTATCACCGCAAAACGGTGATAGCAGGCGTCAAGCAAGATTTCCGGGCGGGAAACCATCCGTCGACGGAACTAGCGGTCAGGATCCCACCGNNCGGGTGTCGGATACGTCCAACTACATACACAACCCCAACAATGACCAGGCCTAAGACCAAGCCAACGACTGCCGAATATGCAGTGTCGCCGATCCACGCTCCCACCGAACCGGCGAACCCTTCGGCCCAATGCGCAATATCGTGAGCGACGTCGTACAGCGGAGTGAAGCCCAAATCTGACAACGATTTGGCAAAGATGTGTCCACCAACCCAGAGCATCGCAATTGTTCCAACAACGGAGAGCACTGTGAAGACGTGCGGCATTGCTTTGACTAGCCCGCGCCCAATGATTGGAGTGAGTTTGCGATTCGACTTGGACATGCGCAATCCGATGTCATCCATCTTGACCAGCAGAGCAACCACACCGTAAACGCCTGCGGTCATCACCAACGCGATGATCGCGAGGATCCCAACCTGCTCCCAGAACGGGTGGTGCCCCACATTCGACAGCGCTATCAACATGATTTCAGTGGACAAAATGAGGTCGGTTCGGACCGCGCCGCCAACCAGCTTGTTCTCGAACTCTTCCGAATTCTCA
>DFNY01000169.1:3256-4646 GCA_002376595.1 Jonesiaceae bacterium UBA3555 | reverse complement strand
TGTGTTGGAGAATCCCAAGTGTTGGAGCATTCAGACTGCGCGCGTGTGGCCCATGAGAGCTGCCTCTGCGATAGATCCCGTCAACGATGGATAGACGGTGAATGCTGCTGCAACGTCATCCACTGTCAACCTGTGCTGCACCGCAAGCGTAATTGGGTAAATCAGTTCGGATGCACGTGGGGCAACAATGACCCCGCCAACAACAGTTCCTGACTCCGTTCGCGAGAACAGTTTGACGAACCCTTCGCGCATTCCCATCATTTTGGCTCGCGCCTTGCCGCGCAGGTGAATCATCGTGACCGTGTACTTCATGTCAAGATCTGCGAGTTCTTTTTGCGCATAGCCGACGGTTGCGATTTCGGGTGTGGTGAAGATGTTGGCAGCGACTGTACGCAGCTTTATCGGGTTTACTGTGTCGCCCAAGGCGTGCGACATCGCGATTAGGCCCTGCATACCAGCGACCGAGGCAAGCGGAAACACGCCCGCACAGTCCCCTGCGGCGTACACTCCACGCACAGAGGTCCTAGAGACCTTATCGGTGACAACGTGGCCAGAATCGGTCTTAGCAACGCCGATATCTTCTAGGCCGATATCGGTCGTGTTTGGAATGGAACCCACTGCCATCAGAACATGACTGCCACTCACAATGCGACCGTCTTGAAGCGTGACTTCTACGTGCTCATCTGACCCCTCGCCCACAACCTTTGCACCAAGAGCCCTCGAGCGACTCATGACTGTCATACCCCGGGACCGAAATACTTCCTCAATGAGATTAGCTGCGTCTGCGTCTTCCCCAGGAAGGACTCGATCACGCGACGACACGAGGGTAACTTGGGCGCCAAGTGCGTGATAAGCCCCGGCGAATTCGGCGCCTGTAACACCCGAACCCACCACGATGAGATGTTCAGGGAGCGTTTCCAAGTTGTACAGCTGGGTCCAAGACAGAACACGAACACCGTCAGGAGTGGCCTCAGGCAACATTCTAGGAGTGGCACCAACTGCTACGAGAATTGAGTCAGCATCCAGAATTTCGTCTNNCCATCACTTGACGATCACTAAGCAATTTGCCGCGCCCATTGATTGTCCGGATTCCTGCAGATCGCAAGCGAAACGCAATGTCCGTGGATTGAGTGTGGGCGAGTGCCCTGATGCGGTCATTAATTGCCTTGAGATCCGCGGTAATTGTGTGCGTGTCTGCTCCGGTTGCGTCGTTGATCCGGATTCCTAGTTCAGCAGCTGCCCCACCCATTGTCATCCACTCCGCTGTGGCAATGAGGGTCTTGGACGGTACCACGTCGGTGAGGACGGTACTTCCTCCAAAGCCTTTTTGTTCAATGATGGTTACTGCGGCACCGAGCCGTGCTGCAACGAGAGCAGCTTCATATCCGCC
>DFNY01000169.1:394-3167 GCA_002376595.1 Jonesiaceae bacterium UBA3555 | reverse complement strand
TTAACTCTGCATTTGAATCTCGCATTAAGCGCTTAATCACGGTAACCTCGAAGTATGACTAATACCTCCGTCACGCCAGATAACACACTGTCAAATGTCGATCCTTTTGAGATCGCCAAAGAAGCTGCTGCATATATTGCAGCAACCACTGGTATTGAGAAACACGACATTGCACTAGTGCTTGGATCTGGATGGGGCGGAGCCGCCGACATCCTTGGCGAAACAGTCGCTGAAATCCCAAGCCATGACATTCCTGGATTCTCTGCACCCGCAGTACATGGGCACGTTGGTACGTTGCGTTCCATCAAGATCAAGGACTCCGGGAAGCACGCACTAGTGCTCGGTTCACGCACCCACCTGTACGAGGGCAAGGGAGTACGCAAGGTAGTCCACGGGATTCGGACCGCAGCTGCTGCCGGGTGCGAATCAGTGATTCTCACCAACGGCTGCGGCGGTCTCAACCTTGCCTGGAACCCAGGCACGCCTGTCCTCATCTCAGATCACCTCAATCTCACGGCAACGTCCCCAATTGAGGGAGCCAACTTTGTTGATCTCACCGATCTCTACTCCCCACGCCTGAGGGAGATTGCCAAGCAGATTGATTCGTCACTGGACGAAGGCGTGTATGCACAATTCCGCGGACCTCACTATGAGACTCCAGCCGAGGTAAAGATGGCCGGCGTCATGGGCGCNNGACCTAGTAGGAATGTCCACCACTCTGGAAGCCATCGCGGCTCGACAGGTTGGCCTAGAGGTACTGGGCATCTCGCTCGTGACCAACTTGGCTGCCGGTATTAGCCCAATTCCACTCTCACACCAAGAAGTCATCGAGGCAGGCCAAGCGGCCGGCCCACGCATTAGCGCATTGCTTGCAAGCATCGCGCAGAAAATGTGAATCCATGAGCATCGAATTAACCGAAGACGAACAACTCCTCCTGCAGCAGGCGCGCGATTGGATCGCGGACGATCCAGAGCGGGTCACACAAGATGAGTTGCGCAAACTACTCGCGGTCATTGAGAACCCGGACATGTCGTCCGAATCCAAGGGACGCTCATCCGCTGCGCTTGGGAACCTCAAAGATAGGTTCTCTGGCACATTGCAATTCGGCACCGCCGGTCTGCGTGGAGCGATCGAAGCTGGTCCGAATCGGATGAACCGGTCAGTTGTTATTAAGGCAGCTGCCGGACTTGGAGCATTCCTCAACGAGTCGCTCGAGGGTCAAACCCCGAAGGTCGCAATTGGCTACGACGCGCGGCATTTCAGTGAGGCTTTTGCTAAAGACTCCGCTGCAGTTCTCACTGCAGCCGGCTGTGAGGTTGTGCTGCTACCAAACCCACTCCCCACACCAGTGTTGGCGTACACAATGCGCCGTTTGCACGCAGATGCGGGAATCGTGGTCACTGCTTCACATAACCCTCCTCAAGACAACGGGTACAAGGTATATCTGGGCGGCAGAATCGTGCAGGGCGATGGCGAAGGGGCGCAGATTGTGCCTCCTTACGACGCCAAGATCGCGGCGAAGATCAAACTCGTCCACTCCGTCAAGGAGACCCCAAGGGCCGCCTCAGGCTGGACGGTCCTTGGCCTAGACGCTGTGAAATCGTACGTGGATGCCGTAGTTGGTTTGAAGAACAATGGCCCACGTGACCTCAAAGCCATCTTGACCCCACTTCATGGAGTAGGCGGAGACGTAGTTGACAAGGTCTTGGCGCATGCCGGCTTTGAGAACCTTGTTTCGGTTGCCGAACAGTACGAGCCAAACCCAGATTTTCCAACGGTCTCGTTCCCAAACCCCGAAGAGCCTGGGGCAATTGACCTATCGCTGGAGTACGCGGTCCGATTCGACAGCGACATTGTGTTGGCAAACGACCCAGACACCGATCGTTGTGCTGCTGCAGTCAAGGATCCTCGTTGGGCGTTCGTCCACCAGGACGCACCACTAAAGTCACCAGCAAGACTCGGATGGCGCATGCTCGGCGGAGATGAAGTGGGCTCGTTGCTTGGCAACTATGTGGCGCAGGCCTACACCGAAGCAGGCCAGCCTAATGGCAAACGGACACTGGCAAATTCAATTGTTTCGTCCAGGCTCCTTGCAAAAATCGCTGAGAAGTACGAACTCGATTACGCAAGCACACTGACCGGTTTCAAGTGGATCAGCAGGGCACCACAACTCCTGTTCGGATACGAAGAGGCTCTGGGATACTGTGTGGCTCCCCAACTAGTACGCGACAAAGACGGTATTTCGGCAGCTCTCATGCTGGCGGAGCTTGCTGCGCAACTCAAGTCAGAGGGACGCACCATCATCGATTATCTCGATGATCTCGCTTGTGNGCACGGCCTCTACCTGACCGACCAGCTCTCCGCCGGTTTCTCAGATCTTTCTAAGATCCCAGCAACCATGGCGAAGTTGCGTGCTACTCCACCGAGCAGTCTTGCTGGTTCGCCAGTTGTGAGTGTGCATGACCTTTCGCAGGGCATCGACGGCCTTCCACCGACCGATGGNNATGGCTTGCGTTTGCTCGCCGAAGACGGAACCCGCGTCATTGTGCGCCCGTCCGGTACCGAACCAAAGGTCAAGTGCTACATGGAGGTCATTGAAAGCGTTGCATCGGACGCTTCCTTTGATGACCTAACAGTCGCACGAACCAATGCACGATCCCGCATGGAAGAAGTACGAACTGACATGAAGTCCGCTCTCGGACTGTAGCAGTTGAACCGCTAGAACACAGTAAAGGGGTGGGAGCGAACCGTTTGGTTCGCACCCACCCCTTT
>DFNY01000169.1:0-230 GCA_002376595.1 Jonesiaceae bacterium UBA3555 | reverse complement strand
AACCATTGAGGCTTCACCATGCAGGAAAACATGCGGAGTTCCCTCGTTCGCTGCGTATGCGGTGCGCACTAGTTTCGTCACATCCTCGGCAGCGTCTACAACTACTAGCTCCACGTGCTTGCCACTAGTTTGTCCGAGTAGCCGATCCTGGTGAGCGCCGAACAACGCCTCTGCCGTTGCGCCAACAAGCACCACTGTTGTTGGCGTAGCGTCACCAATGCGTTCCAGAG
>DFNY01000075.1:5031-5263 GCA_002376595.1 Jonesiaceae bacterium UBA3555 | reverse complement strand
ACTGAGGTGTTGACCCAGAGTGATCTGCCTGCGCTTGTGGTGGTCGGTATTGATGACTCCATCACGCCGGCCGAGGGAATGTCTTCATTGGCGGGTTCCATGAACAACGCACAGCTTGTACAAGTGCAAGAAGCAGGGCACATGGCGCCATTTGAGCAACCCCGCGCGGTTGCACAAGCACTTGATTCTTTCTTGACAGAACTGGCGTAGCTGAACCAGGCCACAAGAAAGG
>DFNY01000075.1:4465-4847 GCA_002376595.1 Jonesiaceae bacterium UBA3555 | reverse complement strand
TCACCTGGACGAGCCGTTGTAGCTTCGGGCCCACAACTGCACCGGCTCTAGTCCGCGGTCTTTGGCTTGGGCAACGAAATCAACTAGCAGTTCGTGGGCTGCTTCGGATTCTTTCCTTTGCCTGCGGGCCAATTCCTCGGCTTGGTGACGGGCATTGATGGTCTTTTGCTCACGCCACGAAGGCACAACCTCGTTCACACTTTTTGAGGTGTCTTGTGGTGGTTCCTTCACAGTCATGAGTTTCCTTTTGCGCAGGTGCGAGCACGTGCCCGTTCCTAGTTGTCCTGATCCAAGCCTTCGATGTTTGGAAGGGTGAAGCCCTGTGCCGCGGATAGCGGTGCGGGCTTTGCCGATCCTGACTTGCGTGCAGGGGCCGGAGTAG
>DFNY01000075.1:0-4411 GCA_002376595.1 Jonesiaceae bacterium UBA3555 | reverse complement strand
GCGTGAATCTGATTCTTCTTCGATGATTTCCTCTTCGAGTGCTGCGTCTTCGGCAGCTTCGATTTCATCGAGAGTGAGTTGGCGCTCTTCGGATTCCAAGGATTCTTGGACCGTATCCGCCAGCGAGTCTGTGTCGGTCGACACAACAGCTTCATCAGCGCTGTGCGCTGACATTGCGGACTGAGGAGTTCCTGCGGAAGGCGCAGAGATTGCAGATGATGCAGAATCGGTCGAGTCAGTGGACTGTGCACTTGATCCAGACTGAGCGCTTTCGCCTGAGCGTGGAGAGTCCAAGGATTCCCCAGAGGCAGCAGAGTCTGCTGACCGAGCACTGTGTGCTGACGCTACNNACAGCGATATCTGATACTAGGGCGGCGCCATTTGGCATGAACTGTTCAAACTCGTCGGTTCCGTCAGTGTCCTCGGTCATCTCAGCATTTGCAGCAACTTCGCCAGCATCGACAACGTCAGCTGCATCATCTACAACTGTGAACTGCTCATCTTGCGTGGACGCGAATGCTGCGACCAGTTCACCATCAACTTCTCCTGAGTCTTGTGCGGCCTTTGCTGCGGCAAAGTTCTCCTCGGCTACGGCCACCTTCTCTAGGGTTGCCGCATTTGGGATCGCTTCGGCAGCGAGGATTGAGCGAAGTTCGTCGAGGTACGTTGAGATGGATTCACGCTGGGAGTCCAAATCGTCCACCTTGCGCTGTGCTACAGATACCAAGCGGTCTGCGCTGTTTTGAGCTGAAGTGGTGAGTGCTTCGGCGTTTTCGCGTGCCTCACTGATCAACTGCTCAGCCAACTGGCGGGCGTTCTCAGTGGTTTCCTTTGCGTAGGCGTCTGAGTCCTTGCGGATCTGTTCGAACTTTGCCAGTGCGTCGGCAGCACGCTGTTCTGCTTCTGCTGCGTGCGATTCCGCATCGGAAATCAGTTTGTCGGTTTCGGACTTGGTACGTCCATGCAGTTCGGTATCTGCCAACTGAGCTTGTTCGTGGCGTTGTGCAATGTCCAACTCGGCCTGCGCAAGAGCCTTGCGGGCGTCGTCGAGCATGGCAGCGGATTCTGTACGCGCACTGTTCACGAGTTCATTTGCCTGACGCTTTGCGTCAGCAAGCAAACCTTCGATCTCGATTCGGTGGGCTTCACGTTGCTCGGCAAGTTCACGGGCGGTAAGCTCTCGCTGTTCGCGAGTCTCGCGCTCAGCAAGTTCACGTTGTTCGCGGGTTTCGCGGTCTGCACTTTCACGTAGGTGCGATGCTTCGAGTTGTGCTGATTCAGCTAGAGTGCTGGTCTCGGGTTCGGTGTTGGTCTTGAGTTCAGCCAGTTCCTGATCAAGTGCCCTACGGAGGTTATCCATCTCGAGTGATGCAGCTGCCCGGAGCTCGTGGATTTCGTTTTCCGTGGTGGTGCGCAGTTGAGCTAGTTCGCGTTCCAGAGCGGTACGGCGCTCGTCAACTTCCTTAGCCACCGAAGCACGCAGATTCGCAGCGTCCTGTTCGGTAGTTTGTCGGAGCTCAGTGGTTTGCCGTTCTGTGCGACTGCGCAGGTCTGCGGCGAAGGTCTCTACCTCGGATCGCAGCGATGCGGTTTCCGAGTCGGTCCGGTGACGCAGTGCGGTGGTGTCTGCCTCTGCACTNNTCGGTGACATAGATTTCGGTTTCTTCACGCAGTTTCGTGGTTTCTTCAACTGCTGCGTTTCGAAGGGCTTCAACTTCGTTTGCGGCGTCTACGCGCAGTTGGGTGATTTCGCGTTCGGTGGTAGCCCGTAGGGTTCCGAGTTCGCGTTCGAGCGTGGTACGGCGTTCGGTTTCTTCGGTGGTGATGGCCGTTGAAATGCGTGCAGCCTCGCGCTCCGCAGAGCCCACTAGTTCTTCTGCACGGCGCTCTGCGGAAACCATTGTGGTTTCCGCAGCATTCGCTGCTGCGGTACGTGTTTCTTCTGCTTCTCGACGAGCGGTCGTCAGTAGTTCGGCGGTTTCTGACTCAGCACGGGCGCGTAGTTGCGAGGCAGCCAGTTCAGCACGTCGTGTGACGTCAGCGGAGTAGGCCTCTGCGGCTGCAACCACATCGCTGGACTGCTCCTCTGCAGAGCGCATCAACTGTTCGATTCGGGAACCAAGACCAGAGTACGAAGGCCGCTCAGTTTCATCGAGCTGCCTCTTGAGGGCATCGATTGCCTCAACGAGAGTGTCGCGTTCTGTGGTCACAGAGGAGAGAGTGTCACGAGCCTGCGAGACAGATTCTTCGAGTGCACGAATACGACCATCTACCTGTTGGCGATCGTAGCCGCGCATCACAACTGGGAAAGTTGGANNGGGTGAGTTCCGCATGACCAGCGAATTCGTTGCCGCGGTTCGCACACAATTGCTGTGAACCTACTTAGAATCCAAAATACGCACTTCACCATATAGCCTATCTGGTTTTGGTGCGGGTATAAATCGTGAAGAGCACACGGTGGGCATGTGTAAAAGGTCGCATCCTTCGCAATGTCTCACGATTCCCATATACGCTTGAGTGGTCATTCGAAGGGGCAAAGGGTGCGTAAAAAGCTACTTTCACTAATTCTTGTTGGGCTCGGAGTGCTGGTTTTGCTGGCCGGTCTAGCGTCAGCCACACTGTTCAAACCAGAGTCCAAGGTCTCCTTGTCGACCCCAGNNATGATCAGGAAGTCACCGTCATCATCGGGCGGACTGTCGACATCGTAGGTTGGATTGGGGACAACCCTTCCTACGCTGTCACTGGAGCCGCAGATTGGGAATCGCTGACCGTAGATACTGTTGCGCCCACCCAAGCCACCGGCAGCGGCACGGACACGTCCACCACGGATCCAGACACATCGTCGGCAAGCCCTTCGACTAGCGAACCAGCGACCGAGGATTCCACTGACGCCACCACGGCCGAAGAATCTGCCGAATCAGACATGTGGACCCAGTACTACACCGCCAAAGGCCGTGTAGACCTCGACCTCAAGGGCTTGGAATCGGGTATGTCTTTGCTCGCGATTTCCAGCGGGACGCAAGCACCTACCCTGACAGCCACTTGGGAACGCGACGTCACCACGCCACTATTAGTGCCAGCACTTATTGCCGGTGGTGTGTTGTTGCTTGCCGGAATTGCAGCCTACTTCCTCGCTCCAGCCAAATCGAAAGCAACGGTTTCTGCCGCTGCAGCCGATCTGGTGGAGACGCCATTTGGACCTGTGGGCACCGAAGAGAACCAAGCATTCTCGTCAGTGGGCAACGCTGACACCCCTAAACCACGCACCAAGAAGCCTTCCAAGTTGGCCTCGCTCAAACGCGAACGTGTGACCGAACCAGAAGAGGCAGACACGCACAGCGTGCACAATGCGTCTGATGCGTTTAGGTTCTCGCCACTGACTTCTGAGACTCCTTTGCCAAGTGGCATTGCAGTGAACCCAATACCAGCACAGCGGGTAGGGGGATCGNNCAGCGCAAGCGAGCGCCACAACTCCACTACGCCTTCGCCTAATGCAGTGCGCAAGGCGCTAGAAGAACCAAATCTCGATACTGCAGCCCTTATGCAGCTGGGCCTTACGCGCCGTCAACTACGAGAGATGCGCGAAGCGAAAGAAGCCGCACAATCGGGTCACACAGCGATCCCAACCGTGGCAAAGTCGAACGAATCAACTCTGTTCAGTCCTCAAGGCTCACAAGACACCGCCCCTACCGCCCAGTCAGCCGGTACCACGCCTTCAACTCCATCTCAGTCGGCAACGCAATCAGAGCCGGCCACACAAGCAGCGCAGCCAAGCACGTCGCGCACCAGTGGCTCTAACTGGCGCGCAGCCTGGGGAGTGCGCTCCACAACCGGTGACACAGACGCCAGCGTCCGGGAATCCGCCTTTGAAACACTCTCAAAGGAAAACCGCGGAACTAAGGCCGCACCAAGTGAAGCAACTACACCTTCCGTCAGCGCAGAAAGCCACGAGGACAAATCAACTTCGGCGCCAACGCAACCCGGTAAGCAGGGTTCTGCGAAGTCCGTGCGCGAGCCTGCCTCATGGTGGAGCAAGACGCCGCAAAGCGCAGCCGAATCTGCAGGATCCTTTGATGCAGCTGGGTCCTTTGACGCCGCTGACAGCGACAATGACCGCAAGGAATCCAAGCGCACGGAAGCGGATCCAAGCGCGCCAACGTCCACCAGCCCAGCAACCAAGAACACCGGTGGCCTAGCCACCCAAGAAAACGACAGGACTGTTTCGGAACAAACGAAACAGCCGAGCGTTGCTGCGCCAGTAACCCGACGCGCTCTCTACAGCAACTATCGAGCAGAAGCTGAACGCCTCTCTGCGCAAGAAGACTGGCCAGTGCCGGCACCTCAACCGAACGCCGACGACGACCAGCAGGATGGAGGTCGCAAATGACTTCGACATCTCAGAACAACTCCT
>DFNY01000152.1 GCA_002376595.1 Jonesiaceae bacterium UBA3555 | reverse complement strand
TGTTCGAAACCCTGCCAGCCGCTATCGAACACGCACGCGCTCACGTTGCTAAGGCTGCGTAACCCCTCACCAAGTCGCAGGTAGGCTGGAACGAGCTGGATGGTCGGAAAACTAGTTGAAAAGCGAAGGAGAACACAATGGCATTGTTTGCGTTTTCGGTAGCGCCGCTCGGCGCGGGGGAATCTGTCACGGAGCAGGTAGCCAAAGCTGTCAAAATCGTACGAGAGTCCANNGGGATGAGTGCATGGACGTTATCAAGCGCGCATCCCAAGCCGTAGGTGAGGGCGGAGCGCGAGTATCCCTCGTCATCAAGGCGGACATCCGGCCAGGGCACACGGGCGAACTCGACGGAAAAGTAGAGCGCGTCAACGCGAAACTGCAGCAAGACTAAACCGCTCACCAGCCAAAACTCTTAGCCAATTCACAGGCTACCCCAACGCTTTGGCTAACTGGGCGCTACAAGATTGCGCCCATGGCCGGTACCTTCCCGGCGGTTCCAACTAAATACCAATCCTAGCATCCGGGCTCTCGCCGAGTGATTCGTTTTGGTACCGAGTGACGCATCTAGGGGGCGTCACTCGTGGGGAAAACGCATCACTCGGCTGTGTGGAGGTGCGTCTGGGTTGCCACCGCAACCTCATCACGCACCGGAAACAGGTTGGTGGGCCGGTACACTCGATCTCACAATCTTGTTTGCCTGCAGTGGAGAAAACATGGCCGAGTACACGCCGGAATCAGCGAAGAAGCCATCGAAGTCTTCCGCTACTTCGCAGGCAAAGAAGGCAATGTCTGGTACGTCTTCGAGTGAGCCCAAGGCAACCACGAAGAGAGCGTCGAGCTCCAAGACTGACGCCGCTTCCAAGGCTGACGGATCCAAACCAGCCACACCCAAACCCACTGCAACGAAGCCATCGACGGCTTCCACGCGCACAAAGTCCAGTCACGCGAATGGGTCAAAGGCTCGAGAAGTCCAGAGCTTTGATGGCTTCACGGTTGGTGGAAAGAAGATTGGTCGTACCACGGTGGTTGCCATTTTGGTGGCCATTGGGGTCCTGGCTGCGCCGTTGGGTGTTGCGGCGAAGTGGGCTCACAACACGGTGACCCAGCAGTCGTCGTACATGTCGGTGATGAGTGGGTTGGCTCATGATTCTGATGTGCAGAACGCGGTGGCTAGTGAGGTCACCTCATTTGTGATGGATCGTGTGAATCTGTCGGGCATGGTTGAGGATGCGGGCGGCGGGCTGCTGGGCAAACTTAACGATTTTGTGGCGGACTTGTCTGGAAAGGATCTGGTCACACGATTAGAAGAGAAGATCCGACCCAAACTCACTGACGCGGTAGCGCAGGTTGTGCATTCGGATCGCTTCCAGGGCTTGTGGAACCAAGCGAACGAGCAAGCGCACACAGCGGTTTTGGCAGCCCTTAACAATCAGACCAGTGGCGTCAATGGGTTAGCTAGCAACGGTGACGTCACAATTGATCTCAACTCGATTATCAACCAAGCCAGTTCTCAGGTTGCGGGAATCGCTGAAATTAGTTCTGCGCTGGACGGCGTGAACACCACAATTCCGTTGCTCAAAGCAGAGCAGGTGGACTCATTGCGGGGCTACTATTCGGTGCTTACAGCCTTCTCCACATGGGCTCCCATTGTTGCCGTGATCGCCTTGGCTGCGGCGCTGGTATTGGCGCGAAAACGATTGCTGGTGGCTGCGCTCATTGGTGTGGCTTTTGTTGCCTCAACCTTCTTGCCGCAATTGTTGGATTGGTATGTGGCTGCGGAGCAGCCAGCCGCGTTAACTGGGGATGGGCTTGGGCCCATCGTTGGCCGCCACCTTTCCGACGAAGTGTTGAGCCAGATGGAATCGACACTTGGGTATGGGGTTCCGGTAGGTTTCGCAGTCCTTGCGCTCACCGGTGTGGTGTGGGCCGTGCAGTTCTTTGTGGTACACAGAAATTAGTGGATTTGGAATCCTTGAGGCGCGCGAAGCATCGAGAATGGATGTACCGCTTTGGGTTGCAAGCGAGATTTGGGTAAATTATCCATTTTGGCGTGTAATGCAGGTGCATTGAAGTACCCATTGAGTTAAGTTTGGCTCATTCAAAGATGCATCTTGAGGCCGGAAGTAGTGCTCCCCGGGCTTCGTAGTTCACTAAGGACTCGCTATGGATCACGATCCAGATACGCCGCCGCCGGACTACTCGCGGTTTGCACCACCAGGAGCACAGCCCAATTTGAGTGGTGCGTCTGCCGCTCAAGATCCGAATACCACTCGAGGTTTGGGTTCGGAGCAAACCTCAAGTCCCGAGCAAAACCCAACCGCGGAGCAAGTGCCGACTCGAGTCAACATGACTGCCGTAAACCACGAACGCGATGCAGCACGGATCGCGCACACTGTGCCGCAGTCCCAACCGCCCTACCAGCCGGTGACTGCCAAACGAGCCCAGCCACATAGTCGGGAAGAAAAGCCGAGAATAGCGGCTCGCACGCAGCAAGTCCTTAAATCTGAGCGACTCAAACCCGCACGAACCTTCATAGCAGGATGCTTTGTCCTTATGGCGTGCGCTGCGGCTTTCGCGGCAGTAGTGGTGCTCTCAGTAAAAGACACGGTGCTGTCACGTCAGCACATTGAGTCGGCTGCCTCGCGAGTAATCGGCCAGCCCGAGACCCAGACTCAACTGGTGAACTACCTGCTCAGCAGCGTGGTGGACGATCATGTACGCCAGCAGATTTCGTATACAGTGCAGATGCAACTTTCCGGAGGGAAGCACCCAAACACACTTCCCTCCGAGTTCACACAGGAACTTGACCCACAGGCCAGCTTGGAAGAAATCTCAACGCACCTAGAGGTGTATTTGCGGTCAGCATTGCGCGGCGCTCTGGCCTCACAGCAAGCCCACGACGCGTGGAGTGACGCTGTGCTGCACGGGCACAACGATCTACTGAACGCACTCAAAACGGACGTCTCGGTTTCAGAACGAACGCCAATCACCCTAGATATTGGCCCAGTCTTGTCAGCGATCCTGGAGCACGGAGAGCTCAGCGCGTTCAATGCCCTCGAATACCGGCATGGGACGCTTCAGGTTCCGTATCTCACCCAAACCGACGTCAGTGATATCAGCGATGCTGCCGGCGCAGTTCGTACCCTTCAATGGGCGCTTCCCGTGGCGGCGGTAGGCGCGCTGCTGCTAGGGCTATTGATTGCCCCACGCCGCGGACTGTACCTACTACTGGCCTCGGTCGCGTTCCTAGTCATGTGGCTAGTGCGGGTACCGCTTGCCCAAGCGATACTCGGCGGAANNGGGCGAGTGGAACTCACGGGAGCCTCCGGGTATGGCAGACGAATAGTGGAGTCCCTCATCCACCTGGCTTCAAACTCACAGAACGTAGCCGTACAAGGGCTAGGAATTTGCGTGATAGTACTCGCAGGTTCAGCTGCCCTGTGGTGGTTCCTCGCCATGTATCACAGGCACCTGAATGCTGGCCGCACGCTCTTCAACCGGGAACTTCCCTAACCATCCATACGCCATAGTCCACAGACGAATAGATTCAAAATAGTGATCCCTGATGGGCCGTGGTGACAACGACAAGTCATGAATACCACCCGCAATGCGGCTGACCGTCACGTTCTGGCCGAGCTGAACTGCGCGCCGGGCAATCGGCTCCACATCAAGAACTGAATCGCTCGACCGCATTGCTTCATTCCAGCGTGCAGAGATGGTTGTTTTGTCGCTCGCCAACACCAAAACTGGAACGCGAATATCCAGCCCCCGGGCAACGCGAGCGTGTCCAGTCACAATGGCCGCCAACCAGCCGGGTCTCACCGGGAATGAGGGAGTGGGGCGCCACTGGGTGTTGTACTCCCATTCCCCGCCATACTCCTTGCTTACCGTGCGCGAGAAGAATCCGGCATCAATATCAGGCAATGGCGCCTTGGGTTGGATGCGTGCCATCTGCGTGAGCGCAGGCGTAGAAAGCGTGCGAACAATGGCTGAGCCTTGGAGTTCGAGCCACGGAGAATTCAGAATCAGTCCGCTTGCGGCGTCAGGGTTGTAGTGCAGGAACAGCGAAGTAATGAGACCACCAGTTGAGTGGCCCATCAGCATGATGGATGTGTGTTGCCCCAGCTCATCCTTAATCACGGCTAATGCGGCAGCAAGGTCTTGTGCATACACCGACAACGAATCGGTGTACCCAGGCGTTTGCCACTCTCTCAGGCTCCGGCCGTATTTACGCAGATCAACCGCATAAAACGAGACCCCTTGAGCGTGCCAAAATTCGGCAGTCTCGCGCTGGAAGAAATAGTCATTCCAGCCGTGCACATAGAGTACTGCGCGCGCACTGCGCTCGGACTTATCAGGCTGGTACCGAACCAGAGTTGCAACAACCTCACCCTCGTCGTCAGTCCCAAGATTGAGTGTTGTGGCTTCGTATCCGTTGCCAAGGATGTCGGGGAGCCAGATCCAATTGTGGGCGTGAGGGTGGGAGAGGGCGGACGCTGGTGAGTGGGGAGTTGCAGTGCCGGTTGAGTGGGCGTGATCGGGCGTGTGGGCTGGCCCTTTGCCGGCAGCCTGGGCGAGCGCACCTGTAAGGGCATTTCCAAACCCCTTAGTACCCTCCGCTGGCTGCGCGGTCCGGGCAAACGGAAGGTTTGCCCTCTCGATGAGTTCGTCCAAACCAACTTCAAGGTCTTCGGCATCCTCATGGTGGAGAAGCCCTTTGATGAACTTACTGGCTTTCATCGCTGTTCCAGACTGATCACGATCTTTCCAAAGTGACCACCGGACACGAGCCGGTCCATGGCAGTGGAGATTTGCTCAAGTGGATACACCGAGTCAATGGGGATTTCAATTGCTTGCGAAGAAACCAACTCAACTAGGTTGCTCAAGTCTTCACGCGTTCCCATAGTGACACCTTGGACCCGCAACTCTTGGAAGAAAATGCGGGTGAGTTCGGCGGCGTCGGGGTCTCCGGTGGTGGCACCAGCAACAGCAATGATTCCACCTGGTTTGAGGCTGGCTGCCGAATGGCTCCAGGTAGCTTTGCCTACGGTCTCAATGACGGCGTCCACCCGTTGGGGGAGTCTGGCACCGTGCTGCACAGGGATCGCGCCCAGTTGTTCGGCTTGTGTGAGCTTCTCTGGTGAACGAGACGTCACGTACGTGGTCAGTCCAGCATGACGAGCCAATGTTGTTGCTGCGCTTGCTACTCCACCACCGGCACCTTGGATGAGCACGGATTGCCCTGGAACCAGTTGTGCGCCCCGGAATAGGAGAGAGTATGCGGTCAGCCATGCAGTTGGCAGGCATGCGGCTGTTTCAAAACTCATGGAGTCCGGGATCGGAACGAGGTTTGCGGTGGGGACTGCAACGTATTCGGCTAGCCCACCCCAATACTTCTCAGATAACCNNCACCGTGCCCGTCTGCACCAATTACCCCGTGGACTACAACGCGGGTGCCATCAGGGGTGACACCCGCAGCGTCGGTGCCTAGAACCATGGGAAGTTGGCTTTCCCGCAGGCCTACACCCCGAAGCGACCAAATATCGTGATGGTTGAGGCTGGCCGCTTTGACTTGGACTACAGTCCAGTTCTGTTGGGCCTCAGGCTGAGGAAGGTCTTGGACCGTGAGTCCGTTGACTGGAGTGTTCTGGTCAAACTTGGTGACTGTGGCTGCGCGCATACGTCAACCATAGAGGCAAACAATCGCGTTGGACTAGGCAAAGAGTCGGGTGGAGTGCGAGTTAAGTTGCGCTACAGCAAGGGGAGTGAGGTGCCCAGATCAGGTACTCCACCAGCTGTGAACTTTGGGGCGAGTGCAGCGGTGAGTTCGTCGGTGTTGTACGCAGTGCGTCCAGTTGCTAGGGAAATCCACAAATCAGGTTTGGATACTTCTAGCGAATAGCCACCACGGGTGACCACGATGTCTAGGAGTTCTTGAGCCACTATATTTAAGGCTCCCTTATCGAGTGGGCTCTTGCCTGCGCTCATATCAACGTCGTTTTTGAGCGACTTAACTAGATCAAGTGAATGCACTACTGCCTCGATGAGTCGTGAGACTACGAGGTCGCGCAGCGTGATGGGGCCGCGCTTGCCTTGCATGACTAACGCTGGGTGGTTTCCAAGGTCTGCGAGTTTGGCCTGTACCTTGCGGTGCTGACTGGAGACGAATTCAAGCAGTGGCGTAGTGAGTTGCTGCGCCCTTTCAACTGCGCCGTCTTNGATTTCTTGGGCCCGGTTTGGGTAGGTGCCCAAGTATTCGGCGAGCGACAGCGGCACTGTTCCAACAGGAACAGGCTCTGCTACCAATAGTGCGTCCATAGATGCACCAATGTGCACTACGAGTTGGCGGATATTCCAACCGTCAAGGCTTGATGGGCGCTCGCTGTAGTTGTCTAACTCGTCATATACAAACCTCAGCCATGACACCATAGTGGCTAGTTGACCGTCTAATGCGCCTGTTAGTTCGTCGTAGGCGGTGGGCATGTCAACCTCCGGGTGTTGCGGTCGGCGCGGTTCGAGGTCCCTTGTAGTGATGCGCCACGGCAAGTGACCCCGAGCCTATTCGAGATCGAGCTTGTTCGAGATCGGGGCCGTTCTAGTGAACTCGTACGTGACGCCTCAGGAACTTTGTAATGATGGGTGCGAGCTGCTCGAATTCGATGAGGAATCCGTCATGCCCGAAATCTGAGGTTAGCGTCTCTAGGCGTTCTGCGCGCGGCATGAGTGCAGCCATCTTTTGGGATTCGTGTGGCAGGAACAGCCTGTCAGTGTCTACGGCCACAACTAACGCTGGTGCGTGGACGGAACGCAGAGCCGTAGATACTCCGCCGCGGTCACGGCCAAGGTCGTGGGTTNNCGTAGCTGTTGGCGTCGAAGCGTCCAGCGAGTTTGTCGCCGTGGTGGTCCAAATAGGACTGCACAGCGAATCGTCCGCCGTACATGGGGTCTTCAGCATGCTGGGGGATGCGTCCGAAGCGTTGGTCGAGTTCACGTGCGCTACGGTACGTGGTGTGGGCGATTTGCCGTGCGATGCCTAGTCCAGTGGTGGGGCCTTCTCCGAGTGGGAGGTCGTAGTAGTCACCGCTGTGGAAGTGTGGGTCGGCTTCGATTNNACCACGAGGGAACCAACGTTGACACCGTTTTCTGGGCCTAGAATTCCCCACTCGAGCACGCGAAGACCACCCATGGAAGCACCGAGGATGAGGCGCCACGAGGAGATTCCGAGTTCTTTGCTAAATGCGATTTCGGTGGTGACCTGGTCACGGATGGTGATGACTGGGAACTGGCTTCCCCAGGGCTTGCCGTCTGGTGCGTTGCTGGACGGCCCGGTGGTGCCCTGGCATCCGCCCAATACATTAGGGGCCACCACAAAGTAGGTGTTGGTATCGATGGGAGCGCCCGGCCCAACCATGTCTTCCCACCAACCCTTGGGCGCGGTGGTGGCGGAGTCTGGGTCTGCGAGGTTGCGGGTGACATGAGAATCGCCGGTCAGCGCGTGCAAAATAAGCA
>DFNY01000029.1:8430-10886 GCA_002376595.1 Jonesiaceae bacterium UBA3555 | reverse complement strand
CACTTGAGTGCTCTACACTCCCCAGCACCCGCCACGGGTAGCACTTCGGTGATCATCGATGCCATCCGTGCGGCTGGAACCATCAGCCGCGTCGGCATAGCAAAGGTCACCGGACTCACCGGGGCCACGGTTTCAAACGTGGTTCGCAGGCTTCTTGATGAAGGCCTCATAGTGGAAATTGGTCGCGCCGAATCTACCGGCGGCAAACCCCGCGTCTTGCTCGAGCTCAACACCACTGCTCGCTACGCAATTGGCGTGCATCTGGATCATGGCGCTCTCACCTATGTGGTAACCAACTTGGCCGGAGCCACTGTCACCCGCATGACCCGGTCTGGTGCCGGAGACTCTAGCCCCGAAGAAGTCGTAGCGCGCATGGCCAGCGAAATCGACATGTTGGTGGCTGCCGCCGGAATCGACCGTGACAAGATCCTAGGAATCGGCCTTGTCTCCCCAGGGCCACTGACATCGCGCAACGGCNNCCTGACTCCCCCGTTCATGCGCAGCTGGGAAGACTATCCACTTGACACGGAGCTGCATCGAATCACTGGGCTTCCCATTCTTCTAGAGAACGATGCCACGGCCTCTGCCATTGGAGAATACTGGGCAGGCGGAACAGAACGCGAAAGCACTTTCGCTTCGTTGTACATGAGCACAGGGCTGGGCGCCGGCATCCTCATTGGAGGGCGCCCCTACCGTGGTGCATCCTCAAACGCGGGCGAACTGGGTCATATCACCATCGACCTCAACGGTCCCGAATGCTGGTGCGGAATGCGCGGCTGTGTCGAAATGCTCGCTGGGCCAGCTCATCTTGTAGAAGTTGCTCGCGCTCACCCCACTTTGTCTAAGGAACCTTCACTGGCCGCACTGCCTGTCAATGCGAGCATCGCGCAGCAATTCGGGGCGATTGCTAGGGCTTCACTCATGGGTAACGCAGACGCTACTGAACTACTCGAATCCAGTGCCCAACTCGTGGCACTGGCTGCGCATGCCATGGCAAACATCTTAGATCTGCGCATGATAGTGCTCACTGGATCAAGCTTCGCGGCAGCCTCACATATATACATTCCGGCGATCCGAGACACTCTCGCTCGCACTTTCTTTGCCCGCAACAGCCANNACCCCATTGAAGTGCGGCTGTCTGCGTCAGCGGAAACCGCCGCGTCAATTGGTGGGGCCACCCTAGTCTTGCAATCGGAGTTGGTACCTGAACGGTCACCTTCGCTTGCGCGCAACGTGAGAACTGCAGGGAAGGTTAGCGAACTCTCGACCTTGTCATCGTAGATTCGCAGCCCTGCTCTCCCACTGATAAATAACCACAACACGTGTGATTGGAAGAAACAATGGCGTTCTTTGACCTGCCAATAAACGAATTGGAAAAATACCAACCTACTGTTCGCGAACCGCGGGATTTCGACGATTTCTGGAACAGCACTCTCGCCCAGGCACGCGAGTTCGATCTCAATGTCACCTTGACCAAGATTGATAACCAACTCACCTTGGTGGATTCCTACGATGTGGAATTCTCTGGCTTTGGCGGCCACCGCATCAAGGCTTGGCTCAACGTTCCAGCGGGTGCTGAGCCAGGCACCCTGCCTGCCGTTGTCCAATACCAAGGCTACGGAGGTGGGCGCGGATTTGCCCAGGAGCACCTCCTATGGGCCAATGCCGGGTTCGCACACTTCTACATTGACACCCGTGGTCAAGGGTCAGGTTGGGGATCTGGAGGACACACCGCTGACCCTTCAGGCACTGGTCCTTCCACCCCTGGGTTCATGACGCGTGGTCTCGAAAACAAAGACGGTTACTACTACCGCAGGGTATTTACTGATGCCGTGCGCGCAGTCGAAGCTGTGCGCACCATCGAGCAAGTAGATACGTCCCGCGTTTCCATCATGGGTGCTTCACAGGGCGGTGGCATCACTCTTGCGGTTGCTGGTTTGGTTCCAGACCTGTACGCAGTGATGCCTGACGTGCCATTCCTGTGCAACTACGAGCGAGCTACCTCCATCACGGACTGTGACCCGTACCACGAAATCGTGCGCTACCTCGCGGTGCACCGCTACAGCTCCGAGTTGGTACTTGATACGTTGTCTTACTTTGACGGAGTGAACTTTGCCAAGCGAGCGAATGCGCCAACTCTGTTCTCGGTGGCATTGATGGACGCGATCTGCCCACCGTCAACTGTGTACTCGGCGTTCAATGAGTACTCCTGCAATGACAGGTCACTCAAGCACTACGACTACAACGGCCATGAGGGCGGCCAGTTCCTCCACAATTTGGTTCAGCTTGAGTGGCTTCGTAACCGACTAATCAGTTCAGGAGACCCACAGTGACGCATCAGCAACACCAAGGACCACTTTTGACGTCTGCTGCGCACCGCGAATGGCTTGTCAACCAAGCCGAAGGCTTGCTGGATTTTGCGCGCGATTGTATCGTTCCAGGGCGCGGCTCAGGAT
>DFNY01000029.1:0-8418 GCA_002376595.1 Jonesiaceae bacterium UBA3555 | reverse complement strand
GACTTCGCTGCTGTGGACACAACCAAGAGTGCCTAGGCGCATGCGTTCGTGGTCCTCGCTGCCACATCTGGTGTGCGCGCCGGTATCAGTGGAGCCAGCGAATTGCTTTCCATGGCGCTTGAGGTGTTCTACAGCCGGTTCTTCGACGCAAAAACCGGCCTATTGGTAGACGAATACAACCAGGACTTCACAGTGTTAAGCCCATATCGTGGCGTTAACGCAAATATGCACGCCGTTGAGGCGTTGCTGGCAGCAGGAGACGTCACCGGGGATCTCCAGCACCACGAACGCGCATTAGCAATCGCGAAGGTAGTGGCTTTGGAGTGGGCGCCTGCTCAGTCTTGGCGTATACCTGAGCATTTTGATTCCCAGTGGAACCCGCTCTTGGAGTTCAATGCTGAGAAGCCTGATGACCAGTTCAAGCCATACGGCGCGACTGTAGGGCACGGTATTGAATGGGCTCGGCTGCTACTGCACCTAGACTNNTTGGCTGGTGGAATCGGCACGCCAGTTGTACGCTCGGGCAATTGCTGATGGATGGCGAACCAGCGCGAGCGGGCATACCGGATTCGTGTACACAACCGCTTGGCAGGGCACTCCAGTTGTTGAGACCCGCATGCACTGGGTTGCTGCTGAAGCATTGGCATCTGCTTCAGCGTTGTTTGCCGCAACAGGTCTAGCTCAGTATGCAATCGACTACGAAAACTGGTTGGCCCATATTCGCCAATACTTCATTGATTCAGACAATGGTTCGTGGTTCCACGAACTAGATACAGCCAACGTTCCAGACGATAAGGTATGGCCTGGAAAACCGGATATCTATCACGCCTTTGGCGCGTTGTTGGGCGCTCTCTACCCCTTGGCTCCGTCGCTGGCGTCAGCGGTGGCTCTCGGTGTCTCGGAGACCGCCAAATAGTCTGGTCATTCACGCGCAGCTCAGTACCCGGACCGCTGGACAGTTACTAGCGAGCTGTCCAGCGAGCACGTTGCTGGGCAAGTTCCGCAGGGATTAAGTATCGCGCTGTAGTTAGGCAACTTGGAGCGGTAACTAGGCAAAGCAAANNTATGCCCGTGGCTAGAGAGATAAGGAGACTTCTTGGTCGCCCTCTACGCGAGTTTCGCCGACTTGGAGCGCGAACGCTCCAGATCCGCTAATTCTGCGAGCGCTAATAACGTTCGCTTCACGTGTAACCTCAAACTGTCCAGCGACTTCAGCCGAGTTGTGCTGCGACGCAACTGTCACCGTAATTTCTGCACCATCTTCTAGTTCGTAGGCGTGCAGGGTGACGTTTTGGTCCCAGTCATAGTCTGGGCGCTCAATCTCGGATCCAAATGGAATGACCGTGTTTGGACGCGCAAGCAGTGGCATCTCGTCAAAGCCGAACTCTTCGGTGAACCAGCGTGGCCCTTGGTACTGCTTTCCGCTGAGAATTGAGGTCCAGGTGCCTTCAGGAACGTAGAACTCGGCAGTGGTCGGGTCGAATACTGGCGCCACCAAGAGGTTGCCGCCGAGCATGTATTGGGTTCCAATTGCCCGGGCACTTCGGTCTTGCGGGAACTCTAGGAGCATTGGGCGCATGACTGGGGTGCCTTGTGATGCGGCGATCTCACCTAGCTGGCCAACATAAGGCATGAGTGACATCTTGAGGTTCGCGAACTTTCGGGTTACCTCGACTGCTTCCTCGTCAAAGAGCCATGGCACTCGGTACGAGTTTGATCCGTGGAATCGTGAGTGTGAGGACATGAACCCGAACGCGGTCCAGCGCTTGAATACTGCTGGATCTGGGTAGCCTTCGAATCCGCCGATATCGTGGCTCCAGAAGCCGAAGCCCGAGAGCGCTAGCGACAAGCCACCACGCAGCGATTCTGCCATTGCAACGTAGGTGGATTCGCAGTCGCCTCCCCAGTGCACTGGGAACTGTTGGCCACCAGCTGTTGCTGAGCGCGCGAACAGCACTGCTTCGCCTTCACCTTGAGTCTCTTTGAGTAGACCGAATACGGCTTGGTTGAACAGGTAGGTGTAGTAGTTGTGCATGCGCTGTGGATCTGATCCATCGTGCCAGACAACGTCTGTTGGAATGCGCTCACCAAAGTCGGTTTTGAAGCAGTCCACACCCATGTCTAGTAGAGCTTGCAGTTTGGAAAGATACCATGCGGTGGCTTCTGGGTTGGTGAAGTCCACTAGGCCCATTCCTGCCTGCCACATGTCCCATTGCCATACGTCGCCGTTTGCTTCGGTAACGAGGTAGCCCTTTTCCATGCCTTCTGCAAAGAGGTGGGAACGCTGGGCAATGTATGGGTTGATCCAGACACACACTTTGAGGCCCTTGGCCTTGATGCGGTCGATCATTCCCTGTGGGTCTGGGAAGGTCTGGGGGTGCCATACAAAGTCGCTCCAGTGGAAGCCGCGCATCCAGAAGCAGTCGAAGTGGAATACCGAAAGTGCTAGGGACCGTTCAATCATGCCGTCAATGAAGTGGTTGACGGTCTGCTCATCGTATTCGGTGGTGAATGNNTGGACAGCCAAGTTCCGTATGACCATGCTGGCACGCGTGCTGGCCGACCAGTGAGTGCGGTGTAGTTGGAGAGGATTTCCTTGGGGTCCTTGCCGTATACAACGTAGTACTGCAGGTGCTTTCCGGCTACGGAAAATTGGGTGCGTGAGACTACCTCGGTGCCGACTTCAAATGACACTTCTTCGGGGTGGTCTACGAAGACTCCATAGCCTGCGTCCGAGAGGTAGAACGGGACGTTCTTGTAGGCCTGTTCGGATTGGGTTCCGCCGTCCTCGTTCCAGGCGTCCACAACCTGGCCGTTCTTGATGTACGTGCCGAACCGCTCCCCCAAACCGAAAATGGATTCGGAGGGGCCCATGGTCAGCTGCTCGTAGACGTAACGCTTGCCTTCGGGTGCGGTCACGACACCGACCGAACGGTCCATCGACGAGGTCAAGAACTTGCCGTCACCGGTGAAGTCAACGTGCCACGATCCGTCTGTGGAGATGTGGGCGGTGAGGTCGCCGGACGTGATGGTGGCGGATTCGCCGCTGCCCTTACCCGCTGCGTGGACCTGAACGTCGTGTTCGGCCGTGAACTTTTCAAAGTGTGGGCCGCGCTGCTTGACGCCCTGGTGGTGCTCGATGCGCACGCCGATCACATTGGGGCGGGGCGCCGTGAACGTGGTCGTGATTTGTGGGCAGTTGAGAGTATCTCCGCGTGACTCAATGCGCGCGGTTGGGGCGTAGACGGTCAACGACTGCGGCCCGGCGACTACGTCGTCGATGTCTTTGGGGCGCAGGATCGTGTGGCCGTCCTTGACCAACCAGTATCCGTTGGAGAATTTCATGTGTGTTCCTCTAGGTGTGTTTTTCACCCGTGAGCGCTGGCCGTTGGGTGATGGTGTGTTCTCTTATGCGCTACGCGTGGCGGGGCGCTTGTGAGGGATGATCCGGGCGTCTTGTGCGCCGACCGTCAGGGTCGGTTCACCGCCCGTCAGCGNNTCCAGCGCGCTGAGCGTGATGGGTTCTAGCGAGTAGTTCAGCAGGTAGGTTGCGTGGGAGTCGCTGATGATGTCGAGGTCGCCGTTGCGCAGTCCTGGAGGAAACAGTGCGAGCTCGGCTTCTAGGGCGATGGTCTCGAGGACCGCCCCTAGAGTTTCTTCCTGGAGTAGCCCGCCCACATACCAAGCCGTTCCGTCGCCGTATGGGTGCGACGTCACGAGCGGTCGCCCGCTCAGCTGGTGTGGGTCGGGATTTAGGGTGTCAAACTCCAAGTGAACTTGTGTGTCGGGGCTGGTTTTTTCCAGCTTTTCGACGAAGGTGCGCGCCGCGTACTTCGGCCCGCCTTGAGTGGTGGCGGACGCAGGGCGTGAGGCAGCGGACCCAGAGTGTGCAGACACGGCAGCCAGCGAGGGGCCTGCTTGCGCAGGCACAACGATGCCGGCCGACAGCGGAATCCATTCTTGTCCGCCCACTCCCATCAGCTCTGGGAGTCGGGTTGGGAAGAGCCCAGGCGTGATGCGGGAGGTATGGTCCGCGAGCGCGCTAAAGGGTCCAATTACAGCGGTTCCGCCGGCCTTAACGTATGCGGTCAGGTTGTCGGCCTCTTCGGTGCTGATCATGTGCAGGCTCGGCGCGGCCACAACCTTGTAGGGGCTCAGGTCCGCGCTCGGCGGGACTATCACCGCGCGGATTCCGCGCAGCCACAGTTGGCGGTGCCAATCCTTGAGTTGGGTCAGTGCGTCCAGCTGATTGCTTGGGAGTGCCGGTTGTTGCGTGACCCACCACGAGGACCAGTCGAACACGAGTGCAACGGGTGCGGTGCGCGATGATCCGTCGGGAGCGCCTACGCTCGTTGGTGCGCCGCTTGGGTAGTGTGCGCTCAGTTCTTCGAGCTCAGCGCCCAACCGGACCACGGCTTGGCGTACGTCGCTGTGCTCCCCTGCGTGTGGCAGTAGGGCCGAGTGGTAGCGTTCGGATCCCGCGGTGGAGGCGCGCCACTGGAAGAAGCACACCCCGCGCGATCCGCGAGCGAGAGCCGAGAGGCTTTCAAGGCGCGTTTGGGCGGGAGTCTTTGGGATGTTGTGGGCGCGCCAGTTGACGGTGGTGATGGCCTGCTCCATGAGCATCCACGGCCTGCCGGCGCCGAGCGAACGCATGAGTTCGTGCGTGAGCGCGGTGGTTGCGGGAGCGTGTGGGTCCTCTGGGTCTGGGTATATGTCATCGGCAATGATGTCCATATGCTCTGACCACGAGTGGTAGTCGGCCAGATTGAAGAATCCCATGAAGTTGGTGGTGATCGCCGCGGTTGGGTCGACGGAACGAATGACCTCCACCTGTTCGAGGTACATCTGCAGCATCAGGTCCGAGGAGTACCGCTTGAAGTCGAGTTCCTGTGCCGAGTTGTGCAGGTAGGTGGTGTCGCGCGGAGGGATGATGTGATCCCATTCGCCGTACTTTTGGCTCCAAAATGTGGTACCCCATGCCTCATTGAGGGCGTCGAGCGAACCGTAGCGGGCTTGGAGCCACTCGCGGAACCGGACAGCCGACTCGTCCGAGTAACACAGCTGCCCAAACTCGTTACCCNNCACGTGCCACATGACCACGCCTGAGTGCGCAGCGTAGCGTTGCGCCATCTCACGTGTGATGGATGCGCAAAATTCTCGGTACTTTGCGGAGGCGGGGCTAAAGTGGTTGCGGGAACCCCACGTTGATCGCTGCCCGTTAGGCCATTGCGCGAGCGTTTCTGGGTAGGTTGCACCCATCCACGGCGGCGGCGATGCAATCGGTGTTGCGAGGTCAACACTGATCCCGTTGTCCCACAGCAGATCAATCAGTTCATCGAGCCAGGTAAAGTCGCGTTCGCCCTCGCGGGGTTCGATGGTTGCCCAAGAAAACACGCCAATGGTCACGAGATTGATGTGGGCGCGCTTCATGAGCTCCACGTCGTGTTCCCACGTTTCGCGTGGCCATTGTTCCGGGTTGTAGTCCGCGCCAAATGCGATGACTGGCATGCGGGTTAGGTCACCGGGGCCCGTGTGGTGCATCTTTGCTCCCTGGGTTTCTTGGTTTCTCTACCGTCTAACTCTCACTCAAGATACCATCGAAGCGGTTCAACAATCTACTATCGAAACGAACAGCGTTGTTCGCCTAGATTAATCACTGCCTGAAGGAAATATCATGAGCCGCAGCCGCCTCGATGAACAGGCCACTGAATCCGCAGAATTTTGCGATTTTCAGGGACTATGTGCCGATATCGGACTGAATACAATGGGTACCGAAACCACATCCCACACGAGCGAAATACGATTCGAAACGGCTGCGAAGTCTTTGGTCGAAGCGCTTCCGCTTGGAAACGGTATTCTCGGCGCTTTAGCCTACGGCAGGGCAGGCGGCGAGACTCTGACGCGGAATCGTCACGATGCGTGGTCCGGCAACAAGAACTCCCCGAACCAACACGTGCCAGCGTTCAACGAGGAACACTACTTAGGTCGAGTGCGGGCGCTCATCGATGAGGGCGACAATGTGCAGGCCGAGGAGTACCTGAAAAAAGCGCAGTCGACCCACTCCCAAGCCTTCCTTCCGTACGCCGACATCGATGTCAGTACGGACGGCACAGCATTTCCCGAACCGCACGGCCATGTCGTCCGCGCACTCAACTTTGAGAGCGCCCGATCGGTGAGCCACTACGCACTCAACGCCGACTCCCACATCACGCACACCACGTACCTGCCGCGAGTACGTCGCGCGCACCGCACCACTTACCTCGTGCACCTCGTGACCAACTCCGGTCCCCACGACACCACAGTCACGCTGACGGCCCGAACACTGCTTCGCGGCAGTGCGTCCGGGCGCGACGGATACCTCATCGAACTTCCAAGCGACGTTGCACCAACACACGAGGCCAACCCCGCGCACATCCGTTACCTCGGCTCGGCCCCGCGCGTCGGTTGGCTCGCGGTCGCGGCCGCGCTCACGACCGCGAGCGCGCAAGAATCCAGTAACCCAACAGCCAGCACCTCAACGGCCAGTACCCCAGCCGCACATTCCGCGGCCTCCAGTTCTCCAAGCAACCCAACCACCAGCGCACCTGTCGCCAGTGCACCTGTCGCAACCGACCACACGGCGCGAGTGTGCGAGCCGGAACCAGCCGGCTCGTCGGAAATCGAAAGCGACCCAACCGAACTCACGGCAACCTACCAACTACCCGCCCGCAGTTCGCTGGTGATTGTGATCGAATCCCCCGCTATCGAACAATTGGACAAGATCAGCGGCAGCCCGCAGATGCGGCAATCGCAGATTGCCAGCGCGTTGCGCGAACGCGTCCAAACGACCGCCGAACATGCCCGGGCAACCGCTCTGGACATCGCATGTGACCTGCACACACACATGTCCGACCACGTGACCGAACACCACAAGGTGTACGGCACGATGTCGCTGGAAGTTCCCGACCACAGGGTCACTAGGCAGTTCAATTTCGGGCGCTATCTGCTCGCGAGGGCCCACGCGCCGCACGCCATGCCGCTGAACCTTCAGGGCCTGTGGTGCCACGACATCCCGGCGCCGTGGAGCTCCAACTACACGCTCAACATCAACACCCCCATGAACTACTGGGGAGTAGAGGCGGCAGGACTTCCGCAGCTGCACGAATCACTCATCGAATGGCTCGAAATGGTGGCGAAGGGCCCCGGCAAAGCCGCGGCCGAAAACCTGTATGGCCTACCAGGAATGGTGCTACACCACAACGCGGACATGTGGGGGCACGCGCTCCCCGCTGGCGCGGGAGCTGGCGACGCGAGCTGGGCATACTGGCCCCTCGGCGCACTGTGGCTCACCCGGCAAGCGTGGGACCACTACGAATATGGGCAGGACCCGTTCGTTCTCAAACGGATTTGGCCGCTCATTGAACAGGTTGGCCTGTTTGCTGAATCGTGGATCGTGCAGGATGGCGGAACTTCCCGTACCTATCCGTCGGTGTCCCCGGAAAACCGCTACCTATTGGACGGAGCACCAGTGTCCGTTTCCTCTACGGTGACCATGGACAAGGCCCTGCTTGAAGACTTCGCTGCGTACGCGCAGCGCGCGCACGCAGCGCTGTTCGGGGGACGTGCCCGTCAACCGCAATGGCTGAATTCGCTGGCGCGCAAGGTCTCGACGCTGCCGCCCTACCAGGTGGGCGAACGCGGGCAACTCCAGGAATGGATCGAAGATTTCGAGGAGGTCGAGCCCCAGCACAGGCACCTATCGCACTTGGTTGGCGTGTACCCGCTGGGTACGCTCACGAGCGAGCGGCTACGCGCTGCGGCGCGCCGCACACTCACCCTGCGTGGCGACGATTCTACGGGCTGGTCCCTCGCCTGGCGGATCGGGCTGTGGGCCAGGTTGGGCGAGCCCGCCAAGGTTCTTGATGCGATCGAACGGTCGCTACGACCAGCGGTAAGGACCACAGTCTCCGACTCTGCAACCAACACTGATAGCGCAGATGCCGAGAACGGTCCCGACGATACAGAGCAGGGGTCAGCGGAGCATCGCGGTGGAATCTACTCGAACCTTCTCAGCGCTCATCCGCCGTTCCAGATCGACGGCAACTATGGGTTTGTGGCGGGGGGGCTCGAAGCGCTGTGTACCGTCGAGAGCGAGCGAATCAAAGTACTCCCCGCGCTGCCCGCCACGTGGGGCACCGGCCGAGTCCAGGGCGTGCGGTTACGTGGCGCATTCACCGCCAACCTTTCGTGGGAATCAGCCCAAGATCTCTCCTTCGAACTCACCGACACCCGCACCACGGGCAAGCTACGAACACCAACCATCGAACTCACTAACGGTCAACTGATTGAGCTAGATATTCGCCCTGGCGAAACGTACAGAATCACAGTAAAAAATCGCGAAATATCAAAGGTCGCACGGGTATCCTAAAGCCTGTG
>DFNY01000220.1 GCA_002376595.1 Jonesiaceae bacterium UBA3555 | reverse complement strand
TGGAACTGGAAAATTCCAAGCGCGTGCGTAAGCCCCCAACTAAAAGGACACATAGTTGTGAACGACTTGTTCGACATGCAACCACAACACGATGAGGATCACCGCCTTTCGCGGATGGATCGTCGTGAACTCGTTGCTCGTAAGAAGAGGGCCGCCAAGCGACGCCGCGCTTCTATGATTGCCACACTCGTTGCAGTGCTCATCTTGGGCGCAGGCGTCGTGTTCGCATGGAACGTAGGCTCAAAGTTCTTTGCAGACAAGAAAGTAGACCTCAGCACGCAGTAAGTCGACGGGGGAGACTTCACCGGAACTGGCACCGAACCAGTTGAGGTCACCGTCAAAGATGGTGACGGCGGTGGCGCGATCGCAGCCACGCTTTTGGAGAACGGCGTAATCAAGTCCAAGTCAGCGTTCAACGCGGCTGCGCTAGCTAACCCTAACTCCAACAAGATTCAGCCTGGCACCTACCTCCTGTACAAGGAGCTTCCGGCCGCAGACGCGATCAATATGCTTCTTGACCTCAAGAACCTGGCAGGAAACCGCATTCAAGTTATTCCTGGAACGCGTGAGTCAGACATCCTTCAGACCATCAAGAAGGTCACTGGCTTCACCGACGAGCAACTCGAAGCAGCCATGAAAGACACCGAAGCTCGTGGGCTACCAAAGGTAGCCAATGGGAACTATGAAGGCTGGCTCGCGGATGGAGACTACCGCTTTAGCAAGTCGGAGACTCCTGAGGAAATCATTGAAGAAATGGTTGCCCGGACGGTAAAGCGCCTCGAAAAACTCGAGGTCCCTGAAAAGAAGTGGGAAGAAACTCTCAACGTTGCATCAATCGTTGAGCGTGAAGGATTCTCCAAAGATGACTTCGCTAACGTGGCTTCAGTAATCTACAACCGCCTCGACGACGGTATGCCGCTTCAGAGGGACTCCACGGTCCACTATTTCTTCGGTGGCAGCGCAGATGCTTCGACAACCAAAGACCAGCGCAACGACCAAAACGAGTGGAATACGTACGTCCACCGCGGACTGCCAAAGACTCCGATTGCAAGCCCTAGTGAGGCAGCGATCTCGGCAGCAGTGAATCCTCCAAAGACCAACTACTTCTACTTTGTAGCAGTGGATCCGGTAAAGAAGATCACTAAGTTCTCTGAGACCTACAAGCAACACCAGGTCTACGTGGAGGAATACCGTCAGTGGCTCAAGGAGAACAAGGACGTCTACGACGGCCCAACTCAAAACACTGACAAGAGCGACGTGAACGACTAAGTTCTCAGATCAGCCCATGAACAAGACCTATCGCGGAGACCGATAGGTCTTGTTCGTTGTTAAGACACTGAGCACACCTCAAGAGGGAAGAGACATGGCAACACCGATTCGTCAGGCTGCAGTTTTGGGCCACCCCATATCGCATTCGCTTTCGCCCGTTCTGCATCAGGCTGCATATAGCGCATTGGGACTTGACTGGCACTACGGCAGACATGACGTCGATGAATCTGAGTTAGCGGCGTTCTTAGGAACGCTCGACGATTCGTGGGCTGGTCTCAGTTTGACCATGCCGCTCAAGGCTGCAGTGTTTGCGCATCTCGACCACATTGATCCACTAGCTACCGTCACCGGTGCCGTAAATACCGTTGTCTTTTCAGGCAAAGGGAGCGGTCGCATGATGGTGGGCGCCAACACTGATGTTTATGGCATCGTGGCTGCGTTGAAGGAAGGCGGACTTGAGGCAGCCATTCAACGTACAGGCCGCACCGCAATTCTCGGCGCAGGAGCAACTGCGGCATCAGCGCTTGCCGCTTTGGCAGNNNNTGGAAATAAAGTCAGGGGAGTGCTCCTTGACGTTGCCTACGATCCAGCTCCCACGGCACTCATTGAGGCTTGGCGCGAGTTAGCAAATGAAGGGTCAGCCGCGATCACTGGTGAGCGCATGTTGCTTCACCAAGCAGGCGAGCAGGTACGCCTCATGACGGGGCACCCAGCGCCGATTGCTCAGATGTCTGCAGCACTGAACACAGTGCTGGGGTATTGAGCTTCAGGTTTTCGTATGGCTCACATGATGGAACGTAACTTAGGCCGCATACGCAATCGCTCATTCACCCTCATGTTTGGAAGAAACCCGGCCGATATATCCAACAGTTCAATTTGGGTTTACTTGGAGTCATTGTGAAGCAGCTCGGTGAAATTCTTCTCGACGAAGGCCTTGTCACGCAGGAACAGTTGCTGTCCGCGTTGGATGAGCAGGTCATGCGAGGCACCAGCCTCNNCTAACGGAGAGCCAACTCGTTTCAGCGTTGGCTCAGCAAGTTGGCCTGCAATTTGTTGACCTTGACGAGTTCACCATCGACCGCAAGGCAGTTGTCACCGTCCCTGGGTCACTGTGCCGTCAATACGTTGTGCTACCCATTGGGTTCCAAGACGACGCAATCTTGCTTGCAATGGCAGACCCGGGCAACGTCTTGGCTTTGGACGACGTCCGCCAGATCACCCGCATGAAGGTCATTCCAGTTGTTGCCACACACGACGATCTCTCGCGCGCACTTGACCGAATGATCCGTGCAGACGGCGAAGTGGATGACCTTGCTACCGCGCTTGGTGAACAACAGCTTGAGGGCGACATTGACCTGTCTGCAATGGGTGATTCCATTGAGGACGACGCCCCCATTGTGCGCTACGTGAACCTGATTGTTACCCAAGCAATCACAGACCGCGCATCTGACATCCACATCGAACCAACCGAGCATGACCTGCGCGTGCGCTACCGCATTGACGGTGTGCTCCATGAGATGCAGCGATCGCCAAAGAACACTCAAGCAGCGGTCACCTCGCGCGTGAAGATTCTGTCCGACATCGACATTGCAGAGAAGCGCAAACCGCAAGATGGCCGCATGTCCGTTACGCACAATGGACGCAAAATCGACCTTCGTGTAGCCTGCTTGCCCACCGTGTGGGGCGAGAAAATCGTTATGCGTATCCTGGACAACTCCACTGCGAGTTTGGACCTCCGTGACCTGTCGTTTGGCGAGGACAACTACGAAATCTACAAAGAGTCGTATACCAAGCCTTACGGCATGATTCTGGTAACGGGACCANNTCAACGACTCTATACGCCACACTGAACGCTGTGTCTAAGCCAGAGATCAACGTGATCACGGTTGAGGACCCAGTCGAGTACCGTCTTCCCGGAATTAACCAGGTACAAGTGAACCCCAAAGCTGGTCTGACCTTCTCTGGTGCGCTGCGTTCCATTCTCCGTTCCGACCCAGATGTGGTTCTCCTTGGTGAGATCCGTGACCACGAAACCGCGCAGATCGCTATTGAGGCGGCTCTTACGGGTCACCTTGTGCTCTCGACTCTGCACACAAATGATGCTCCTTCTGCGGTAACGCGTCTGACTGAGATGGGAATCGAACCGTTCCTGGTGGGCTCCGCACTGGATTGCATTGTGGCGCAACGACTCGCGCGCAAGCTTTGCGATAAGTGCAAGGAACCCTACATCCCAACTCCAGAGGAGCTCAAAGCTGCTCGCTTCCCGTGGGTCGAGGGCGAGGAACCACCGGTTCTGTACCGCCCCGCGGGATGCACCGCATGCTCAAAAACTGGCTATCGTGGCCGACTCGCTCTCCATGAGGTGATGCGAGTCAGCGAAGAAATCGAACGCATGGCAGTCGCTCACTCCTCAGCGGCAGAGATAGCGAAGGTCGCTATTGAGCAGGGCATGCGCACTTTGCGCGATGACGGCTGGATTAAGGTCATTGAAGGCCGCACTGCCATCGAGGAAATCTTGCGCGTCGTTGCCTAACGAGCGCGGGAGCAGGCCACGTTTTTCTGTGTGAAATACCCTGTGCTGCGCTCAAGTTTCCAACCAGTCATGCCGATACCCCCTTTGCGCACCGCGTAGATGCGCGAGAGTTTACAAGAAGGGTCTCACCATGACTGAGCAGTTCCTACCGCAAGGTGGTACGCCACAGCCGCAACGGCGTGCAACGTACGCAACACCCGACGCAGCTGGCACCCAAGGACACGGTGCCCCTTCAGTTGACGCAGCGCCGGCCACGAACTCGCAGCCACAGTTCTCACAGTTCGCTGCTGGCCGCCTTCGCCCATCGGTATCTGCGGAATCTACCTCTGCGGAGCCTGTGGGGCAGTACGGTACGCCAGTAGTTGGAGGACCAATTGGTGGCCAGCCAATGACAGGTGCGTCAGTCAACCGGACACGCACCGGTGTTGCCCCCGGCGCTGGTGTTGGCCAAGTTGGAACTGGTCCCACCGTGGGTGCACAGCAAGCCGCGGCTGGTGGCGCAAGCCCGATGACTCAGGCACTGGGTAGTGCTGGCCTCGAGAATGACTACTCGTGGGCGCAAGCTACCGCCGCGCAAACCTTCCAGCGAGAAATCGCGCCTTCCCCGTTCCAACGGGCAGAGCCTGCAACTCCAGCTGCTAATAGGGCGGTCCCGCCGGTTAGCCGCCCTCCTTTTGACTCAACTCAGGCTCAGCCATCTNNCGGGTGGGGGATCTCCAGTACCCGGTAGCCTCCCTGCTCCAGCAGGTGCTCCCGCCGCTTCGGTAGCGGCACCTGGAATGACAGCACCTGTCGTTGCGCCTTCTGAACCGGTTGGACCTCCTCGAGGAATTGTTACCGAGGACCAAAGTGGTTCGGGCCGTGTAGGCATGAGTAACGCTTTGCGCGCCGGCGACCTCTTGATGGATGAGGTGCTACGCGATGTTGTCTTCAACGAGGCTTCTGACTTGCACCTTTCGAACCGTTCCATTCCGATGATTCGTAAGGCTGGCGCACTGCGTCCGCTTGAGGGTTACGAAACCATGGACGCCGAATCTTTGCGCCGTTCGGTGTACTCCATGCTCACGCAAAAGCAGCGTGAAGTATTCGAAGACAAACTCGAACTGGACTTTGCGTACCAGGTTCCTGGTGGTTCCCGTTTCCGTGTGAACCTCTATCAGCAGGGCTCCTCTGGG
>DFNY01000219.1:5960-8789 GCA_002376595.1 Jonesiaceae bacterium UBA3555 | reverse complement strand
CAGGGGGGGAAGCGACGGGGGGGGAGAACAAACCCCCCCCCCCCCGCCAATCACTGGTTAGCCCTCAGTCAAAGGTCCGCCATACAAATCATCAATGACTTCCTTGAAGTCTTTGAGAACCAGCGCACGCTTCACCTTCAGTGAAGGAGTCAAATACCCATTCGTTTCGGTGAAATCTGTAGTCAGAACCTTGATCTTACGGATCGACTCAGCACGCGAAACAGCCTCATTCGCGCGGTTCGCCGCGCGGTCCAACGCGGCCAAGACGCTTGGGTTTTCGGCAGCCTCAGCCACAGACATTGCAGGAAGATCGTGCGACTTAAGCCAGCCTGGCAACATCTCAGCATCCAAGGTAACCAACGCACCAATGAACGGACGCTTGTCACCCACGCACACCACCTGGGACACAATTGGGTGGCCACGGAAACGGTCCTCAAGCACAGCAGGAGCAACGTTCTTGCCACCTGCGGTCACAATGATTTCTTTCTTGCGTCCGGTAATGCGCAAGTAGCCATCGTTATCCAAGGAGCCAAGGTCGCCAGTGTGGAACCAGCCGTCCTGCAGAGCCTTCGCAGTTTCCTCAGCGTTGTCACGGTAGCCGCGGAACACGTGGTCACCCTTGATGAGGATCTCGCCGTCATCGTCAATACGGATAGTCACGCCGGGGTAAGGAGCGCCCACAGTGCCGATCTTGATGAGGCTGGGACGGTTCACAGCTGACGGAGCGCAGGTTTCAGTGAGTCCGTAACCTTCAAGGATGGTCAAGCCAATTCCACGGTAGAAGTGGCCAAGACGTTCACCCAGCGGTGCACCGCCCGAGATAGCGAACTCGNNAACGTGTCACGCAACTTCTTGAACAGCAGTGCTGACGCAACGCGGTACTGCGCTTCCAGTGCGAGCGATGGCTTCTTACCCGATTCCCACGCACGAGACGTCTGGATAGCGACCTTGGCTGCCCAGCGGAAAATCTTGAGCTTGGAGCCAGTGCCAGCCTTCTGCTCAGCAGCGTTGTACACCTTCTCAAACACGCGGGGCACAGCCAAGATGAAGGTTGGCTTGAATGACTGGAGATCACCAACGAGGTTCTTTGCGTCAGGGGTGTGGCCAAGAACCGACCCACCAGTCATCGCAACAATTTCAATGAAGCGCGCAAAAACGTGGGCCAAAGGCATAAACAACAGGGTGCGCTTGCCTGGACCAACAACGGCCTTCAGATCGGACACAACACCATTACGAGTAAGGTGCACAAAGTTCCAGTGCGTCAGCTCAACACCCTTAGGACGGCCAGTGGTGCCAGAGGTGTAAATAAGAGTTGCTAGGTCATCAGCCTTCACTGCGGCCGAACGGTTCTCAACCTCAGCAATATCCACCGAAACACCACGCTGGATAAGGGTGGTGACTGCGTCATCATCAATAGTCAGGACCTCGGTGACCAAAGGAAGATCTTTACGAGCCTCAGCCACAACTGCGGCGTGACCGGCGTTTTCAACCACAATCATCTTGGCTTGTGAATCCGAAGCGATCCAGGTGACCTGAGCCGCCGAAGACGTTTCATAAATTGGCACGGGCAATGCTCCAACAGCCCAAATTGCGAAGTCAAGGAGAGTCCACTCATAGCGGGTGCGGCTCATAATCGCGATGGTGTCACCAGCGTTAATGCCGGAAGCAATCAAACCACGCGCGACATCCCACACTTGATTTTGGAACTCACGTGCAGTGACCGGAGTCCAGGTTCCACCCAATCCAGTACGGATCTCGTAGAGAGTTTCGTTGCCAAATTCAGCAACGCGTTTTGCCAACAAACCATTGATGGATGTATCCCGTGGGACATCAATCAAATCAGGGGAACTAAATTCTTGCATGACACCCTCCTCGGGTGTGAAAAACAGTTGAGCATGTGCAGGTCCAGATGGTTTCTGTCTACACACTGGTATTGAAACAACCGTACCGGAATACGGCTTAGTTGGCGGATGCGGATTAGTACAACACGCAAACCGTAAGATTGTCGGAACGTCAAAGGCGGGTGGATTTCTCCACCCGCCTTTGACTACCCGCTTAGTTGCGAGGTGTCTTTACTGGAGCTTCACCAAGCTCGAACGACACTGCATTGATTCCGCCCTGAACGTGAACATCGACTTCTCCATCAACAGATGAAAGTAAGACGTCGCCTTCCACACGACCAGCAGCCTTAATGTCTGCCATTGCGTGTTGTACTGCAGCTACTGACGCTGCCGGAACTGCGAGTTCTGCGGCCAAGATTGGAGTCTTCATGGAGACCTTGTTCTCAGACTTGATCTTGCGCAGNNCTTCGGTTGCGAATGGAAGCACTGGTGCAAAGAGACGCAGCAGTACGTCCAAAGCGATAGCTAGAGTAGTGCGGGCCGAGACTGCGTCTGCGCCCGGAACTTCTGCTCCATCGGCGTAGGCGCGATCCTTGACCAACTCAAGGTAGTCATCACAGAAGGTCCAGAAGAACGACTCAGACAACTCGAGAGCACGAGTGTGGTCATAGGATTCCAAGGACGCAGTTGCCTTACCCACTACGTCAGCCAAACCGGCGAGGAGCGACTTGTCCAATTCAGCGGTGACAAGCGATGGGTCCAAGACAATTTCAGCGTCAGCGCCGAAAGACAATGCAAACTTCGAAGCGTTCAGAATCTTGATGGCCAAACGACGGCCAATCTTCATCTGGCCAACTTCGAAGGCGGCGTCGGTTCCCAAACGGGCAGAAGCTGCCCAGTAACGAACCGCGTCGGAGCCGTGCTCTTCTAGCAAGCCCATAGGGGTAACCACGTTGCCCTTGGACTTTGACATCTTCTGGCCATCGGC
>DFNY01000219.1:4813-5915 GCA_002376595.1 Jonesiaceae bacterium UBA3555 | reverse complement strand
AAGCCGCCTGCGACTCCGCGCTGGTCTGCGGTGTAGCCCGCAGGAACGTCTGAGGATGGGTCGATAGGAAGAATCGTTTCGTCTGGAACGATTGGGTTCTCCCACTGTGGTTCGCCCTCGGCGTCCACTGGGTACCACACAGGGAATGGCACACCGAAGAAGCGCTGACGCGAGATGAGCCAGTCACCGTTGAGGCCGCCAACCCAGTTGGAGTAGCGGACCTTCATAAAGTCAGGGTTAAAGTCGAGTTCTTCACCGCGGGCTAGCAGCTCATCACGTAGTGGACGCTGGTCCCAGTCGCGGCCACCATTGCGCAGGTACCACTGGCGTGAGGTAACGATTTCGAGTGGCTTGTCGCCCTTCTCTAAGAAGTTAGCCTTGCGCTGTGTAGCGGTTGGTTCGCCGTCCAAGTCTCCGGACTCACGCAGGCCGTCAACTACAACGGTACGTGCGGAGAACGTGGTCTTGTTTGCGATCTCAGCGAATACGGCCTGACCAGCTTCGTCGGTGATCCACTCTGGGGTCTCGGCGACGATGCGGCCGTCACGGCGGATGATCGAACGGGTTGGGAGCTGTAGTTCACGCCACCACTGAACGTCGGTGAGGTCACCAAACGTACAGCACATGGCGATTCCCGCACCCTTGTCCATTTCTGCTGCTGGGTGCGCAATAACTGGCACCTCTTTGTTGAACAGAGGGGACTTAACGGTGGTGCCGAAGAGGTGCTGGTAGCGCTCGTCATCTGGGTGCGCGATCAGGGCAACACAGGCTGCAAGGAGTTCTGGACGCGTGGTTTCAATCTGAACTACGCCGGAACCATCAACCTTGTGGAAGTTGACCTTGTGGTAGTGCCCTGGGTAGTCGCGTGCTTCGAGCTCTGCCTGAGCAACTGCGGTTTGGAACGTAACGTCCCACAGACCTGGAGCTTCTGCTTGGTAGGCCTCACCGCGTGCCAAGTTACGCAAGAACGCAGTCTGGGCAACTGCCTGTGCATTTTTACCAATGGTTTGGTAAGTGCGTGACCAGTCCACTGAGACGCCGAGGTGGCGCCACAGCGATTCAAAGTGTTCTTCGTCTTCTGCAGTCAGGCGCTCACACAGTT
>DFNY01000219.1:434-4787 GCA_002376595.1 Jonesiaceae bacterium UBA3555 | reverse complement strand
TGCACACGACGTTCTGTTGGCAGACCGTTGTCGTCCCAACCCATTGGGTAGAACACGTTCATGCCCTGCATACGCTTGTAGCGTGCGACAACGTCGGTGTGGGTGTACGAGAACACGTGTCCTACGTGCAACGATCCCGAGACGGTCGGAGGTGGGGTATCGATCGAGTAGACCTGCTCGCGGGTCGTGTTTTCGTCGAATGCGTAGGTCTTGTTCTCGTCCCACGCGGTGTTCCATGTGGCTTCAATGCCGTCCACGCTCACGCGGTCCGGTACTGCGCGAACTGTTGCGCGTACTGGTGCGGAGGTTTCGGGGGTAGCCGTTTCGTCAAAGGCACTCATGGTTCAATATTCTCCCATATCTGGGGAGCTAAGTTGGTGGGCGCTCTGGCTAGTGGTCGTGTGGTTTGTCTCTTTCTTTCGCAGGGTGGGACGTTGCGCATGGTTCGGTTGGGCCAGATGGTCAACAATGAATACATGGAATTACGAATCTCANNTGTTGGTTGTCGAGCACCTGCCCGAGCTCGCTGATGGTGACATTGTCTGTGTCACTTCGAAGATTGTGTCGAAAGCCGAAGGCCAGATTCTCCAGGCTGGTGACCGCGAGGATGCGATCACTAGCGAAACTGTGCGGTTAGTGGCGCAGCGCGAACGGGTTGATGGTCCGCCGTTGCGGATAGTTGAGAATCATTTGGGTTTGGTGATGGCCGCGGCAGGCGTGGATGCCAGCAATACTGCGGATGGAACGATTCTGTTACTTCCACGTAATCCGGATGCGTCTGCGCGCGCGATTCGCGCAACTGTGCACCAGCAGCTTGGCGTTAATGTTGCGGTGCTGATTTCGGACACGAGTGGACGTCCATGGCGTGCTGGGCTTACCGAGATCGCAATCGGCTGCGCTGGGATAGAGCCGCTCGAAGATTTCCGTGGCGCGGTTGATAGTTACGGTCACCGGCTGGCTGTTTCGATGACTGCGGTAGCCGACGAGTTGGTTAATGCGGCGGAACTTGCCAAGGGCAAGTTGGGTGGGCGGCCGCTAGCTGTGGT
Source organism: Jonesiaceae bacterium UBA3555 (assembly GCA_002376595.1). Classification (GTDB taxonomy): domain Bacteria; phylum Actinomycetota; class Actinomycetes; order Actinomycetales; family Cellulomonadaceae; genus Timonella. Next base: position 3,741 of record DFNY01000219.1, on the reverse strand, counting down.
GCGTGGTCGCGGGGAGCTGGNGCTCCCATTTGGCGACGATGACGCTGGCGCCCTCTCTCTGGTGCGGGTGGGGGAGGCGGACCTGTTCTCGATGGGTGTTGCTGAAGCTATCGAGTTGGGCCGGGAGTTGGAGCGCGCTTCTAGGCCCCATTAGTCGTTCGCAAATTCGTGTCACCATAACGGCTGATCAATATAGTTCGGCTCGGTAGAGGCGGGCTTGGGCAGTGAGTCAACCGCTTGTGCGAGTGCTCGCGCCACGACATCCTTTGGAATTCGTTCTTGCTCAATCCTTGGCGTAGGTGTTCCTGGTGATGTGACTCTTCGTAGTGCTAGCCGTTCGGTGGCAGTCAGGTTCGGTGCATCTCGATTGAGTCGCGCGATTTCCACGTCGTTCGCCACTGACGTTCCTAGATGCTTGTTCAAGTACCACGCGTCTTCATCCATCAAGATTGAGCGAACCTCAGGGAACTGTCCTCTCAGGTGTGAAAGTATCGCNNCATCCCCTCTCGCAGCAATGAGTCCTTCGACTGGCGGTACCCTGTCTGCGCACTCATGGTTCTCAGCAATGAGAAGGGCCCGAGGTTCGTAGGGCGCCTCGTAGTAATCGCCGCTGACTAAACAGTCGAACCTTCGCTTGGTGGGCTGTGCATTGTGCAGTGGATCGGCGTAGGTGATGGAAACGCGTGTCACGCGGCCACTGGCGCGTTGGCGGGGATCTATTCCAAGGACTGAGTTGATGAGTGAGAAGTTCTGTTCAATCCATTTGGTCCCGAAATGGGGAACGGGCAGTTCTCGTAGGGTCTTTCCCCCGATCTCAGCCGAGTCGAGGTAGGCCAAAGCTTCAACGGTTGCTGTCAATTGGGAGGTGTCTACTTTGGAGAGCGCACGGTACCAGCCCTCGCATGTGCCTGAATCTGGCTGGGAACCAAGTAGCCCGCTGAGCCTCTTGACTGCAGAGGCGACGGCAGAAACTGTTTCCAGTTCGCGGGAGAGATGTGGTTCGGCGCCGCAATGAAATGCCAGAACATGGTCCAATCGCACCGCTTCTTCCCACGATCCAAGCACAAATCTCTGGGGCAGCTCGTAGGGAACTCTTGCTATGTTTCTAGTTTGACTCTGAAGGTGTACGGAGGCCGCTTTCTGTACGCCACGAATGGTCTCACGCCAGGTGAAGAGCGCCCCGCTTGCGGCGAGCTCCATGAGTTCATGCGCGCGAGGTGTAGGAATCTTCAATTCGATCGGATCTGCGAATTTCTGATTCAGGGGGCTAGCGGAATTGCTCCTGAGGAAGTGCTGGGGAGCGCGAAGACTCGACGTGCGCGCTAGGGAGCGCCGTAGTTGTTCGGGGTCGAAGTGTGACGCAGTCTTGCTGGTCAGGTTCCCAATAGAGGTCATGCGGTGATTGTAGAAATGGCCTCTGACATTTGGTCTTTGAGGAACGTGGCGCACCCAACCAGGAGTGACTGCATTGAAAGCTACAGGTGCCTCATCCAAACACGATCAGCGGTCTCCCCGTACGCGGGTTTGCCATGATCGTCGAGTCGACGTTGTAGACCTTGCGTATCAATTCCTCGGTGAGCACGTCGGCGGGCGCACCTCCAGCTACGATCCTGCCGTGGTCCATCACAAGGACGTGGTCGCAGTACGTCGCGGCGAGGTTGAGGTCGTGCAGCGCCGTCAGCACGGTTTGGCCGCTGGCAGCGAGGGCGCGCAACAGCGTCAGTGTGGAGAGTTGCGCGGCTATGTCGAGGTGGTTGGTGGGTTCGTCGAGCAGCAGGATCGAGGGCTTCTGGATCAGCAGGCGGGTGAGGGCCACGCGGCGCTTTTCACCGNNGGGTTCGTCCACCACGAGGATGTCGGTTTGCTGGGCAAGCGCCTTGGCAATGAGCACGCGTTGGCGTTCACCGCCCGACAAAGTGCCGAACTCACGCTCCGAAAACTCCGTCAGCCCAACGAGTTCCAGCACCTCTTGCGCAATTGCCACATCGCGTTGGCCCACACCGGCGAACAGTGATCGGTGCGGAGTGCGTCCCAGCAACACCACGTCGAGCACGCTGACGGACCTGTCGGCCGTCGCGCTTTGCTCCACGTACCACAGCTTTTGTGACCTGCTTTTCGACGATTCTGCAAGCCAGTCGCGCCCGTCAACTTCCAACGTGCCCGAGTCGGGCCGCTGCACNNAAGTGATTTGTTCGAGGATTCGGGCGTCGCCAACAGACCATTCCACGCCCTCGAAGGAGAAGGCCGCGTTTGTCGTATCAACTGCGCCACAGCGGGCCTCGAGGGGCTGCTGGGAGCTAGCCTTCTCGTCGGGAAGTAATGAACTCACGAGTGCGCTCCCTTCGATTTCCACAAAACGAACGCGAAAATCGGTNNGCGCGGTGCGCCAACAATTGCAGTAACAATGCCGACTGGCAGTTCGCGCGGCTCGAACACGGTTCGAGCCAGAGTGTCTGCCCACACCAAAAATACGGCGCCTACCAGGGCGGACGCGGGGAGCAGGAATCGGTGGCCCGATCCCGCGACCATGCGCACAAGGTGGGGGACGATCAGGCCCACAAAGCCGATGGAACCTGACACCGACACCATCGCTCCAGTCAGCAACGCGACCACCAGAAGCAGGGCCCAGCGCCAGCGGGTGGGGTTGAAGCCCAGGGAACTGGCGGAGTCGTCGCCAAATGTGAACGCGTCAAGCACATTGCCGGTGAACATCAGCGGGATGCCGAAAACCAAGATTGCGACCCCGGCAATCGCGACCGACTGCCACGTTGCCGCGCCAACCGAACCCATCAGCCAGGACAGGACCTCGCGGTAGGAATCGCCATCGGCTGACCAGAAAATAATGAAACTCGTGACAGCGGCGCACAACTGGCTGACCGCCAAACCGGCGAGCACGGTACGGGTGGGGGTGAGCCTGCCTAACGATCCAGCCAAACCGAGCGCCGCCGCCAGCGCGAGAACCGCGCCGGTAAAGGCGGCCACCGGCAGCAGAACCGAGGCGCCAAGCAATAGGACGGGCACAGCGCCCACCGATGCGCCGGACGAGAGCCCGAGCAGAGACGGATCGGCGAGGGGATTTCGTGTGAGCGATTGCATGATCGCGCCGCTGAGCGCCAACCCGGCACCGACGGCCGCGGACACGAGCACGCGGGGGAGACGCAACTCCCACACCATTGCGTCCCGCAACGGCGAGAGCCCATCCAACCCGAGTAAGTTGCCCAACCCTAGGTGATGGGCAATCGAGCGTGCGACCTCGCCGGGGCTGAGGTCCGCGGGACCGATCGCCACCGCCACTGCGATACTGAGC
>DFNY01000219.1:0-375 GCA_002376595.1 Jonesiaceae bacterium UBA3555 | reverse complement strand
GGCGAGGCTTCGGTCGGCGCAGTGTTGTTGGTAGTGGAGCTGTTTTGAGCTGAGCCGTTGCGAGGGGAGCCCTGTGGCGAGAGCCCCTGCCGGGCGGTCTGAGTCATTTCTAGTCGAGCTCCAACTGACTTAGTTGCGCAGACAAATCGGTGGCCGCCGACACCGAGCGCACGCCGGCCTCCGTAGCGGGGAACGGAACCACGAGGTATCGCTTGTTCTGTACTGCGGTGAGCTTGGCGGTAGCCGGGTTGGCTTCCAGCACGCCGATCTTTTTCTCGGTGGAACCCCACGCGGAATCAACCAGCACGATCACGTCAGGGTCGGCCTCGATGACCTTTTCCCAGGACATCGAGCCCCAGGTGTCGTCGATGCTCT
>DFNY01000175.1:849-7388 GCA_002376595.1 Jonesiaceae bacterium UBA3555 | reverse complement strand
TGCCTTCGGAGGTGAGCATGCCTTCGAACTGGAGTGCCATCTGCTTGCCCAATTCCACACCCCACTGGTCGAATGCGTTGATGCCCCAGAGTGCTGCTTGGGTGAAGGTGATGTGCTCGTAGAGCGCAACCAGCTGGCCGAGAACTGATGGGGTCAGTTTCTCGGCAATGATGGAGTTGGTTGGGCGGTTACCCGGCATGACGCGGTGTGCAACGATTTCTTCGGCGGTACCTTCAGCGCGAACTTCGTCTGCGGTCTTGCCGAATGCCAACGCAGCGGTCTGAGCGAAATAGTTGGACATGAAGAGGTCGTGCATGGTGCCAAGGTCGTGGTTTGGCTGCGCGAATGCGATGAAGTCTGCTGGCACAAGCTTGGTGCCCTGGTGCAGGAGCTGGTAGAAGGCGTGCTGGCCGTTGGTGCCTGGCTCACCCCAGAAGATTTCGCCGGTTTCTACGGCAAAGCCACCTTCGGAACCTGAAACCGACGAACCGTCAATGCGGACGGACTTTCCGTTCGATTCCATGGTGAGCTGCTGCAGGTACGCAGGGAAACGGTTCAGGTACTGCGCGTATGGAAGCACGGCGTGGGACGCGGTGTCGTAGAAGTTGTTGTACCAAACGTTGAGCAGACCCATGATCACGGGAACGTTCTGCTCAAACGGTGTGGTGCGGAAGTGCTCGTCCATGGTGTGGAAACCGTCGAGCATCGCGCGGAAGTTGTCTGCGCCGATCGACAGCATGAGGGACAAACCGACTGCTGAGTCGAACGAGTAGCGTCCACCTACCCAGTCCCAGAATCCGAACATGTTGGCGGTGTCGATTCCGAAGTCAGCTACGCGCTGTGCGTTGGTGGACACTGCAACGAAGTGCTTTGCAACTGCCTCGTCGGAGCCGAGTGCCTCAATCAACCAGGTGCGAGCTTGCTTCGCGTTGGTGAGGGTTTCTGCGGTTCCAAAGGTTTTGGAAGCAACGATGAATAGGGTGCGCTCGTAGTCGAGGCCCTGGCACTTCTCAAATACATCGGTTGGGTCGATGTTGGATACGAAGCGGCATTCGATTGAGCGGTCTGCGTAGTCGCGCAGCGCTTCGTAGGCCATGACTGGGCCGAGGTCGGAGCCACCAATACCGATGTTCACAATTGTGGTGATGGTTTTTCCGGTGTATCCGAGCCATTCGCCGGAGCGGACCTTGTTGGAGAATGCCTCCATTGAATCGAGCACCGAGTGAACGTCAGCAACTACGTCTTGGCCGTCAACCACGAGGGATGCGGTGCGAGGCAGGCGCAGCGCGGTGTGAAGCACAGCGCGGTCCTCGGTGAGGTTGATGTGCTGGCCAGCGAACATTGCGTCGATCTTGCTGCGCAAGTCTGCAGCGTCTGCGAGGTCAACCAGCTTGGAGATCGTGTCGTTGCCAATCAGGTTCTTGGAGTAGTCCAAGTGCAGGTCTCCCGCAACTGCGGTGAGACGCTCGGCGCGCTCTGCGTCTGCATCGAACTTCTCGCGGAGGTTGGTAGCGTCAACCGTTGCCTTTTCGGCGATGAGTGCTGCCCACGCTGGGCTTGCGGTTACATCGTAAGAGGACACGAGGTCTCCCTTTCATCTGTGGTGAAGTCAGGTGTTCCCGCGCTGCCGTGAACCGGGCCGGTATGACCGCAGGTTCGCCCTGTGTGCGATGAGGCCGGCAGGTGCGAGAACGTCATTGGTCCACCTAGAAGATTACTAGGTTTTGCTGACTGTCAGTTAGTCGAAAGGGCCTATTAGTAGTGAGGGCGGCTAGCGCCGCGTTTTCCGACGATGTGGCTGGGTTGGGATGCGNNTTGCGGGGCGCGCCTTGCACTCGCAGAATGAAAGAGGCGGTTCCAGCATTGGCTGGACCCGCCTCGCGTGCTGCTCTCAATTAGAGTTCGATGTGTTGGTCTTGAGAGAGCGCCAAAATCAGTGCAGAAGCATTGAGATCGCCATAGCCGCGTTCAAGCCCAGACTTTACAGATGCCTGAACCACAGCAGCGGTAGGCAAACTCACACCAAGTTCCTTTGAGAAGTTCTCCATCAAACCAAGGTCTTTGGCCATCAGTTTGAGCGCAAAGTTCAGTGAGTAATCCTTCTCGATTACTCCGCGTCCGACACCGGAATAGATAGGAGTTTTGAAGTCGGTTACGTCCAGCACTCCAATAACATCTTGGAGGTCAAGACCTGCTGCCCGGGCGAACGTCAAAGCTTCACCTAGTGCCTGTAGCTGAGACGCGACCAAGAGGTTGCCCACCAACTTCATTCGAGCACCATTTCCGGCCTCTCCCATGTAATGGACAGTCTCCGAGATATGCACATAGACGTCCCCACGCGCATGCTCGAATACCTGGGCGTCGCCTCCCACTACAATCCACAAACCACCGGCTTGGGCTTCCCCACGCGAACCGAAAACCGGAGAATCAAGAAACTCGATGCCTTGCTGCGCAAAGGATGTATGTTCCCTTAATGACAATTCAGGGGAGATCGTAGACAAGTCAATGACCGTAGTTTCAGGTGACACATGCTGGAGCACTCCCCCATGGCCAAAGACCACCTCTTCCACTGCCTGATCGTTAGACAAGCAGTAGAGAACGTACTGCGCTCCGGTTACTGCTTGTTCGATTGACGGTGCCGAAACGGTCCCGGCCAAGGCTTGCTTAGGTGTGCGGTTCCACACCATTACTTCGTGACCTGCGAGAGCTAAGTTTTTTGCCATTCCGGTGCCCATAACACCTTGGCCGAGTACCGCTATTTTCGACATCTAGTTCTCCAACGCTACTTTCCAGGCTTCTAGGTAGCGGAACAATGCGGTAGCACCTGGGTCCTGCAACCCGATGCTACGTTCCTGCAACCATGAGGCTCGACCACGACGTGCTTGCATTGCCTTAGTGTCTTCGACACCTTGTTCGGAAGCTTCCAACGCAGCAGTGAGTGCAGTTAACGGCTCGGCACTTGAGCCGAGGGCTTTACCTGCAGGGATGAGTGAATCGAGGATCGTTTTGTCACCCAGTTGTGCCTTGCCGCGGGCAGAGATATTCGCTGCAGCAGCTAGCACGAATTCCGACGCACTTTGCGTGTCGATGTCCGTTGATGCGCCCCAGATTTTCGAGCCTGCTAGTAGTCCACCCGCCACCAGAGCTGCCATTGTGGACGGATTCGCGCTGGCAAAGGCTTTTGCTGCTGACCGCGCTACCTCGGCCGGTGTCGCATCCGCTGGCAGGTCCTTGAGCGCTTCGATGACGGCGTCTGCTCCGAGCGTGATGGTAATTCCGAGGTCACCATCCCCGAGTTCTTGGTCCAGGTCACGCAATTCGTCCGCAGATTCCTTAAGTTTTTCAAGGGATGCGGTGATGTTTTGTACGAGTTCAGGAGTCTGCATTTTATGCCTCTAGGAAGAAAGGTGAACGGGCTGGTGCGTTGAGAAGAGCTAGTCGCTCGTCATTGAGTTTGAGAAGGGAAATCGAAGCTCCCGCCATTTCTAGGCTCGTTGCATACTCGCCGATGTACTTCTTCTCAATGGTGATGCCCTGCGCGCTCAAGATTTCGTGAGCCTTTCGGAACATGACGTAGAGTTCTTCAAGCGGCGTTGCGCCTAAGCCGTTTACGAGGATTGCAACTGCGTCTCCGGAGACGAGTCCCAGATCCGCCACAAGGGCATCAACTAGACGGCTAGTGATTTGGTCGGCGGTTTCAAGAGGCCCGCGGTGGATTCCTGGCTCGCCGTGAATTCCAATGCCGATTTCCATTTCGCCATCCGGCAGATCGAAGCTCTTTGCACCTGTAGTAGGCAATACTGTCGGTGCAAGTCCGATTCCCATGGTCGCACTGTGTTCAACCATGTCTTCAGCCACTGCGGCGACTTCTTCGAGGGTGTCTCCGCGCTCAGCGGCAGCGCCCGCGCCCTTGTACGCAAACAAGATTCCAGCCACACCACGACGATCATGCTTGCGTTCGTTTGGCTGGCTTGCTACGTCATCACGCCCCAGGACAGTCATGGTTTGAATGTCTTCGAGTTCGGCAAGGTCAGCAGCGAGGTCGAAGTTGAACACGTCCCCGCCGTAGTTTCCGTACAGGTACAGAACTCCTGCACCGCCATCCACTGCCTGGGTTGCTTCAAAGATTTGCTGCGAGCTCGGCGATGAGAAGACATTTCCAATGGCAACGCCTGAGCAGAGTCCCTGCCCCACGTATCCCTTGAATAGCGGCAAGTGTCCTGAGCCGCCGCCAGTCACAATTCCTACTTTGCCGGCAACCGGAGCATCGGCACGAACCAAGATTCGCTTGTCTTCCCCTGGGGTCTTCACCTGTTCAGGGTGAGCGAGGAGAATTCCATCGATCATCTCGTCTACAAACTTTTCAGGGGCATTGATAATTTTCCGCATAATGAGCTCCTTTACTTATGTGCGGCAGGATCGTGTGAAGCAGGTGCTTCCGAGGTTGTGTCCTGAGAGGCCAGCTTGTGCGGACCAGCTTCTCGTTTCTTGATGCTTGGTAGCTTCCACTTGATTTGGTCAATCACCATGACCCCAATCAGAATGATTCCTTGGGCCATTGAGTAGTCATATGGGGTCATCCGCAGGGCCGTGAAGCCGCTGGAAACTACCTGTAGGGTGAGGGTTGCGAGAACCACGCCAAAGACAGTTGCAAACCCGCCATTAGGGTTCGTTCCGCCAAGAACAGCAATCACAATTGTGAGCAGAACGTATGAGGCCCCGTAGTCAGCTGAAGCAGTTGGGTTTCGGGCTAGGAACAAGACTCCTGCAATTCCCGCGAGTGCACCAGTCATTACGTAAGTGCTTGTCAGAACCGATCTCATGGAAATACCTGAGTATCTCGCAGCAACGGGATTGGCACCTTGAAGCAGAATTTGCACACCCATTTTCGTCCGACTCATGACAAGTCCAACAGCGATCGCCACTATTACGAACACAACGAACAGTAAGGGGACCCCGGCGGCTGTAGATGTTCCAAAGGTTGTCAGCCCGGTCGGAGCACCGTAGAGAGTTTTACCTCCGGTCCATGCCACGGCAACACCATTGAAGATCTGCATGGTTCCTAGTGTGGCCAGGATTGGGGTAATCCCTACACCAGAAATAAGCACGCTGTTGATGAAACCTGCCAGGATTCCTACGCCGATTCCCACCAGCACTATCACTGGCATCATCGAATCGGCTTGTGCTTGATTGGTTGCAGCCATACTCGTGTACATCGTGGACATAGTGATCGCAGAAAGGTTTGCTATCGCAACTATGGAAAGGTCAATACCTCCAGTTGCCATTGCCAACATCATTGCGATTGCGAGAACGCCGATTTCTGGCGACGACAACGCAATGTTTTGCATGTTGACCGGGTTCAAAAAGATCCCCGGTTTCAAGATTGCAAAGAATGCAAAGCCCAAAGCCAAGATAATCAGCATGCGTTTGACGCTGCCGGTTGGCATGAATCGGCTCATCGCTGAACGCCACGCAGAGTCGGTGGTGTGNNATCATCTGATCTTCTGCGAGGGACTTAGAGGAGCGTGCAGAACTCGAACGTCGCGCCGCGACTGCCTGAATGCCTACACCGATCACAAGGAGCGCACCAACTGCCGCGCGTTGCCAAGCGCTCGGCACGCCGGCCAAGATCAGGCTGTTGTTGATGACCTGCACAATCAACACACCAATTACGGTTCCCAGCACGGAACCTCGTCCACCGAAGATTGAGGCTCCACCGAGCACCACCGCTGCGATGATGTCGAGCTCGCCACCAACAAGTTCTTGGGGGCTAGCGGAGCGTCCCATGATCATGTAAATCAGTCCCGCGAGTGCCGCTATCACACCTACAACCATGTACACGGACATCTGGGTGCGCATGACACGGATACCTGCACGGCGCGCGGCTTCTGCGTCCCCTCCGATCGCGTATATCGAGCGGCCCCACATGGTTTTGGTCAAAACGAATGCCAAAATCAATGCCAGAACGATCGCCGGAATGATCATCATGTGAAGTGACGCTCGGCCGGATTCGGTCTGCACGGTCACCAGGTTCACCGTGGACAGCTTGGCCATACCTTCGGGAAGGTCCGCAATATATCGCGTACCTACGAAGGTCATCAGCGCACCGGTGAACAACCCCTGCGTGCCAAGTGTGATTATGAGCGTGGGCAGCTTGAACCGTGCAATAAGGTAACCATTTATCAAACCGAGAATGGCTCCGATACCCACGGCCAACACCACTGCAAATGCCGTGGAACTCTCAAACAATCCGGCACGCATCACTACAACAGTGGTGTAGGCCGCGGAGACTGCAACTGCAGCGAATGACACGTCAATTCCGCCGGAGATAATGACCAGCAGTACCCCAAGTGCAAGAATCAGCGGGACAATTGTGCTGCGCACAATGCCGAACAGCGTACCCACACTCAAGAACGTTGGGTTGGCAATCGACATGGAAACAATGAGGATTACCAAAACAATTGCGAGGATGCCTTCGTTGTTGGCTCCACGCAATGCTCGCAATGAGAACTTGCGCGATCTCTCTTGTGAGCCGCTCA
>DFNY01000175.1:0-725 GCA_002376595.1 Jonesiaceae bacterium UBA3555 | reverse complement strand
GTGGGGCCATTCAGAATCAAAACCTTTGGCTTGCGTGCAAGCCACTTGGCAAGCACGACTCGCTGCGCGTTGCCGCCAGACAGCGACCGTACCGGCAGAGAAACATCCGGGGCCTTGATTCGTAGCCTGGTGAAGAGTGTGGAAATGGTTGCGCGAACTCGTTTGAGATCGAGCATCCTGCTTTTAGTGGAGTGCAAATCNNACGATGATGCGATCAGATTGTCAGCAATCGACTTTTCCAGGAACAATCCCTGCGTGAGTCGGTCCTCAGGTACGTAGGCAATGCGCGCCTTGATAGCGTCGCGGATGTTTGAGATCTTGCGAGGAGTACCGGCCACCGAAATTGTGCCGCTGTCTGCTGGTGTTACACCGAAAATCGCTTCGGCGATCTCGGTGCGGCCTGAACCAAGCAGTCCAGTCAGTCCGACGATTTCTCCTGGCGCGATGGAGAACGAAACGTCACGGAATTCTCCAGTCAGCCCCAAGCCTTTCACTTCGAAGACGGGCGCCAAGCCTGGCTCCAACTCGGCCACCACACGAGATTCATCGAGCTCTTTGCCAGTCATGTGTTCGGTGATGGTGCGCTGGTCCAGTTCATCCACGGGCGCTGTAAGCACATTCTTTCCAGAACGCATGATGGATACTCGCTGCGAAATGCGCAGGACTTCATCAAGCTTGTGCGAAACGAAGATCATTGCCACGCCTTTGGCGCGGAGCTTCTCGAC
>DFNY01000078.1:5567-5949 GCA_002376595.1 Jonesiaceae bacterium UBA3555 | reverse complement strand
TGGTCGTACTGGTCAGCGTTTACACCAACAACGAAGGTTGCGTCTTCGTTGGATGCTGGTGCGGAGATGATAACCTTCTTGGCTCCAGCTTCGATGTGAGCCTTTGCCTTGGTTGCATCGGTGAAGAAACCGGTGGACTCGATAACGATGTCTGCACCAAGCTCGCCCCATGGGAGGTCTGCTGGGTTGCGCTCTGCGAGTGCGCGGATCTTCTTACCGTCAACGGTGATGGACTCGTCGTCGTATGAAACGTCGTNNACGATCTCAATGTCTGCACCAGACTCGATGATTGCACGGAAGAAGTTACGGCCGATACGGCCAAAGCCGTTAATTCCGACGCGGATGGTCACAATGCCCTCCTCTGAGCACGCCGGGTTCGCCG
>DFNY01000078.1:0-5527 GCA_002376595.1 Jonesiaceae bacterium UBA3555 | reverse complement strand
AAACGCTCACATCAGCATTGCGTTGAAACCAACGTCAGTGTTGACGTGCTGCCCTCGCGATGATCGATGCACCCGACACTCTTCGTTATGACGAGGTGCGGTTCATCTGACAGGTAAAACTCTATAACGTTTTTCTAACTTTCGTGAGGACGATGGTCCCCCAAAATCAGATTTTTTGAACGGTAGTCATAAAAAATCTGAACACAACGCGAAAGCAAAGTGATTTTGCGGTCCTTTGACCTGCAACGTGACCTAGATCATCGCTTCTGGCGCCACGCGCGGGCAGCCAAAGGTCCCGAATAACGTGACAAACGCAACTGACATTGGACAGAAGTTCGTCCCCGTATTTGAGATGTGACGTGGGGATTCTTGGTCAGAGGTCGAGCAAATCAGACGAGAGGCCTGCTTCGGTATCTGGGATACCAAGTTCCTTTGCCTTCTTGTCTGCGGTAGCGAGAAGTCGGCGAATTCGACCAGCTACAGCGTCCTTAGTCAGCGGAGGGACGGCCAACTGACCTAGTTCCTCTAAAGAGGCTTGTTTGTGCGCAAGTCGCAGTTCACCCGCTTGACGCAAATGGTCAGGCAAATCTTCACCAAGAATTTCAAATGCACGTTCTACTCGCGCGCCGGCAGCCACAGCGGCGCGGGCCGATCGACGCAAGTTCGCGTCATCAAAGTTTGCCAACCTATTTGCGGTGCCGCGCACCTCACGGCGCTGGCGCCGTTCTTCCCAGACTTCAACTACGTCGTGCGCGCCAATACGGTGTAGCAAGTGGCTAATCGCATCACCATCACGGATCACCACGCGGTCTACCCCGCGCACCTCACGCGCCTTTGCCGTGATACCCATGCGCCGTGCTGCACCAACCAACGCAAGCGCAGCCTCTGGGCCAGGGCACGTCACTTCAATGGCGCTCGAACGTCCAGGTTCCGTTAACGAACCGTGCGCCAAGAATGCTCCACGCCAAGCTGCCTCTGCTTCGGCTACCCCTGCAGAGACAATCTGTGGTGGCAAACCGCGCACAGGGCGTCCGCGAGAGTCCAAGAGACCGGTCTGCCTGGCCAACGACTCACCGTCCTTGACAACGCGCACCACGTAGCGGGCGCCACGACGCAACCCACCGCCTGACACCGTAATCAATTCGCTTTGGTGGCCAAACACTTCAGAAATCGTTGAACGCAAACGGTTCGCGGCCACGGCAGTGTCCAGCTCTGCTTCGATGACAATTCGCCCAGAAATAATGTGCAAACCGCCAGCGAACCTGAGCATCGCCGACACCTCAGCCTTACGGCAATTGGTCTTCTCAACCTTGAGGCGGGCAAGTTCATCTTTAACTTGAGCTGTGAGTGCCATAGGGCAATCTTGCCATCTTCGCGCCATCTGTGTGGCTGGTTACGACGAGATAGTTCCCACATCACCTAAGAAATCATCAAAAACATCTCGGTATGCAGCTGCCAGTCGCAAACTATCGTGCCTAGCGGTGCCATCACCGCGCCTGACCTGCCGGAACAGTACCGTCGCACCTAAAGCCGCGGCTTCGTCGATAAGCGCATCGGTATCATCAACCGACGAAGGATCAGCCAGTACCGCGTCAATGCGTAAATCAGGAGAATGCTGACGCAACGCAGCCAGCAAGTCTGACGCATCCATACCAAGAGTTTCAGATTCAGAGGACCCAAGATTCATGGTCACACACTTGCGCGCAGTGGTTTCGTGCAGTGCACGGGCCAGCTCCGGAACCAGCAGGTGAGGCATAACAGAACTGAACCACGAACCCGGCCCCAAAATAACCCAATCAGCATCCATGACGGCTTCTACTGACTCGCTGCACGCTGGAGGGTCGTTGGGAACCAAACGGAGGTTAGTGACGTGCCCAGCGGTCGACGCAACCTTTGACTGCCCCTTCACGGTGAACGGCTGATTGCCCACCACCATGTCCGCCTCAATAGACAGCGGAACCGAAGCCATAGGAAGCACTCGTCCACGGGCGCCTAGTAGCTTACCCACCCAGTCGAGGCCCTCCACGGTGTCACCTAGCAGTTCCCACAGCGCCACAATGAGCAGGTTTCCCACAGCATGGTTATTCAAATCGCCTGCTGAGGTGAACCTGTGTTGCAGCAACGCACTCCACGTACTTCCCCACTGCGAGTCATCACACAAGGCGGCCAACGCCATACGCAAATCCCCTGGTGGAAGAACGTGCAACTCCTCACGAAGACGCCCAGATGACCCTCCGTCATCAGCAACCGTCACAATAGCGGTGAGGTTCTCGGTCATGAGTCGAAGCGCAGACAACGACGCAGCCAAGCCATGCCCTCCGCCGNNCTACTCCTTGCCCAAATCTCGGGCGGAAACAGTGACGCGGAACCCGCGATCGCGTAGCCTCTTGCCAATTTCCTCGCTCACAGCGACCGACCGGTGCTTACCGCCGGTGCAGCCAATTGCGACAGTTGCGTAACGCTTTTCCTCGTGAAGATATCCATCAAAAACAGGCATGAGCGCGTCAATGTAACGATCAATGAACGTTTGCGCGCCAGGCAAAGAAAGCACATAGTCAGAAACCGGCGCATCGCGCCCTGTGAGGTGGCGCAACTCATCAATCCAGTATGGATTCTTCAAGAATCGCATGTCAGCAACATGGTCAGCATCGAGCGGAACGCCGTACTTGAACCCAAACGAAATCACGTTGATTCGCAGGGTGTCAGCAGTGTCTGAGGTTATGGTCGCGCGAACCTCACGTGCCAAATCGTGCACATTCAAGTTCGACGTATCGATCACAAAGTCAGCGCGGTTGCGAAGCACCGCAAGCTGCGAACGTTCCGTGGTGATGCCATCAAGAATGCGTCCATCGCCCTGCAGCGGGTGCGGCCTGCGCACCTGCTCAAACCGGCGCACAAGGGTTTCATCGGACGCGTCCAAAAAGAGGATACGGNNCTACAGGTCGTTGAAGAACTGCCTGCCGCGCACGTCAATTACTGCCGCCAAGCGATAAATGCTCGAGCCCGAATGGGTCATCATTCCTACCAACGGCATCAACATGCGTGGTGGGAGGTTATCAACCACATACCAGTCGAGATCCTCAAGTACCTCGGCCACCTTTGATTTCCCAGCACCGGACATGCCTGTAACGATCAAGACCTCAGAGAACTGAGATCGCGGTGGATGCGCCGCTGCGTCAACAGCAGGGATACCGGTGGGGACAGTCAGTGGACTCGGCTCGTTGCTCATGGTTCAAGCATGCCAAAGATTGACCCAGATATCCCCTCACCTCGCGCGGATACCCAAAAACAGCCCCCAGAATGTGGCTTTCCGACGAACGGCCCAGTTCCAGCAAACACTCGCTTTAGATGCCGGATTGGGTCAGTTCCACAAGTAGCCACACGGATTGGGAAACGTTAATCAGCCCAGGACAACTCCGAGCGACCATCATTCTTATGCAACTGCTCAAACACGGCAGTAGCACTCTTGAGCGCAAAGCCCGGGGTCGAAGCGATGTCCTCAACCGAGGCTGCCTTCAACTTCTTCACCGAACCGAATTGCTTCAGCAGTGCCTTCTGTTTAGCAGGGCCAACCCCCGCCAATCCATCAAGTTCCGACACCACCATCCCAGCCGACCGACGCTTTCGGTGCGCCGTAATTGCGAACCTGTGGGCTTCGTCGCGAAGCCTCTGAAGAAGATAAAGGCCCTCAGAGCTTCGCCGCAAAATCACGGGGTAATCGTCATCAGGGAGCCAGACTTCCTCAAGACGCTTAGCCAAACCGCACAATGCAACGTCGGTAATTCCCAAGTCATCAAACGCCTTCTGAGCCGCAGCAACCTGCGGTTGTCCCCCATCCACCACTACCAAGCTCGGCGCATACGAGAAACGCTTCTTCTCCTCCACCGCGGCATCATCTTCAGAGTCAATCTCTCCAGACGACACAACAATTCCCTGCTGAGCGGCAGCCTCTTGGTCTTGCACATGGCGCCTGAAACGACGATGAATAACCTCATACATCGCTGCTGTGTCATCTCGGGCACCCTCGCCCTCTGGACCCCTGATATTAAAGATTCGATATTGGTTCTTCTTTGCCATACCGTCTTCAAAAACAACCATCGACGCTGACTGGTAGGTTCCCTGGTTATGTGAAACGTCATAACACTCAATACGAAGCGGAGCAGAGTCGAGGTCCAAGGCCTCTTGGATCTCCCGCAAGGCCTGAGACCTGCTGGGGATGTCCGAAGATCTACGGGTTCTATGTAATTTCAGGGCCTGTTCTGCATTGGTCAGAACTGTCTTGGCAAGTTCAGCTTTTTCACCGCGGACAGGGACCCGCAGTTGAACATTGGAGCCCCTCTGCTCTGACAACCAGGTAGTCATTTCTTCCGGATCAGGTGGTAGCACCGGCACTAACACTTCCCTAGGAACTGCAGAATGGCGTTCCTTACTCTCCGTTGCGCCCCCGGCGTCCTCTTGCATCGCGTTGCCTTGAGCACTAGCCCGACCCGAACGAGGAATCGATGAGGGGCGCGCATCTGAGTACACCTGGAGCAGCAATCGCTCCACGAGCTCAGAATCGGAGATGTCCTCGACTTTTTCAACAATCCATCCGCGTTGCCCACGAATACGACCACCACGAACGTGAAAGACCTGCACCGCTGCTTCTAGATCATCGGAAAACAACGCGAAAATATCTGCGTCAGTGGAGTCTGAGAGAACAACCGCATTCTTCTCAAGCGCGCGTTTGAGCGCCTCAATGTCATCACGCATCCGCGCTGCAGTCTCAAAATCCAACTCCTGAGCGGCGCTTACCATACGCGCTTCAATCTTCTTGATGAAGCGCGACGTGTCACCTGCCATGAAGTCGCAGAAATCCTCAGCAAGCTGTTTGTGATCGTGAACCGAGATGCGTTCTACGCACGGCGCTGAGCACTTATCGATGTACCCCAAGAGGCACGGCCGGCCAGAACGTGCTGCCCGATTGAATACACCCGTAGAACAGGTCCGAATAGGGAATACTCGCAGGAGCAAGTCCAGCGTTTCACGAATAGCCCACGCATGACCGAATGGCCCAAAGTACCTGNNCACCGCGCATCACCTGTGCGCGCGGAACCTGCTCTGACATAGTGACCATCAGATACGGGTACGACTTGTCATCGCGATATTTGACGTTGAACCGAGGATCAAACTCCTTGATCCAGGCGTACTCCAAAGACAAAGCCTCGACTTCGGTATTGACCACAGTCCATTCCACCGCGCTGGCAGTGGTCACCATAGACTGCGTGCGAGGATGCAACGCAGAGAGGTCTTGGAAGTAGTTGGACAGCCGAGACCTAAGGTTTTTGGCCTTGCCAACGTAGATCACTCGCCCTTGAGGATCTCTGAATCTATAGACGCCGGGATGAGTGGGAATCTCCCCCGCCGCCGGGCGATACGTTGATGGATCTGCCATGGATCATTCGCCTTACATGCAGTTGCCCGTGGGCCGGGCGGCCCCTTCACGGCGGCGGCTCACGGGGGGCTGGGCGAGAATACCTTTGCTTCT
>DFNY01000126.1:15042-16038 GCA_002376595.1 Jonesiaceae bacterium UBA3555 | reverse complement strand
GATTCCGCCTGCGGCGCCCGCGCCGGGTTTCTGTGCCACCGGTGCTCCTGCGTATGCCAATGCCTGGGCGTACAAGACCATGTGTGATTCGAGTTGGAGATCAGTCTTGGGGTCTGCGCCCTTTTGCGGTGCAAACATCTGTGCCGCGCCGGACGGGCCAAGAAGAGGACTGCGTACATCCGCTAACCCCACTAGCGTGAATGGCAGGTTTGGCAGCTCAATGCGGCCTACGCAATTCATCAGTGGGTTGACTTGTGGCTGGAGCACAATAGGGTTGCCGTTGAAGTCCCAAGCTTTTGCTCCAAGTTCGAGTAGCAGACCTAACCCGCCATCGGTGGTGCAGGTGCCTCCGAGCGCCACATAGATTGTGGTTGCGCCAAGTTGCGATGCCTCGGAAATATCTACGCCCACACTTTCGGAATGCACCCGCAGCGGCAACGTCGAATCCAGTCCACCGTGTTGTTGCACGTGAACAAGACCGACCGTTTGAGCCGATTCGCACACTGCATGGCGTGTAGCCGGATCCCACAAGTAGGAATGCGGATGGGGTCGGCCTAATGCGTCAATGCCGTTAGTCTCCACAAGGTGGAACTGGGAGGAACTGGCTAGAGCTTCCAAAAAGCCCTCACCGCCATCTGAGGAAGAAAAGCAGTACACCTCGCTGTGGGGGAAGCGCGTATGGATTGCTGCGGCAATGATCTGATTCGCCTGCGAGGAGGTGAGCGAACCCTTGAGAGAGTCAGCCGCGACAACGAACTTCATGTTCGAGCCCTGGATGCAGAGNNTCCGGGCGGCGCCAAGTAAATAACTATGCGGCCTTGCGGTGGCTATGCACTGCCGACACCGTATTGAGGTGATCTGCGAATTTGACCGCGTGGAGCTCGTTCTCGAGACCAATGCGTGCCACCCGTGTGTCCACGAATTCCAAGCGAACTCCCAGCTGGTGGCCAGAGGTTCCATACGTGCCATGCGCATGAGATCCAATCCCTTCCGCAT
>DFNY01000126.1:8365-15020 GCA_002376595.1 Jonesiaceae bacterium UBA3555 | reverse complement strand
TACCAACGATTCAAGCAAGCAATCTGAGAGTTCAGCAAGAGGAACGGTGTGAACGGAGTGCGGAAAGACGCCGTAGGACACGGCGTTGGCATGCGTGTGAACGAATGAACGAGTGGTTCGTAGTCCAAAGATGAGGAACAAAGCCCCGATTGCTAGCAAAGTGGCTGGCATATTCCGTGGTGCGTCAACTATGGCAGCAACAGCGCTCAGAGCAATGAAAGGCGCCGCCAGTAGTAATGCCACAGTCCATCGGCTGCGCCAAGGCAGTGGCGCAGAAACGGTTAGCTGCGAAGTGGCATGTGGTCGCACGAGCGCCCACGCTGTTGCGAATGCGTGAATCACTGGGCTCCTTGAAGGAGTGACATGAGGGAGTTGCGTCCATGAGGGGGTAAGTATGGCGCTCCACCATAGTTAGTTGAAATCGCAACCATCGCAAGGGGGTGTAGTCACCATGCGCTCACGGTCTACACCGCGCCGATTTGGGCAGGGCCTCCTGACCTCTGTTCCTCGCGGCGCAGCGACCTATACAACTGCTCGGCATCAATTCTCATGAGAACACGTTGCAGCACTTCAGAATCGTAGAAACCCTCGGTGCGGGCTTTCAGCAACTCTGCATATTGCGCCTGTGCACGCTTTTGGGCACGTTTCGGTGCTGGAGTGTCAGTGACCGCAGCATCTGCAACTTCACGCAGACGAGCCACCAGTCGTCCCTCCTGAGCAGCCAGAGCGTTGACGTTCCGCTTGGGCGCGAACCGAGAAATGACTGCGGGAAGTGAGAGGCCTTGAACCAGCAACGACACCGTTGCGGCAATGAAGGCAATCAGCACGAGCAAAGACCGGTGCGGGGTGTCCACAGGCAACGTTTGCGCGGCGGCAAGGGTGATCGCGCCTCGCATGCCCGACCACAAAAGCACCACTCCAGCTCCCTTACCCAAAGGCTGAGCGTTGTAGTAGTTGTAGTCCGCATAGAAACGTTTGGTTCGGCGGGCAAATCGTTCACGGCGTTTGCCGGTAGGAAGCGCTGAAAGGATTGAACCATCAGAGTCTGCTTCAGCAAATGCGGTTCGGAAGTCATCGAGCCGTTCCTTGACTCGCGAACTACGGGCAAATACTCGTCGCAACTGCCACAACACCGGAACGATAAACGCGGCGCGAATGAAAACAACAAGCGCCAACGCGCCAAGCGCTCCACCGATCGCCAGAGTGAAGCCCTCATGGTTGTGGTTGACATCCTCGATCAATGACGTCACTTGCAAGCCCATCATCAAGAAGATGGTTCCCTCAAGGACCAGTTCCACAGGCTTCCACGTGTGCTTGTCAGACATCCTCTGCTGAGAATTCAAATGCTTGATTGAGCCATGCCCGCTCACCAACCCAGCGGCAACTGCAGCCACCAATCCCGAAGCGCCCAAGTGCTCTGCCGGAAGCGACGCCACAAACGGCGCCGCGAACGACAACATTGTGCCCACCGGAGCATCCAAANNAGGATCACAGTACCCGCTGCGATACCAATTGCCGATGCCACCACAATTGAGTACACGAAGGTGCCGAGGGTATGCCAGAACGAGAAGGAGACCGCGGCCGCTGCCACGGCGGTACGCAACAGCACCAACGCAGTGGCGTCATTGAACAGGCTCTCGCCTTCCAAAATGGAAATGAGGCGGCCAGACAACTTTGATTTCTTTGCTATAGCGGTCGCGGCAGCGTCGGTGGGGCTAATCACCGCGCCCAGCGCAATGCCCCACCACAGGTTCAAGTCAGGGATGATCCACGAGAGGAAAAGGCCCAGAACGATTGCGGAAATGACCACCAACACAACTGAAAGAGCCGAGATAGTGGAGAATTCTCGTCGGAAATCAGTGGTGGGCATGTTAGCCGCAGCCGCATACAACAGCGGTGGGAGCAACAGCGCAAGTATCCACTCCGGGTCTAGTTCAAAGCCGGTTAACGCAGGCAAGAAGCTCGCTGCGATACCCAGAACCACAAGCAGCAGCGGCGCTGCCACGCCAATGCGTGGCGCGATGGCGTTCGCACCCGCGATGGCGAGTAATCCCACGGCAACGAATCCAATGATTTCCATGGTGAACTCCCCTTTTCTTTTGATCATATTTCAGAAAAGGGAATGCCTCGCTGTGAAGACTCGGGTTATTTCACCATGAAAGGGACGCGAGCTACTTTCTCTTCTCACGTAGCGTAAAAAGAACGGCTAACGCTACCAACGCTGCAGTTGCCTCACCTACGGCAACTGCCCACCACACGCCATAGGGTCCATGGCCGGAAGCCAGCCATACGAGTGGGATCTTGACTAGCAAGAGTGTGCCTACGGAAAGCAAATACGCGGGAGAGGCCTTGCCCACAGACTGGAAGTAGGTGGAGATTACCGGAACGAATCCGGAGAACACGGTGCCTACACACACAATAAGAAGTGCCTGCTTTGCGGTCTCGTATTCGGAACCCGGCGGTAGGAAAACGCTAATGACAAGGCTCGACAGCAAAGCCACAAGGCCAGCGCCAGCCACACTCAACGAAAGCACTGCCGCAACCGAGAGTCGAAACGCTGAACGCACCCTATCAAGCCTGCCAAGCCCCCAGTTGAACCCGACAATCGGTGCCATACCCTGGCTGATTCCGGTTTGAGGCATCACCAAGAACGTTTGAATACGGCTTNNTGCGGCCAAGGCCACGGCGCCGCCACCCGCCACCAGAAGCGAGTTGACCAAGACCGCCATCATTGTGGCCCCGAACCCGGACAAGAACGACGGCGCACCTATGGAAACGACTTGCTGCATGGTTGGGCCGTCCGGCTTAAGGTCGCTCAACGAAACCCGATACGGACGATCCTTCTGAACAAAGAAGAACCAGACGCACATTCCGGCAGAAACCGCCTGGCCACCCACCGTTCCCAGCCCCGCACCAACCACACCCAGATTGAAACCGAAAATCAGCATGGGATCCAAAGCAATGTGAACAAGCACAGGGATCACCCAGATGAGCGTTGCAAACCTCATACGGCCTTCAGCCCTCACCAAAGCGGAGAAGCCCGTGGAAAGCACAGATCCTGCTATCAGGATCTGTGCATACTGGCGTGCTGGTTCGCGTAATTCACCGTGCGCTCCAAGGAGCGAAAGCAAAGGATCAAGGAACGCCAGACCCAAAACGGTGATGAGCGCTGCGGCAATCCAGAACACCACAAAGGCATTACCGGCTGCGCGCGCCGCAACCTCAGGTTTTCCAGCACCTAACGCACGCGACACCAACGACGCGCCACCGACTCCCACAGTGGTGGACACCGCCCCTAACGCGAGGAGAACCGGTGCCACCACATTGACTGCAGCCAACGCAGTAGAGCCCACACCCCATGACACAAACCAGGCATTGGTCAACGCGTAAATGCCAAACGTGGCTACCGCAAACGTGGTTTGCGAGGCTGATCGCCATAAGAGCGACCCAATAGGGTCGCGGCCCAGCCGCTCGGTTGGCGTTGGCACTGCAGTGTCCGTCGCCGCAGCAGTATCCGTTGGGACGGTCGCACCCGTAAGCGCGGCAGTATCCGTTGGGACGGCCGTAGCCGTTGACACCGCTTTAGCCGCGGCAGCGGGAGCCGGAACCTCCGCTGGTGTAGCAGCCGAGTCAGGGCTGGACTTGGTCATAGTGCGAAGGTTCCGCTAGTGCGATTCGTCTGAGCTGTTTGGTGCGACCGCGTCTCGTGCAGCCTGAACCTTCTCGGTGAGGCCCTTTCGCACAAAATCTAGGTGTTCTGGTTGGTCGAATCCGCGGTATTCAGATTCAATGACCATGATCAGCGCTAGGTGCAGCGAGTAGAGGGTGCGGCGGGCGCGCTCGCTGGTGTTGAGGGGNNGCATCGCCAAATGCGGGGAAGTCGATGCAGGCGAATCCGGCTTCGAGTAGTGGGTCTCCGTAGATGGCGCGTTCGTGGTCGATGTGGGCCACTGGTTTACCATCACGGAAGAGGACGGCCTTTACCCACATGTCTTGTTCTATGTAGCGCGGGGTGGTGACGTCATCTAGGTAGGGCGTGAACTGTGCGAAGAGGTCACGCATGTCGGTGTAGGAGTATCCGAGGTCTACGTTGCGGCGCTCGCCGTCTGCGAGGGTGGCGTTGAAGAAACCGTAGTAAGCCTCAGTCCAGGTGTCTGTGTGAGGGCCAAGTAGTGGGCCAAAACCCGGTCCAACTATGGAGTTCAGTTCCTTGTTGAGTCGGCCAACCTCATACGTGTAGTCAGAGATTTGTGCAGCAGTGAGTTGGTCTCCTAGGACGCCTGGGTCTTCGGCAGAGATGAAGTCCATGAAGAAGTAGGGAACGTCCAAGATTGTGCATGATGTGTCTTGGTAGTCCACGTTCGGTACCGGAACGGTGGTGTGAGTTTTGATCAGTTCGATTGCAGCGAGTTCAGTGAGCATTGCGCCGCGTTCGTGGGTGAGTACTTCCACGTGGGTGGGCGGGGCGATTTTGAGTACCTTCTGCTCACCGTTGGTGAGAGTGATCTTGTAGGCCACGTTGAACCAGCCGTGCCCGAGTTCCTCGATTGCCTCGGGCGAGACTGGTGCGAGGTCTTCGCCGTATGCCCGGACTGCCAGCGTGCGGATTGTGCCGAATGATTGCCGGTTCTTGGTGAGGCTTTCCATTGCTGGCTCCTAGACGTGGATGCGTGGTTTGGAGTGGAATATTTGGGTTGCTGCGATTACAAAGAGTCCGGCGAGCGGGATGACGAGGAGGCCTGTGCGTAGGTTGGTTGCGTCTGCGATTGCGCCTACGAGTGGCGGGGATGCCAGGAATCCGACGCGCAGCAACCAGGAAACGATTGTTAGGCCGGTGCCGGGGCGTAGGCCCGGGACTTCGTCCGCGTTTTGCATTGCTACAGGCACGAGTGTTGCGCTTCCGAATCCGGCGCAGGCAAATCCGATGATGGTCAGCCAGATGCTCGGGAATGCGAGTGCTACGCCAAAGCCTGCTGCGATGAGTACTCCGCCGAGCCGGCCCACGAAGCGTTGGCCCCAAGCGTCGATCATGCGGTCACCTAGGATGCGTCCAATGAATTGTGCGCCAACTATGACTATGAATCCGAGTGGGGCTAGGCCGGGGTAGGCTCCGAGGGAGTCTTGGAAGTAGAGGGTGGCCCAGCTGCTGCCTGCGTCTTCTACGAGGGCTCCGGCTATGGAGATGAGTGACAAAATTGCCAAGATGAGTACGGTGCGTGAGGCGAAGGTGGNNACTGCGCACCTTGTTTCCCGACGATTCCGCTGGCTCGGTCCCGTTTGTTTCCGTTGGCTTGAGCTCGGTTGAGTCAAGTTCTGCTGCGATGACTTCTGTTGAGTCGTGGCCCGGTAGGCGCAGTGTGAATGCGTACAGGGTGATTGCGCAGATGACGGCGCCGCTGAGTATGAGTTGCCAGGTGCGGTTGACATCGAGGTTGATGGCTAGCGCTGCGAGCGCTCCGCCTGTGACTGCTCCAACTGACCACAGAGCGTGGAAGGAGTTGATGATGGAGCGTTTGTATGCGCGTTGCACACGCAGGCCATGTGCGTTTTGGGCAACGTCAACGATGGAGTCCGCCGCACCAACGAAGAAGAGTGTTGCCATTAGCAGTCCGACGTGTGGCGCGGTGCTTGCTAGAGCGATGAGGGTTGCCAGTATGACGGTTCCCGCTGTTGCCACATGTGCGGAACTGTATTTGCGTACAAACCATCCTGCCAGTGGGCCCATAACCATGGCGCCAGTTGGCACGGCCGCGATTGCGACTCCATACATTGTGGCACTAAGGCCAAGGCTTTCTTTGATGGCCGGGTAGTGCGGAACTAGCCCTGCTATCAAGGCGCCGTTTGTGAAGATNNCGAGGGCGGCAACAAAACTCATGTGTACGATCGTACACACACCGCTTGGTCCAGCGCTATGTCCCAGCACTGTGAATTCGAATCGATTCGAAAGGCCTGTGGATCCATCTTTCCACGGAACTGGCGCAAATAGGCAGTTCCCAGCCATCTCGTCGGAAAATTAAGGAAAAATGGAACCGGTTCCATCAACTCAACATCTACACACAACCAAATTCCACGGTGTCGTAACTACCCCATACGATGGAACCCGGAACACTTCCTTATCCCGCGTACTAGGAGAGCAATGTCGCGCCCATTCCAAGTAGACCTCACCGGTGTCATCGAACTACTGTCGCGCCATATCTACTCCAGCCCACGCGTTTACCTGCGCGAACTCATCCAAAACGGCGTAGACGCCATTCGGGCCGCAGAAAAAGCAACACAAGCAGGCGAGGCGCTCGCAGAGCCGCTGAGCGCACCGCAACTCACCATCACCCCAGCCGGAAACTCGCTGCCATTCACCTTCCAAGACAACGGAATCGGGCTCACCGCCAACGAAGCCGCAGAACTCCTAGCAACGGTAGGGCGCTCATCCAAACGAGACGCAGAGTTCGGCTTCAAACGCGACGACTACCTAGGCCAATTCGGAATTGGATTATTGTCTTGCTTCATGGTGTCCCAAGACATCGAAATCAACTCCAAATCCCGCAAGCTCGCAGCAGACGGACAACCAGCGCCAGCAATAACCTGGATAGGGCACATTGACGGCACCTTCACCATCACCGAACTCAGCGAACAAGACAGCGAAGCCGTCCCTTACGGA
>DFNY01000126.1:6661-8328 GCA_002376595.1 Jonesiaceae bacterium UBA3555 | reverse complement strand
TCCTGCGCCGTTCCTCCCACCGGCACGAGACTCATACGCCCAAGTCCACGCCTACGGAACCGACCTCATCGGATCCGAGCCGCTCGCCGCGATCCCGCTGGACATCCCAAGCACATCAACTCACGGCGTCGCATACGTACTGCCTTACGCTCCGCCACCAGGGGCCGCTGCAACCGCGCGCATCTACCTCAGCCGCATGATGCTCGCCGAACGCGTCCCTGATGTGGTGCCAGCATGGGCATCCTTTGCCCACGTAGTGCTCTCCACCGATCACCTCACACCCACAGCGTCACGCGAACAACTCATCACCAACGACGCCCTGCGCGAAACCACCGAAGCCCTAGGCAAAGCAATCACCACCTGNNCCGAGTTCGCGCCAGAAACCCTCGCCGAATTCGTGTCAGTGCACCACATAGCGTTGCGCCAGATGGCTGCCCACTACGACGACCTGGCCGAAGTACTCATCCCCATGCTGCCCGTAGAAACCTCCGCCGGACACATGAGCATCGGAGAATACCTAGAAACCACGCGCGACGTGAGATACGCGCGCACCGTTGACGAGTTCCGGCAAGTGTCATCGATAGTTTCGCCAAACCGGCCAGTCATCAACGCGGGATACTCCTTCGTTGAAGAACTCCTGTTGAAGCTCACCAGCATCAACAAGGACATCTCTGTCCAACACATTGAGGTAGCCCAAGAACTCACCAATCTCTCGCCAGTCCCATTCGATGACGCCAGCCGCGCCGCACACCTGGAAAAGCGCGCAACGACTGCGTTAGACAACAAATACCTACAGGTCATCGTTCGCAACTACGAACCAGACAACCTGCCGGCTCTCTACGTAGCAGACCCAGACGTCATCGGATGGATTGAACGCGACCGAGCTCGCAGTCAAGCAAGTGGGCCATGGGGAGATATCTTGGCATCAACCCAAGACGTCTTCGACCAACTAGGCACTGCCACCAAAGCCCAGCTGTGCTTGAACTGGTCCAACCGCGCAGTGCGATCACTCGCAGCGCTCAACGACTCCATAGTGTTCGCGCGCAGCATCCGCCTCATCTACGCACAAGCCAAACTCTCCGGCCACCACCCACTAACCGCCGCAGACCGCACTATGCTCACCGAATCACTCGACGACCTCATCACGCTATCCATTGGACTGCCAGACCTCGACTTCCCGGAGCTGTAAACCATGAACCTCGAAACGCCACCAGCAGAACTCCAAGAACTGCTAGACACCATTGAGCGCACTCCCATGGGAAGCGAAGAACTCGAACTTGTACGCACCGCTCTGGCGCGCGCACAAGAACTCGATCTTCCAGGCTGGTCATACGTGCTGCGGCTCTGGTTCAACCGGTCAGCCTTCCGCATGGGGGAGACCGACTCACTCTTCTCCAGCTTTACCCAGACCCTAGCTATCCATGATTCCGACCCCCAACGGTTCCCTCTGGCCATAGATGAAGACACCCACCTGCTGTTCCAATACAAGTGGGTAGCAGAAATGCTCAACGATTCACCGGCTTACTCTCTCGCTCAAATCGAAGGCGTCTACGCAGACATGGAGCGTCGATTTAGGCAAGCCGGGGCGTCACTGTCCGGGTACTACCAAACTCGCTTTGCGGGCGCGTGCAGTCGCGGGGAATGGGACGACGCCGAACAACTGTTGG
>DFNY01000126.1:6436-6630 GCA_002376595.1 Jonesiaceae bacterium UBA3555 | reverse complement strand
ACTGTATTTTGCTGATCGCGGCAACACTGATCACGCACTCGAGTTGCTGGAGGAAATCTTCTCCGGTCAATACGTGTGTGGCGACGAACCAGAGTTCTCTGAGTCTCAGGCAATGTTCATGTACTTACGCAAAGGCGACCTGGACCAAGCCAAGTACCTGCACTACAAATCCCTTGCAACTATTAAGCAGCACT
>DFNY01000126.1:5874-6340 GCA_002376595.1 Jonesiaceae bacterium UBA3555 | reverse complement strand
ACACAAATGACTTCTACACGGACCGACTCGCTCAGCGCCGAGCCCTACTAGACACCAAGATCGAACTCCCTCTGGGACTCGAACAGTATGATGCCGACGTAGAGCCACTCGCGCAAGAACCAGAGCCAGTAACTGGGCATGACTATCTTGTGGCGCTGTCTAACGCCCTCCCCAACGACCCAGCACGAGCCGTGACTCTCTTCCGCGCGGCCCAAGCGCTCGAACCGCACAGTGAATCCCAAGAGATCATTGCAACAATGCTGGGCACCAACTGGGAGCAAGAACAGCAGGTCGGCATGATTTCGTACCAGGAAATTGCCGCAGCATTTACGCATGCAGGCAACGAAACCATGTCAGAAGTTACTCTGCAGTTCCGCGGACGCCTAGCTGAATCAATCCCAGATGGAACCGCTCAAGCGCTCACCGAACTACTCGATGCAGCCATAGCGAAAAACCCAGACAATGC
>DFNY01000126.1:353-5862 GCA_002376595.1 Jonesiaceae bacterium UBA3555 | reverse complement strand
ATGATTCTCGAATCAGACGTGTTGGCTGACGTGTCCGAGCGAGCCGCTGCCGGGACAGGCTCCGCCGGTTTAGCTGTGCGAACGTGGTTGGCGCTGACCGAAGCAAACCTCCGAGTAGGAGACTTGGCCGAGGCAGCCACAGCCCTAGAAAGGGCACGAGGCTTGCTCTTCTCAGTCCGTTCGCATTCTCTACGTGCTGACGTAGCCAATGCTTTGCTCGCGGCGCGCCAAGAGCAGTGGGATCTTGCAATCGACACCTACGACAACGCGGCTCACCTCGCACTACAGGGACGCGACTTTGCCAGTGCGTGGGCAATCTTGGCAATGAAGGGCCGTACCCAAGCAACTGTTGACCGGAGCGAAGACTCCGCGCGAACCCTTCAACGGGCGCTAAAGTATGCGGCACTAGCCCAGGCCAAGGACGAACAAGTCCATGACCTCCACTTCGCTTTAGGCACCCAACTCATCAATGCTGGGCTGCCACAGGAAGCACTCGCGCCCATGCGCGAAGCTCTCAACTGGCACCTAGAATTAGAATCCGACCCGCAGGTGATCACTATGCATCTTGCGGCAGTGGGCGAAGCAGCTGCGCGAAGCGGAGAAATCCAAGAAGCGTTCTCGGCATGGATTTACGGCCGAGACTTCAGCGAAGAAAACGGGTTGCCACAAGAAACTTTTGGGTTCCTCTCGCGCATTGTTGGGCTGCTCACCGAAATGGAGCACCCTCAGGTCCAAGAGTTCACGCATGACCTGTACAAGGCTGCCTGCGCTCTGGAAGAGCCAGCACTCATTGCCGAATCAGCGCAGCGATCAGCTATCGCCCAGGCAGCAGTTTCTGAATCGGTGGACTTCTCCATCCTGGACAAAGCATTTGCCTACATTGCGGAACACTCCCTAGCAGAGCCTGAAGACCTCGGCGTTGTGCGCATCGAGATGTCGATGCTGAAATCTCAATTATTGGCCCGCAAAGGCCACTTTGAGCCTGCCCTGCAGAATGCACTCGAAGCCGTGACACTTGCGCAGCAGGCAGGCATCGAGGAAGCAGAGGGCGATGCGTACACAGTGGCCGGATTGGTGTCACAACAGTTGGAGAACACCGCCGGTGCACGCGAGTACTTCTCTGCTGCGCTTGCTTTGGCGCAGGGTGAAGACCAAGAGTTCTTGAATGCGAGAATCGCTGAGCTTGAGCACTAAGCCTCAGGCAACGTGGTACGCATCACCAGCGTTGGATTTGGGTATTTGCGTCCACAGCAGGTAATGTTCTTTCTGGTCAAAGGACCGGGCGTTCGTAGCTCAACGGATAGAGCATCTGACTACGGATCAGAAGGTTGGGGGTTCGAATCCCTTCGAGCGCACAGATCAAAAAATCCTTCAGCATTAGCTGAAGGATTTTTTGTTTTCCCTGTAGTCGTAGCACCGTCGGTTTTCAGGGTTTGTCCAAATTACTGGTAAAGGTATCGTGCTCACTCTCGGTATCTGGCCCAGACGTGATTACCATGGTTGAGGCGACATTCGCCCCTCGATGCGATAACGCACCGTTTCCTAGCCCATAACGCTCAGCGTGAAGTGCGGCGAGGACCTTCATACACAGGAGATTGCGTGAACCTCACAACGCTCACTCACATTGCTGAGCAGTATCACCCCGATTCCGAGTATTCCGGTTTCATTGGTTGGGTACTGAGCTTGATGGAAAGCATCGGCGAGCTCGGTGTGGGCCTAGCAATCCTTATCGAGACCTTTGTGCCGCCCATCCCGTCCGAAGCGGTTCTCCCTGGCGCTGGTTTCTTGGCGTACGACGGCCGTATGAACGCATGGCTGGCCTGGGGTGCCGCTACTGTTGCTGCGCTCTTAGGTGCGTGGATGTGGTACGGAATTGGCGCCCTTCTAGGACGTAACCGTACGCGAGCTCTTGTGGGACGTATCCCGCTTATGGAATTTGAAGACTTTGACAAGGCCGAAGCATTCTTCCAAAAGTGGGGCGGCGTTGCGGTGCTTGTGGGTCGGTGCGTTCCTTTGGTTCGGTCGTTCATTTCCATCCCGGCCGGTATTGAGAAGATGAACTTTGCCAAGTTCTCCATGTACACCCTCGCGGGTTCGGGTGTGTGGAACGGTATCTGGATTGGTTTGGGTTACGCGTTCGGTCCAGCAATTAAACCTGTGCTTGAACAGTGGAGCGGAATCATTTCGAACCTCGTGCTTGTTGTCATCGCTTTGTTGGTTCTCTGGTTCGTTGTTGTGCGCCTGAACAAGTTGATGAAACTGCGCAAGCAAACTGACTCTGCACGCTGAGTAACGTGCGCACACAGCCCCCAATCCACACTGTGGATTGGGGGCTGTGTGCTTTTCGTCGCGGGGCACTGGTAGGCCTCTAGAGTGATGACAACAACGCGCAAGATTGCAAAGATAGATTTATGAGTCCACACACCAACAATGAAGACTCCGGCGCCGTAGCTAAACTCCACCCTGATTGGCTTACAGGGATCTCCCCAGGCGACGAGGCCTACCCAGAGAGCCTGTACGAGTCGGAATCTCGCAGCACTTACTTTGCTGGCACTTCCCGACGAGTCCGCTCTGGGGCAGAAGTAGTGCGGGTGGTCTTGGCAATAGTTGCAGTGCTCGGGCTGGCATCGTTTGTCACCGACGACGTCAGTGGCAGGTCCGCGTCTCAACCCGTTTCCTCGGTGAGCACACAAATGTAGTGTAAATGTGGCGTTGCTCGCGTTGGCCGCTTTCGGTTACCGCTTCGCACTGGTTTGGCGGTAGACTAATTGAGGTTCACAGCGAGAGCAGTGAATGGGCGTTCGTACNNCGAATCCCTTCGAGCGCACAGCAAGACCCTCCGGGAAACCGGAGGGTCTTTTTGTTTGCCTGTGGATCTTGTTTGTGGGTCTTGCTTGTCAGTAGGGCTGACGCGTGTGGTTTCGGCCTGACGCGCGTGATTGTGGTGATTTAGGGGGGTGGGTCCGCTTACTTGGCGCGATTCTTGACCAACTCGAGGGCGCCCTTTTCCCACCATTTTCCGGCTTGTGGTCCCCCATTGCATGTGCCGTCTGACTCACCCGGGCGCTTAATCCATAGCAGTCCGTCCAGTTGGGTGGAGTCGTTCACCAACTTTGGAGCGAGGCCCAAGCCTGCACCTTTTCGGTTGCACCATTCTGAGGAATTGATGGCTTTGCCGCTGCGCGATGTGTCTACAACGAAGTTCGTATGTGCGGTTGTGACCTTAAGTTTCTTCAACTCCGCGGCAATCTTGGTGCCGTATGTCTTCTCTTTGGCTGGGGTGTTGTAGTTGGACACGTTGGTTGCAAACCCGCGAGCCTCAGAAATGCCGGCGGCATTGAGCCGCTTTGCCATTTCCGCTGGGGTACGCCAGTTGGAGTGGCCGCCGTCTAGGTAGACCCACGCTCCAGCAGCCGTTAGCTTTTTGGTAGCCCACTTCAGCAAGTCATTGCGAGCATTGTTGCCACAATCTTGAGCGAGCGAGTCTGGTTCGAGCACGATGATCGGTTGGGATCCTTTTATCCCAGCGGCTACCTCGGTGATCCACTTTTGATAACTAGCTTTGTTGAAACCGCCGGCCGAATAACTACCGCAGTCTCTGCCAGGAATTGCATACAGCACCAGGGTGGGACGTGCTTTGGCCTTGTTCGCGCCAGAAATGTACGAAGCAACTGATTAGCGAACGGTGGAAGTTGAGTTCCAGTCACCAAACCATCGTGCCTGAGCCGTCTTGGAGATTACTTCGATGTTCTTTGCAACCGAAGCTCGGCCCTTCTTGCGAGCATTCTTTGCAGCTTCTACAGCGGTTCCCGAAGGGTCAACATACAGTTTTGAGTATCGCTTTGAGGTAGCCATAAGTCGGCCAGAGTAAATTGCGAACTCACGCAGTAGAGAGCCTATTCCAGCATTAGCTGAGCCGATAGAAACGCTCCGAATGCTCGGCTCAAGCGGTCTCGTGTCGAGGCTGACCGCGCTCGTCGAAGCAAGTGCACTGACGAGTAAGGCCGCAACCACTGTGGGTAGAGCGCGGCGACGAGTCGATCGTGCCAGCACACGCTTTGACGTGATCACAACTCTTTTGGTGTCGCTCAACGGTGTCATAGCTGCCTCTAGTTAGGGGAATGTCCATACTAGATATCGGCCTGGGTGCAGATGACCTTTAGAGTAGCTAGACGCAGTCGTCTGCGATAGGAGAGTTCTCTCCCTGCGCGCTTGGTGCTAGGGAGAATCCGAATACGTCCAACCATGGGCCGTACCTATTTCCGGCGGGGTCAGCAATCATGTGCCGCATCCGCACGGTGTTTGAAGGCGCAAACAGTGAGGGATCCCCTGAAGCTTCGAGCTTGTAGGTCTTCGCTCCCTGGGTAAGCGACAGCGGCTCACTGATCAATGAGTTGAACTGGAACGATGCCGTCCCACTAGCGCCAGTGACAATGCTAAAAAGCAGAGTGAGGCTACCCAACTCGGTATCGGTGTAAAGAACGCCGCCGTTGTCTACGTAGTTAGGGTAGGTGCCTGCTTCGTAGACCTTACACACCTGGAAGTCACGTTTAGTAGGCGCCACAATGTCATAAGTCGTTGCAATGTTCACTGTAGAGACCACCACGCCATCAACGCTGTTCTTTACAACGTAGCGTTGGCTGCCAGTGGTGGGTGCGTCAGTGCTAACGTCGGCCTGCCAAGTGCCATCCGTGCCCACAGTTATTTGCGGCGAAACTGCCTGGACTTCTGTATCGGCCCGGACCAGTGAATCGGCCTTCTGGGTGGAATCCGCAAGGCTTAGTGAATCTGCCAAGAACACTTGCACCGTACTGCCAGGCTCACCAGTGCCTGAGAACCGAGGCATGACTTGGCTATTCGCAACCGACTCAGACATCACCGCAAGGGGTGCTGGCTCAGCGGTCGGCTCGTCAGTTGGGTCCGTTGTGGGTTCGCCACTCGGATCAGTCGTAGGCTCGTCTGTAGGGTCACTTGATGGTTCACCAGTTGGCTCCGAGGTTGGCTCGGTACTAGGCTCATCATCTGGGTCCGAAGACGTTTGGCTAGAAGNNAGAGCCGTAGGATTCAGTGGGACGTGAATCAGCGAGACCCTCATCGGCACCCGCCGACTCCAGGGGTGAGCTCTGCTCAACAGAAGGATCAGAGTTCGCTGGGGACTCGTCGGCAATCTCAGCATTTTCCCGATCAGAAGGTGCGGAATGCGTAGCCGAGCCACGTGGAGAAGACGCAGCCGAAGGCACAGCCGAGGCTGAGTCTTGGCCACCCAAACTCAACGCAGCCGCAACACCGACAGCCACAACCACCAAACCTGCCCCAAGCCCACCGGCAACAGCCAAGGACGGATTAGCAGCGGCTTTGTCTTTCAACTGCGCAAACCAGTTGCCGGCAGATGACAGAACACCGGCTCCTGAAGTTGAACCCGCTGCCTCAGACATACCGGCAGCAAGGCCAGAACTGCCCACTGCACCAGCGGCACCTCCAGACGCCACAGAAGCCCCACCAACAACAG
>DFNY01000126.1:0-252 GCA_002376595.1 Jonesiaceae bacterium UBA3555 | reverse complement strand
TGCATGCGCGCAGTCCGCTTCGCGCTCAAAGAATCACGAGCATACGCAGCAAGATACTGTTCCGCCCACTGGCATTCCTCTGACTCGGCGCGCGCATCCTTGTTGATGTGGGCCTTGAGCCAGTTCTCGCGCAAACCTTCGCGCGCACGGAAAGCCAACGCTGACACAGCACGAGGCGCAATACCAAGCAGAGGTGCGATCTCCGCTGGAGTCATGCCCTCAATCTCGGTGTACCACAGGACCGTCTTCCAA
>DFNY01000242.1:2443-5676 GCA_002376595.1 Jonesiaceae bacterium UBA3555 | reverse complement strand
GAAACGAGAGAGAATGCGTACTTAGTCTTGATCTGGACGGTGGTGTCGTCAACCTTGGTAACGCCTTCTACAAAGTCAATGAAGCCTGCGTAGAGGGAGCCGTTGTCCGGGTTCAGTACACGCTCGAAGCTGTAGATGACGTCTTCGACGGTGACAGGGGTGCCATCGTGGAAGACTGCGCCTTCGCGGAGTTTGACGGTGTAGGTGGTTTCATCAACCTTGGTTGGCAGTTCTGCGCCGAGTGCCGCGTACACTTCTCGTGTAACTGGGTCGAGCTCGGTAAGCCCTTCAAGGGTGTGCCAGTTCGCAGCAACAGTGATGGCACCGGTGGTGATCATTGGGTCGAAGCCGCCAGAGAGGGTGTAGCTGAAACCGGCTTCAATGATTCCGTTTGGGTCTACTTCACCGGCTGTGGCGGAGGAGCTCGAGACGGATGGCTTCGGTGATTCAGTGTTGTTAGCAGCGTTGCTGCCCCCGCACGCCGCAAGTATGAGGGTGGTGGCTAGTGCTCCGGCTACGAACGCAGTTGTCCTGAACGGACGCTTCGTTGTTGGCCGCGTCTTTGCGGTGAACATGTATTTCCAATCGTCGAAGTTGTAAGATCAGACGTACGATGTCTGATGTACATAATGGAATGTACGCAGGTTTGTGACTAGAATCAAGCCAACACGAAAGATTTGAGATCAAAATGCAATCTTCAACAGATTTAGGACGCGGCATGTTCGCTTCAAAAGCATCTCGGTCAGAAGCTGCATCGGCGCAGATCAAAGACCTTATTTTGACCCGTGGCTTGAAAACTGGAGATCCCCTCCCCTCGGAATCTGAACTCCAAGAAATTCTTGGAGTGTCACGCACATCCGTACGTGAAGCAGTACGCAACTTGTCCACCCTTGGAATAGTCGAAGTCAGGCACGGACACGGCTCCTTCGTGGGTGAAATNNGAAGCTTGATGCCCTCGTGGAAACTCTCGTCTTCCGAGGCGTATTGAGCCCCGGAGACGACCTTCAAGCGCTACGCGAAATTGTCGATGTACGCCAACAAATGGACCTTGCCCAAGGAGAACGACTCTCCGCAGCGATAGCTGGAAACACAAACGAAGACTTGCGCGAACTCGTCCAGCAAATGAGTGACCTAGCTAATGAAGGACAACTCTTTGGCGAACAAGACCGCGCATTCCACACCGCCCTTCTTGCTCATACTGGCAACTCTCTTATGGTCCAATTGGTGGGCGCATTCTGGGACGTCCACACCGCCGTCAGCCCAAAGCTTGGTGTAGCTCAGCCAGAGGACATTCACAAGACAGTTCACGCCCACTCAGACATGCTCGACGCCCTCGAAGCAGGAGACGTTTCCGCATACAAGGCAGCAGTTATCCGGCACTACGAGCCACTTCAACGCGTCCTGGCAGAAACCAAGAGCTGAAGTTACCCAGGCACACCAAAACCTGAAGCTGCCCAGGCGAACCAAAAAAGCTAGTTGTCCAACTTAGCCCAGGCCGCAGCCAACTGGTTGCGGGTGTCGAAAAGCAGCGCGGGCATGGCCTTTGTCTGCCCAATTATTGGGAAGAAGTTGGAGTCTCCAACCCAACGTGGCACCACGTGTTGGTGGAGGTGTGCCGCGATACCGGCGCCGCCGGCTTCGCCTTGGTTGATCCCAATGTTGAATCCTGCGGGCTGCATTGCCACGTCAAAAGCTCGCATCGCCTTTTGGGTCAGTTCGCCGATTTCGATCATGACCTCGCGTGGCACCTGTGAGTACAACGAGACGTGCTCGTAGGGAACCACCATAAGGTGTCCTGAGTTATAGGGAAACAGATTCAACACTACGTAAGCGTGGGTTCCACGCGCAACGATAAGGCCATCCTCGTCACTCTTCGATGGAATGACGCAGAAGGGGCACTGCCCAGTGGAGGCATCTTGAGGTTTGCCTTCGCCACCAATGTAGGCCATGCGGTGAGGTGTCCATAAACGACGCAGGCCATCTGGCTCGCCAGCAAAGTCCTGTGGGTCCTCTACAATCATTAATTCTCCCCTTAGCTCAGCCCTAAAAATTGCGACGAGCCCAGCAACGCAAACCTGCCGCTGAGTCCTACAGCATAAGAACTCATGTACAAAGAGCACAGTGGGGCCCGGCCTTGCCGAACCCCACTGTGCTGTTCATGCTAAACCTGCGCGCGGTTCTTGATTGCCTCAACAACCCGGGCTACTGCGTCAGCCACTGGAATACCGTTCTCTTGGCTTCCGTCACGGAAACGGAATGACACTGCACCCGCTTCGGCATCTTCCCCACCGGCGATGATGGTGAATGGAACCTTGGACTTCGACGCGTTGCGAATCTTCTTTGGGAATCGGTCTGAAGAGTCGTCGAGTTCTGCTCGCACTCCAGCCTTCTTGAGCTGTGATACCACGTCAGCGAGGTAGTCGTTGAATGGTTCTGCCACTGGGATCGCGGTTACCTGGACTGGTGCTAGCCACACTGGGAAGGCACCCGCATAGTGCTCGAGCAGCACACCGAAGAAGCGCTCAATCGAGCCAAACAACGCGCGGTGAATCATCACTGGGCGCTGGCGTGAGCCATCGGCAGCCTGGTACTCAAGGTCGAATTTCTCTGGCAGGTTGAAGTCCAGTTGGATTGTGGACATCTGCCAGGTGCGGCCAATTGCGTCTTTCGCTTGGACCGAGATCTTTGGACCATAGAACGCAGCGCCTTCTGGGTCTGGTACGAGTTCAAGCCCGGACGCAGTGGCAACTTCTTCGAGTGTGCGGGTGGCAATTTCCCATACCTCGTCTGAACCTACTGACTTTTTAGGGTCACGGGTTGAGAGTTCTAGGTAGAAGTCGTCTAGGCCGTAGTCTTTGAGCAGGTCAAGAACGAAGTTGAGCGCATTGGTGAGCTCGTCCTTCATTTGTTCTTGGGTGCAGTAGATGTGGGCGTCGTCTTGTGTGAATCCACGTGCACGGGTGAGGCCGTGAATGACTCCGGACTTTTCGTTTCGGTATACGGTACCGAACTCGAAGAGGCGCAGCGGCAGTTCGCGGTATGAGCGGCCTCGTGCATCGAAGATCAGGTTGTGCATTGGGCAGTTCATTGGCTTGAGGTAGTAGTCAGCACCTGCCTTGACCACGTTTCCTGCTTCGTCGGTGACCTCGTCCATGTGCATGGGAGGGTACATTCCGTCGCGGTACCAGTCCAAGTGGCCTGAGGTCTCATAGAGGTGGCCCTTGGTGATGTGC
>DFNY01000242.1:1238-2420 GCA_002376595.1 Jonesiaceae bacterium UBA3555 | reverse complement strand
GCGGTGAGCTCGTCCTTTGATGGCCATGCGGTTCCATAGACGCGTTGGAGCATTGGGTTCTTTTCAGAGCCGCGCCAGTACGCTGCTGCGGAACGCATCAGTTTGAAACCATTGCCAATGAGTTTGGTGCTTGGCAAGTGTGGTCCGCGGCAGAGGTCCTGCCAGGCTACTTCGCCGTTACGCTTGACGTTTTGGTAGATGGTGAGTTCACCGGCTCCGACCTCAACGGATGCGCCTTCGCCAGCGTTTTCGGAGTTTCCCTTGAGCCCGATTAGTTCGATCTTGTATGGCTCGTTGGAGAGTTCCGAAAGGCCTTCTACTTCGGTGATGACGCGGCGCTGGAAGGTTTGGCCTTCCTTGATGATCCGCATCATCTGCTTTTCAAGGTTTTTGAGGTCTTCTGGGGTGAAGGCTTCTTCAACGTCAAAGTCGTAGTAGAACCCATCCTTGATGGGTGGGCCAATGCCGAGTTTTGCGTCTGGGTTGACGTTCTGCACAGCCTGCGCCAGTACGTGGGCAGCTGAGTGACGTAGAACGTCGAGGCCGTCTGGCTCGCTGATAAGTACGCCTTCAACTTCGTCGCCGGCTTGTGGCGCGTAGTAGAGGTCTTTGAGTTCACCGTTGACGCGGAGTACCACGACGTCGCGCTGTTGCTCGAACAGCTCGGTGCCGGTAGTTCCCTGTGTCACCGTAGTCTGCTGGCCGTTTAGGCTAAATGTGACTTCTGGTGGGGATACAGCGACATCCGACACGATCGTGTCCTCCTGTGTAAAAAGCAAATAAGGGAGCGCCACGAGTGTGGCGCTCCCTTATTCTATCGACTTTGTGTCGAATTCCGGACATCGGCCCGAGAACACGTGTTTATCAGTCGTTAAGCTTCTTTGCTTGCTCAGCGAGCTGGTCAACCTTTTCGTCGATTGAGTCTGGGGCGACGTTCTTGATTGCGTCTGCTAGCTGGTCAATGCGCTCGTCGGAAAGGGTTTCCTTGGCCTTTGCAATGAGGTCGTCCTTGTTGCCGCCACCAAGAGCTTCTTTAGCCTTGTTTACGAGGTCGTCGAGTCCCATGTGAATCTCCTTGTTCAGAGGTGGTCGCCTTGACTGGCGCCCTAGTTGAAAATTATCGCAGGATCTGCCGTTTTAGGTAGTCTGAAACGAAATTGATGGGTGATTTTCTGGCTTAGT
>DFNY01000242.1:0-1074 GCA_002376595.1 Jonesiaceae bacterium UBA3555 | reverse complement strand
ATTCGTCGGGAAATTCGTGGCGAGCAACACAGGAGCAGACTCTTTATTGAGAATTATTCTCAACTTATGTATGCTCGCTTTTGTAGCGCGCACACTTCTGTCGATCATTAATGAGAGTGATTCTCATTCTAACCAATGGAGCCATTTTGTCTTCCGTCACCTCGCCCACCATTCCCCCAGGAAAACTAGCCAAAGTACTCTCGCTCGCTCTTGTAAGCGCGCTGAGCCTTGCAGCCTGCAGCGCATCGCAATTTAGCGAGTCCTCCGCCGGCACACCTTCAGAAAGCCCGAGCGCAGAGGCAAGCGCCACCGAATCGGCTTCACTGAAATCCAGAATCGCAATTACGCACGAAGGTGGAATCGCAGTGTTGGATGCAACCACACTGCAACCAATAGAGAACATCGACGCCGAAGGATTCCTGCGCCTCAACCCAACCGGTAACGGACGATACCTCTCCTTGTCCACTGCCCAAGGATTCGAACTCCTAGATTTAGGAACATGGGAAGAACCCCACGGAGACCACAGCCACTACTTCACCGCAACGCCGCAACTACNCGGAGTGTTAGTCGCAGCAGAAAAACCCGGGCATGCAACCCCCCACAACGGCTCCGTCACCTTCTTTGACGACGCAACCGGCTCAGCTACAACCTACGACTCTGCACAATTCACCGCAATCGAAAACTTGGCTGCTGCGGAACCAACCTTCCAGTACAAGGCACCCGAGGCTCACCATGGACTCGCCGTTCGGCTCAACGACAGCTCGCTCATTGTCAGCGAAGGCAACAGCGAATCGCGGTCGACCGTCAAACACATAGCATCGGACGGCAGCGTCATTGCCCAAACGACTCAGTGCACGGGAGTTCACGGAGAAGCCATCTCCCAGGCAGAAGCCGTAGTTGTGGGTTGCGAAGACGGACCCGTTGTATTCAGCAACCAGACTGTCACAAAGGTGTCCATCCCAGACGCCTACGGCCGCATTGGGAACCTTGCAGGGTCAGATGTTTCCCCCGTAGTTCTTGGTGACTACAAGACCGACAAAGACGCAGAACTAGAACGCCCAACCCGCATCTCGC